>JAFDWM010000031.1 GCA_018268455.1 Actinomycetota bacterium | reverse complement strand
GATCCGCACGTGCGGATCCGGCCTATGCGACGAGGAGGCTCACGATGGCGGCTGAGACCAGGGTGCACCGGGGCGCGGCGGTGGCCGCCCTCCTGGCGATCGCACTGATCGCATCGGGGTGCGCGGGCGGTGGCGCTTCGGGAACCGTCGCGTCGCCGTCCCCGTCCAGCGCGGGAACCGTGACCGCGGACGCCGGCGCCCTGCGTGCGCAGTTCGACTCGCTCGCGACCGAGCTCGGCGTGCCGGGTGCGGCGATGCTGGTGCGCACCCCGCAGGGTGAGGTCACCGCGACGTTCGGCGTGACGCAGCTGCACGGATCCACCCCCGTGTCGCTCGACGACCACTTCCGGATCGGATCCAACACGAAGACGATGACGGCGACCGTCATCCTGCAGCTCGTGCAGGAGGGCAAGCTCTCGCTGACCGACAAGGTCGCGAAGTACCGCCCCGAGGTGTCGAACAGCAGCATCACGATCGAGCAGCTGCTCACCATGCGCAGCGGGCTGGCGAACTACACGGCCACGCTCGAACTCAACCGGGCGCTCGACACCCAGCCGCAGCGGGTCTGGAAACCGGAGGAGCTCGTGGCCATGGGGCTCGCCGAGCCGCCGACGTTCGCCCCGGGGGACGGCTGGAACTACTCCAACACCAACACCGTGCTGCTCGGCCTCATCGCGGAGCAGCTCGAGCACAAGCCGCTCGCGCAGATCCTCCAGGAGCGGCTGTTCACGCCGCTCGGCCTGCGTGAGACCTCGTATCCCGCCGACACGGACGCCTCGCTGCCGGAGCCGTACTCGCACGGCTACATGTACTCGAACAACGTCGACACCATGGAGTCGAGCGCACTGCCGCCCGATCAGCTCGCCCAGGCGAAGGCCGGCACGCTGCTGCCGAGCGACACCACGAACCTCAACCCGTCCTGGGCGGGCGCCGCGGGCGCCGGCATCTCCACGATCCGCGACCTCGCGCACTGGGTCGAGGCGCTCGGATCCGGCGCCGTGCTCGGGCCGACGCTGCAGAAGGAGCGTCTCGCCGGTGTGCAGACGGTACCGGTCGGGCTGCCCGACCCGAAGTACGGCTGGGGCATCGCGAAGTTCGGCCCGCTCTACGGGCACACCGGTGAACTGCCCGGCTACAACTCGTTCATGGGGTACGACCCCGTGCAGAAGGTGACGATCGTCGCCTGGGCGAACCTCGCCCCGGCCGCCGATGGGCGCCCGCCTGCGACCGTGATCGGCACCCTGCTCATGAAGAGCATCTATGGAGGTTGAGATGATGCCGTCCCCTAGCCGTCCCGCGCGCGAGTTGCGCCGGAGCCTGGCGCTCACCGTCGTCGCCGGCGCGCTCATCCTCGCCGGATGCTCCGCTCCCTCCGGCGGATCTTCGGCGTCGCCGTCGCCCTCCGCTACCGCCGCTGGCCCCGCGGCGGCCGCGTGCGTCGCGGATCCGTCCCGGACGATCGCCGCGAAGCCGGGTGCGAAGACCATGTCCGCGCTGCCTGCGGAGACCGTCGCCACACTCGACGCGGCGGCGGCCAAGGCCTTCGCCCTCGGTGCCTCGCCGGGCGCGGTCGTGGGCGTGCGCACCCCCGAGGGCACCTGGACCAAGGCCTATGGGGACGCCGATCTCGCCGGCACCCCGATGCAGGTCGGCATGCACACCCGCATCGCGTCACTCACGAAGATGTACACGACGACGATCGTGCTGCAGCTCGCGCAGGAGGGCAAGCTCAAGCTCGACGACACGATCGGGAAGTACGTGTCCGGGATCCCGAACGGCGACACCATCACGCTCACCCAACTGGCCGACATGACCAGCGGCGTCGCCAGCTACACGATGAACGAGAAGCTGCTGGAGAAGTACTTCGCCGATCCGACCGCGGTCTACACGCCGGAGGAGGTCATCGAGGCGGGCGCCGCCGTGTCGCCGCTGTTCGCGCCGGGGGAGAGCTTCGCGTACTCGAACACGAACACGGTGCTGCTCGGCAAGGTGATCGAGAAGGTGACCGGCCAGGACATCGGGAAGGTCATGCAGGAGCGGATCTTCGACCCGCTTCACCTCACGAACACGTCGTGGCCGGGGACGTCGGCCGCGCTGCCGGAGCCGTATGCGCACGGGTACACGCTGAACGGCAACACCGCGACGCCGGACGCGCCGACGGATTCCACGGACTGGAATCCGTCGTGGAGCTTCACCGCCGGCGAGATCATCTCCGACATCGACGATCTGCTGACGATGGGCCGTGCGCTCGGCACGGGGCAGGGACTCGTGGATGCGAAGACGCAGAACCTGAGGCTGACGTCCTTCTCGCCGATCGGCTACGGATTCGGGATGAGCTGCTCGCAGGGGTGGGTCGGTCACACCGGCGACCTGTCCGGCTACAACACCTCGCTCTACTACGACACGGCGACGGACACCACGGTCGCCGTGCAGACCAACAGCGACATCGCCTCGGGCGGCTGCACCACTTCTCTCACGCTCACCGACGATCCGGGCGACGCGATCTGCCAGACGCCGGCGGTGCGGCTCCTCGTCGCCCTGACCGCAGAGCTCGGCACCGCGTACGCGCCGCCGCCGCGGTCGTAGCCCCGCCGGCGGGCGGGCTGCCCGGGGCTGCATGGCGGCGGCCGCCGGGCCCGGGGTTGTGGGCCCGGCGGGCTACCTGGCCGCCGGGCCACCTGGCCGCCGGGCCACCTGGCCGCCGGGCTACCTGGCCGCCGGGCGTGGGCTCAGCGGTACTCCTCCGCGACCGACGCCAGGAAGCGCAGCACGGCGAGCACCCTGCGGTGGTCGTCGCCGTCGACGGACAGCCCGAGCGCGGTGTAGATGTGCGAGGTGTGCTGCACGACGGCCTTCTCGGACAGGAACAGGTCCGCCGCGATCCGTGCGTTGCTGCGACCCTCCGCCATCAGCGAGAGCACCTCGAGCTGGCGCGGGGTGAGGGATCCGACCGCCCCGCTCGCGCGGCTCGCCCGGGTGACCAGCACCGAGACGACCTCGGGATCCAGGGCCGTGCCGCCCGCGGCCACGCGGCGCAGGTCGGCGGTGAAGGTGGTGACGTCGGCGATGCGCTGCTTGAGCAGATAGCCGAAGCCGCTCCCGTTCTGCTCGAGCAGCTCGGTCGCGTAGCGGCGCTGCACGTACTGCGAGAGCACGACGACGGGGATCCCGGGATGCGTCTCGCGGATCCGGAGCGCGGCGATCAGCCCCTCGTCGGTGTGCGTCGGAGGCATTCGGATGTCGGTGATCACGAGCTCAGGCTCGAGGAGATCCACCTGCTCGAGCAGCGCCTCGGCGTCGCCGACGGCCGCCACGACCTCGAAGCCGTCCTGTGCGAGCAGATGCCGCAGGCCCTCGCGCAGCAGCACCTCGTCCTCACCGATGATCACACGCATGGCAGTTCCACCCTCACCTCGGTGCCGTGTCCCGGATCCGATCGCATCCGCAGATTGCCCCCCAGCGCATCGACGCGGTCGAGCAGGCCGCGCAGACCCGCGCCGCGATCGACGCTCGCCCCGCCCACGCCGTTGTCGCGGACGGCGATGCGCAGCAGACCGTCCTCGACGCGCAGGCTGACCCGCACCCATGACGCCTTCGAGTGCTTGACCGTGTTGGTCAGCGCCTCCGCGACGATGAAGTACGCGGTGTGCGCGGTCGTCGACGAGATCGAGGCGTCGTCGATGGCGGCCTCGAGGGTCGCCGGGATCGCCAGCCGGTCGACGAGGTCTTCCGCAGCGGCGGTCAGCCCTCGCTCGGTGAGGGTGACCGGCAGCACGTTGTGCACGAGCCGACGCAGGTCGGCCGCGGCCTCGTCGATCCCGTGCCGGAGGCGCGCCGACGCTTCGCTCGTCTCGGGGGTCGCATCGGGGGCGTTTGCGATGGTCTGCGCCGTGAGGGCCAGCAGCACGAGCTGCACCTGGATGCCGTCGTGCAGATCCTGCGCGATGCGCGAGCGCTCCCGGTCGGCGGTCTCGACCAGGCGGATCCGCGACTGCGTGAGCGCATCGTTGCTCGCGAGCAGCTCGGCGGTGAGGCGCTCGCGGTCGATCGCGATCGCGAGCACATCGCCGGCACGCCGCACCGGCGCCGGATCCGCCGTCATCCGGGTGTCGTAGACGATCGCGCCCACGAGTCGCGAGTCGACGCGGATCTCGCACCAGCCGCGGTCGGGTCCGCGCTCGGCGGGATCGACCGGTCCACCCGTCTCATCGACGTACTCGTCGCGCTCAGCCGACCAGTAGACGACGCGCAGCGAATCGTCGCCCAGCGTGTCGGCGAGTGCACGCGCGACCGCGGGGCCACCCGCGCCGGTGATGCCGAGCCAGGCGCTCAGCGGCTCGAGCGCTCCGGTGCGACGGAACCCGCCGAGCAGCACCCCGAGCAGGAACGCGATGGGAACCGCCGCGGACACGATGAGCTGCGTCAGTCCGCCGAGCATCGGATCCCAGCCGAGTGCGCCGACGATCGTGGGCGCGAAGGCGAGCAGCAGCACGGCGACGATGCCGTAGGCGAACAGGGGGAGCAGCACGCGCCGGTGGCCGGGATCGGCGACGACGAGACGGCGGGCCAGCACGATCGCGGTGAGCACCATCACCGCGATCCCGAGGGTCTTCTGCCCCGCGGCGACGGCAGGAACGGCGCCCGGAGCCGTCACGGAGAGGAGCACCAGCGTGCCCTGCAGCACGGGGCAGGCCACCCAGCCCAGCACGACGGTGATGATCGACAGCCGGCCGCGCAGGCGTCCGGACGGGAACGCGTGCAGCAGATGCATGGTCATCGCGAGCGGGCTCGTCGCGAAGATCGCGCTCAGCACCGAGAGCGCGTCGATCCCCAGGTTCACGAGCCCGGAAAGGAACAGCGCGATTCCGCCGACCACGAGAAGCAGACCGGTGTTGTTGTGCGGTCGGCGCCACCAGGCGAGGAGCCCCGCGGCCACCCAGATCCAGAACACGCCGGTGAACAACGCGACCACCCAGAGCGTGTCCGGAGTGCGCAGCCCGATGCTCAGTTGGACCACGCCCATCAGGACGGCGAACGCCGCGATCATGACGAGCGCGGCGGGCAGCGGCTGCTCCGGGCTGCGGCGCGGGTGCGCGGCAGAGGACAGGTCGACGGTTGTCGGATCCGCCATCGCCTCTCCTTCCACGCCGCGCGGGGTGCACACGACGTGCACGTCCCATGATCTCGCGCCGCCGGTGCGGTGACCATGGGCCTGGGTCGCGTGCCTTGGCTGTGCCGTACTGACGCCGCTCGCGTCGCGGTGCTGGCACGTTCCCCTCCCCGCAGCGCCCTCACCCCTTCTGGCGGGCGTCAACCAGCGGAGGGGAAGACGCTGTGGGGAGGGGAACGGTGCGGTGGAGCGCACGATGGTCGCCTCCGGCGAGCGGCAGCGTCGACGGAGTAGGTTCGGGGCATGGCTGCGGAGGTGGAGCACCGGGTCCTCGCCGAGGAACTGCGGGCCGCTGCGTCCGGCGGCGTCGACGCGCACGCGACGACGGGCGCGATGCGGATCGGGGCCGGCGGCGACGCTGCCGTGGCCGGCGCGTACGCGGAGCTCGCACGGACCGTCGGGGAGGCGTCGTACCGGGTGACCGATGCGCAGGTCACGGCCGCGCGGCGGGAGGCCGGATCCGATCGGGGAGCGTTCGAGGTCGTGATGGCGGCCGGCGTCGGCGCGGCGCTGCGGCGCTGGGATGCCGCGATCCGGGCGATCGAGGAGGCGGCGGATGAGGCTCGCTGAGGTCGAGCGCGGCGACAGCCTGGCGCATCGCCTGCTGATCCGTGCGATCTCCCGCATGTCCGGATACCGGCTTCCCGATGCCGCCAGGGTCGCGTTCTACGATCGCGGTTTCGCGGGATCCGCGCTGGGACGGTGGACGCAGAAAGCGATGCGCGGGCCGAGCGTGTGGACCGTGTCGGAGCGCGAGCTGATGGCGGCGATGGTCGCGAGCTGGAACGCCTGCCCGTTCTGCGTCGGCGCGCACCGGGCCATCTCGGTGCGGGGCATGGATCCCGCCGTCGCAGACGCGGTACTCGCCGACTTCCGCACGGCGCCGATCGACGTGCGGCTCCGCGCCGCCCTCGTGTTCCTGGAGCGGATGACGAAGGATCCGGGCGAGCTCTCCGCCGCGGACGCCCGCCTGGCCATGGACGCCGGAGTCTCGGCCGGCGAGCTCGAGGATGCCGCGGCGGTCGCCGCCGTCTTCGCCGTGATCACCCGCAACGCGAACGCGCTCGACTTCGAGATCCCGACCGCGGAGGAGTTCGATCGCGCCGCCGGGATGCTGCTGCGCCGCGGCTATTCCTGAGGCTGGGCCCGGGCTCGGCGGAGCCTGGGGGTGGGGCGGGCCTGGCGCGGGCGGCGCGGGGCGCGGCCGGATGCCCGTGCGGCGTGGTGCGGCCTCGCGTTCACCTCCCCGGAGCGCCGCCACCCCCTCGGGTGGACGTCGACCAGCGGGGGTGACGACGGCCTGGGGAGGTGAAGACGCGGTGGAGCGGATCCCTCGTCCTCACGCGAAGCGGACCGTCTGCTGGATCCGGGTGCGCAGATCGAAGAGCTCGGTGCCGCCGATCGTGCGGGATCCGGGTACGCCGGATCGCAGCAGCGTGCGCAGTGTGCTGCGGCGCACGACCACCACGGTGGTGCCGCGGATCGCACCGAGCGGCGTGGTCGCCTGCGCGAGGTCGTCGTCGGGGAGCACCAGGATGGCTCCGCCGAAACGCACCCGCGCCGCCCGCGCGACCGTGCGCACCTGCGTCACCAGTGCCGTGATCGGGGCGCGGGATCCGGTGCCGGATCCGATGACCTCGCCGCCGCGGAAACGCGCGATCTCGCCGAAGTCGGCCGACATCAGTCCGTACAGTCCGCTCGGTCCGAGCACGATGTGGTCGAGGGTGTCGGGCTGCGCGGGTACCCCGCCGCCTGTCGCGGGCGCGGCTGCCAGGGACGCGCCGGTCGGGACCGCCACGTCGTGCCAGGCGGTGAAGCCCATGCCGAGGTCGGCGACGGAGCGGGCGGTGTCCTCCTCGGCGAGGGCCTGCGCGAGGGTGCGGCGCAGCTCGCGGGGGATGGTGCGCACGAAGGCGGGGTCGTACGGATCCGGGACCGCGGATCCGGCCCACGCGTGCACCTGGTCGACATAGAGCCGCCGCCGGCTCGAGCCCGCTTCGCCGTATGCCTTCGCGCGCGGACGGGTGTCGGTGCGTGTGGCCGGTGTGCGCCAGCCGTCCCACGGTGTCTCGGCGTCGGAGAACCCGTGCCCGCGGTCGTACGCGGCGCGCAGCGCAGGGGATCCGACCAGCTCCCATGCGCGCTGCACCTGGATGAACACCGTCGCGTCGCCGCCGGTGTCCGGGTGGGTGCGCCGCAGCTGCAGCCGGTAGGCGCGTTTCAGCTCCTCGTCGTCGACCGTCGCGACGACGCCGAGCACCTCATACGCGGAGGCGGAGAGCGGACTGTCGAACATTGCTCTCCTCAGCTGCCGGGCTCGGCTGCCTGGGCGGGATCCAGGGTATCCGGTCAACCCGCAGCCGGATCCGCCGCTACTGCGATCCGCGTGCCTCGCGAGAGCCCGGGCCCTGTGTCCCGGATCCTGCTCATCGCTCGCGCACTTCCGGGCCCGACTTTCCGGATCCTCTCGTCAACCGTTCGGGAGGAGATCTCCGGATCCGGCGGAGGGATCCGGCCAGTCTCTCCTCCCGAACGTGAGAAGTCCTCCCGAGCCGGCGGGCAGGTGAGGGCCAGAGCTCGGCTTCACGGATCCTGGTCGTCACCCGTTTGGGAGGAGATCTCTGGATCCGGAGGAGGGATCCGGCCAGTCTCTCCTCCCGAACGCGAGAAGTCCTCCCGTGGTGGCGGGCAGCGTGTGAGCCAGGGCCCGGCTTCCCGGATCCTGGTCGTCACCCGTTCGGGAGGAGATCTCCGGATCCGGAGGAAGGATCCCGCCAGTCTCTCCTCCCGAACGTGAGAAGTCCTCCCGAGGCGGCGGGCAGGTGAGGGACAGTGTCCGGCTTCCCGGATCCTGGTCGTCACCCGTTCGGGAGGAGATCTCCGGATCCGGAGGAAGGATCGCGCCAGTTTCTCCTCCTGAACGCGAGAACTCCTCCCGAACGCGAGAACTCCTCCCGAATCCGCGACCCCGAGCCCGCGACCCCGACCTCGCCCAAGCCCCACAGGTAGCATTCCGGGGTGACGAGCACCGCGAGAACTCCGATGAGCCCCGACCGCCCGCTGCAGCAGGACTATGAGGTGCGCTTCGACTGGGCGCGCGAGGGGCTGCGCGGGATCGCACCCGGCGCCGGAGTGATCGTCGTGATCGACGCGATCTCGTTCACCACGACCGTGGAGCGGGCGGTGAGCGCGGGGCTCGAGGTGCAGCCCTTCGCCGGCGTGCGCGCCGAGGCGGAGCGGATCGCGGCGGAGGGCGGGTTCGGATCCGCGCGGCTCGCCGGTCCTCGCGGCGGGGAGGGCGTCACGCTGTCGCCGTCGAGCATGACCGCCGACAACGTCGCCGCGTTCGGGGCGACCCGTGCAGTGGTGCCGTCGTTCAACGGATCCCGGCTGGCGTCGGCCGCTGCGGACTTCGGGGTGCCGGTGCTTGCCGCATCCCTGCGCAACCGCACGGCGGTGGCGGAGTGGATCCTGGCCCACCAGCACGCCGTCGGTCGCCGCGTGAAGGTCGCCGTCGTCGCGGGCGGGGAGGTGCGCGCCGACGACACCGTGCGCTTCTCGGTGGAGGATCTGCTCACCGCCGGCGCCGTGATCGACGCGCTCGGCAAACTCGGCATCGACGCCTGCTCACCCGAGGCGGCCGCGGCGTCAGCCGCCTACACCGGCCTCGCGCGGGCGATGCGGCACCTGTTCACCGCGTCGGTCAGCGGCGTCGAGCTGCGTGACGACTACGGCCAGGGCGCGGACGTGCTCCTCGCCGCCGAGGTCGACGTCTCCACGACGGTGCCGGTGCTGCTGGACGGCGTGTTCCAGGTCGTGGATCCGAACGCGATCGGCTGAGCTGCGCTCGCGGGTGCCGACAGCCGAACGACGCCCCCCGCAACTGACTCACACCCCGGCTGGCCCCGCAGCTGACTCACACTCCAGTGCCCCCGCAGCTGGATCACACCCCGGCTGGCCCCGCAGCTGGCTCACACCCCGGCGCCCCGGCTGATCCGCACCCGGCTGACCCGCACCGCCTGCGCCTCCGGCCGTTACGCACCCAACGCGCTGATGAGCCGTTCTTCTGCGGATCCGAGATGCTCGTGCAGCAGGCCGGCCGCGAGATCGCCATCACGGTCGCGGACGGCCTCGAGGATCGCGAGGTGCTGCGCCGCGATCTCGCGCGCGTCGAGCAGGCGGCGGTCCTGCACCTGCGCCATGCACAGGCGCGCCTCGTCGAGCAGGGTGCGATACATGCGCGAGGTGCGTTCGCTGACGATCGCGTCGATGAGGGCGGTGTGGAAGAGGATGTCGGGGTCGACCGTCGCCGGATTCGGCCCCGGCGGCAGGGCGGCGATCGTCGCGTTCGCCGCGACCGCCGCCGGCGGCACGACCGCGCCGGCGGCCAGCTCCCGCAGCGCCGCGGCCTCCAGGCGCGCGCGGGTGCGATACACGTCGCGCACGACGGTGGCATCGATCGCGGCCACGCGGGCGCTGCGGTGTGCGGTGCGGATGAGCAGGCCGACCGCCACGAGCTGCTCGATGGCGGCCTTGGCGCTCGGGCGGGCGATTCCGAACTCCGTCGACACCCAGGCTTCGGTCACCGTGGCGTCCCCGGCGAGGGACCCGTCGAGGATCCGCCGGCGCAGCATGCGGCTGGTTGCCTCGACGACGCCGACGACGCCCAGGGTGCTCATGCTCATGAGGACAGCGTAGAAGATGCGGCCCCGATCGGTATACTTGTCAGACAATCGCTTTCGCACCGCCGGAAGGAGTTCGCATGCCCGCCACCATGACCTCACCGCTGGATCCCGCCGCGCTCGGGCCCGACGTGCGGGTGGCCTCGCGGACGATCGACCGGTTCGCCCGCGCGCACGACGCCTCGCACTACCTGCTCGTGCCCGATGCGGTGCTCGTGCCGCAGGATGCCGCGGCCGTCGCCCGCATCTTCGACGCCGTGCGCGCGGCCGGGCGCTCCCTCACCTTCCGCTCCGGCGGCACGAGCCTGTCCGGCCAGGGCGTGACCGGAGACGTCATGGTCGACACCCGCTCCGCATTCCGCGGCATCACGGTGAGCCCAGACGGCACGTCGGTCGCGGCGCAGCCCGGCGCGACCGTGCGGCAGGTGAACACGCGACTGGCGCGCTTCCGCCGCAAGCTCGGCCCGGATCCGGCCAGCGAGATCGCCTGCACGATCGGCGGGGTCGTCGCCGACAACTCCAGCGGCATGGCCTGCGGCATCGTCGAGAACTCCTATCAGACGATCGAGTCGATGGTGCTGGTGCTGCCCAGCGGCACGATCATCGACACCGGCGCCCCCGATGCGGGGGAGCGCCTCGAGCGCGACGAGCCCGAGATCGCGCGCGACCTGCGCCACCTGCGCGACCGCCTGCGCGGCGACGTCGCCCTCGCCGCCGAGGTCGCCCGGCAGTTCTCCCGCAAGAACACGATGGGGTACGGGCTCAACGCGCTGCTCGACTTCGATGACCCGGTGCGGATCCTGGAGCACCTCGTGATCGGATCCGAGGGCACGCTCGCGTTCGTCGCCGAGGCGCGGTTCCGCACGATCCCGATCCAGCCCGAGGCGTCGACGGGGCTGCTGGTGTTCGACACGCTCTCCGATGCGATGGCGGCGCTGCCGGGCCTCACCGCGCTGGGCCTCGCGACCATCGAGCTGCTCGACGCCGCGTCGCTGCGCGTCGCCCAGGGCCTCAGCACCGTGCCGGATGTGATCGCCGACATCGACGTGCAGGGCCACGCCGCGCTGCTCGTCGAGGTGCACGCCGCCGATGCCGAGGCGCTCGCGCGGGGGAAGGAGCGGGCGCTCGCGCACATCGCGACCCTGCCGCTCACGACCCCGGCCCGGATGACCGAGGACCTGGCCGAGCGCGGCGAGCTGTGGGTCGTGCGCAAGGGCCTGTACACCGCGGTCGCCGGCGCCCGGCCGTCGGGTACCACCGCGCTGCTCGAGGACATCGCGGTGCCCGTCGAGCGCCTGCTCGGCGTGTGCGAGGGGCTCACGGCGCTGTTCGACGAGCACGGCTACGAGGGCAGCGTGATCTTCGGGCACGCCAAGGACGGCAACGTGCACTTCCTCATCAACGAGCGCTTCGACGATCACCGCTCCCTCGAGCGGTACGAGCGCTTCACCGAGGACCTGGTCGAGCTCGTGCTCGCCCAGGGCGGCACGCTCAAGGCCGAGCACGGCACCGGCCGCATCATGGCGCCGTTCGTGCGGCGGCAGTACGGCGACGCGCTCACCGACATGATGTGGGAGATCAAGCGGCTGCTGGATCCGGCCGGCATCCTCAACCCGGGCGTCGTGCTCTCCGACGAGCCCACCTCCTATCTCGCCGACCTGAAGCTCGTGCCCACGGTCGAGAGCGAGGTCGATCGCTGCGTCGAGTGCGGATACTGCGAGCCGACTTGCCCGAGCAAGGACGTCACGCTCACGCCCCGCCAGCGCATCGTGCTGCGCCGCGACATGGCCGCGGCCCTGCATCGCGGCGACACCGATGTGGCCGCCGACATCGCGCGCGACTACGACTACGACGCCGTGCAGACCTGCGCGGTCGACGGCATGTGCGGGGTGGCCTGCCCCGTCGACATCAACACCGGCGACCTCGTGCGCCGGCTCCGCGCCGAGCAGGCCGGCGGGCTCGAAGAGGGCCTCTGGAAGCTCGCGGCGAAGAACTGGGGCGCGGTCACCCGCGGCGGGGGTCTGGCGCTCGGCCTCGCCAAGAAGCTGCCTGCGACGCTGGTCACCGGCGTCACGAAGGCCGGACGCGCCGTGCTCGGCGCCGACACCATGCCGCTCTACGATGCCGCGTTGCCGGGCGGCGGATCCGCGGCTCCCGCCGCGCAGTACCCGGCCGACGCGCAGGCGGTGCTGTTCGGCTCCTGCATCGGCACGATGTTCGGTCCGGAGTCGTCCGGCGACGGCGGCGACGGGGTCGGATCCCGCGATGCGGTGCGGGCGCTGCTGGAGCGGGCGGGGATCGCGTACATCGTGCCGGAGCACGCCGGATCCCTCTGCTGCGGCACCCCGTGGAAGTCGAAGGGCGAGCTCGACGGCTACGCCGTGATGACCGAGCGCGTGCTGCCCGCGCTGTGGCAGGCGAGCCGCGGCGGCGAACTGCCGGTCGTCTGCGACGCCGCATCGTGCACCGAGGGCCTGCACGTGATGCTGGCCAAGGCCGCCGCCACCCACCCCGAGTACGAGGGCCTGCGCATCGAGGACGCCACCACGTTCCTGGCGCGGGAGGCGCTGCCCGTGCTGACTGTGCGCGAGCGGATCGGATCCGTCGCCGTGCACCCCACCTGCTCGACGACGCAGCTCGGCGCGAACGACGCCCTGCGCGCGCTCGCCGCGGCCGTCGCCGATGAGGTGTTCGTGCCGGACGGCTGGGGCTGCTGCGCCTTCGCCGGCGACCGCGGCATGCTGCACCCCGAGCTGACCGCCAGCGCCACCGCGGTCGAGGCCGCGGAGGTCGCCGCCGCCGACGACGACCGGGGCGGCTTCGGCGCCTTCGTGTCGGCGAACCGCACCTGCGAGCTCGGCATGAGCCGCGCCACCGGCAAGCCGTATCGGCACGTGGTCGAGGTGCTGGAGGAGCTCACCCGTCCGTAGCGACGCGCGACCGTAGCGATGCGCGACCGTAGTGACGCGTGACCGTAGCGGCCCTGCGACCGTAGCGGCCCTGCGACCTGTCGCTCCCGTCGCGAAAGATGCCCTTCTGAGCCCAGAAGAGCGACATCTTCTGCGACGGGAGCTGGAAAGGTCTCCTCCGTGACTCCGACGTCCGGACGCTCACGCCGGATCCGCCGGCATCAGAGCCCTCCGATCAGGCCCAGGCACGGCCCGATCACGACGATCCAGGCGGCGGCCGAGACGATGAGCACGCCGACGCCGATTCCCCGGCTCTTCGGCCAGAACAGCAGCACCGCACCCAGGATGAGGGGCAGCACGACGGCCCCGATCGAGAACGCCATGCCGAGGTTCGCGAGCGCGAAGAACAGCACCAGCGCGATGACCATGGATCCGCAGCCGATCGCCGATCCGATGCCGATCCCGGCACCGAAGCTCATCCCGGTGCGCGGCGGCACGGGAGCGTAGGCGGCGTTCGGATGCGGCTGGTACCCCGGCTGATAGCCGGGCTGAGGGTACGGTGGCGTGCCCGGAGCGCCAGGGGCCGCGAACGGCGGGACCGGGGGCGGCGCGGTGGCGCCGCCGATCGCATCCGGCGCCTGCGGCACGGGCGGCACGGGAGGCGCCTGCGGCACGGGCGGCACGGGCGGGACCGGCGGGCCGGGCGTGACCGGGGGCGTGGGCGGTGTCGCAGGTGCCGGCGGTGCGGGCGACAGCGGTGGTGCGAGCGGTGGCGAGGGGGGAATCGACGGTGCGGGCGGATCCGCAGGGATCCCGGGATCCGTCGGCACCGGGGATCCGGGGGCAGCCGGTGCGGGCGGCCCGGGATCGCCTGGCTGCTGCGGGTCGGGCTCGGGCGGGAGATCAGGCGTGCTGTTCACTCGGAGTCCTCCTGGCGGTGAGCGGGAAGGCGCCGCGTCGCGCCTTCCAGACGATGCGGGCGATGAGAAGCGGGATCGTGACGATCAGGAACAGCTGCGGCCGGGTCAGCCCGAGCCAGGCGACGTCGTTGCCGCGCACGAACTCGACGAAGAACCGGAAGATCCCGTAGGCGCCGATGTAGAGCGTGAGCGTCTCTCCGGCGGCGATGTCGCGATGCCGCAGCCAGAACCAGAGCAGGCAGAACGCGGCCAGGTGGAACGCGATCTCGTACACGAAGCTCGGATGCAGCGGCACCCCGGCGGGTGAGCCGACGCGAGCGGCCGCCGCCGGATCCAGCACGATGCCCCAGTCCGCGCCGGTGGGCGTTCCCGGGCGCTCGGTGAAGAGGCATCCGAACCGGCCGATCGCCATCGCGATCGCCACCGCCGGGGCGAACAGGTCGCCGCTGCGCTCGCGGTAGCCGACGATCTTCTTGGCGACGTGCACGCCGAGCCAGGCGCCGACCAGGGCGCTGAGGATCGAGGCATTGCCCTGCGTGAGCTGCGAGAGCAGATCGCGATTCCTCGTCAGGTCGATGTGCTGTGCCCAGGTGCCCAGGCGGCTGAGGATCGCCGCTCCCAGCAGCGCGCCGAGCACGAGATACGCCACGCGCGGATCCGTCACGCCCCGCCGGCGCCGCTCGATGAGGAAGACGATCCCTGCGGCGCCCAACCCGAGCGCGACGAAGAACCCGTGCGTCTCGATCGGCGGCGCCCAGGGCCCGAGCAGCTCCCGCAGGGTCGGGAACATCAGAGCCTGCCGATCCAGAACATCACCCAGAACGGCGTCGCGACGGCGGCGAGCACCGCCAGCACGCTCAGGTACGCGAGCACGAGCCGGGTGTCGCCGAGCTTGCACTTCGAGCGCAGCAGCCCCTGTCGGCGGGCGCGCGCGTACCCCGCGATCGCGATGAGGGCGAACCCGAGAACGGCGATCGGCCCGAGCAGGCAGGCGATGAGCGCGACCGTCGTGAACACGCACAGCCGGAGCGGGTCGAACGGCGCGGCGGGGGAGCCGACGGTCTCGTCGTAGCGGTTCAAGCCCGACAGATCGAGCTCACCCGGCTCATCGCCCCCCACGGCCATGACTCAGTGCCCCACCGAGAGCGGCAGTCGCGTGCGGTCGCCGGCGTCGACCCCGGCCTCGGAGCCGGAGCCCGCTTCGGACGCGGGGCCCGCGCCGGACCCGGCCCGCGCTCCCGCGGATCCGGTCGCCGTGGAGATGCGGGTCCGCGACAGCGGTGCCCACGCCTGCACCGCGCAGAACGGCGCGCACTGGTGGGCGGAGGTCTGTTCGTTCACCGTGGCGACGTGCACGCAGCACTGCGTGAGGCGCTCCTCGATCATCGTGTTGATGTCCATGAACGGCTTCACGGTGATGCGCTTGACGCGCTCGCCGAGGAATGCCCGCAGCCGCTTGTGCTGACCGGGAAGCGCCGCCGTGGCGAGCTTCGTGAGCGTGCCGATGCCGAGATCGCAGCCGGTGCAGATGTCCTTCCAGAGGGATCCGATCGAGGGATGCGAGAGCGACGACTGCTCGCTGAGCAGGTCGAGCAGCGACTGCTTGACCGACTCCTTCAGCTTCTGGTTGATACCGCTGTCGGCGATCCGATTCGCGATGAGGTCGGGGTTGAGGTCGAGGAACTCCTTCAGCTTGTCGTGCCCGACGAGCTTGGTGAGCGAGTTCCAGGATCCGGAGTCGTCCTTGAGCAGGTAGCCGACCGAGCAGCAGTGCGGGTGGCTGCAGGGCAGCGCGGTGAGGTCTTTCCAGGTGACCTCGCCGTTCGTCTGCGGCTCGAGCCGCGCCAGTACGCCCGTGTGTGTGAGACGGTCGTGCGGGTCGATGCCCGCCGAGCGTCCGGATCCGAATACCGGCTGGATCGTCACGCCGCCGACGTACGGGGTCTGCATGGCGCGGCGGATCACGGCCCCGATCTCGCCGTCGTTCACGCCGAGCGCCGCGGTCATCGTGAGGGTCGTGAACACGCCGGCCTCGCTGAGGCGTTCCAGCGCGCGCTGCTTGAACCGGCGGATGTCGGCGCCGCGGTGGTACGCCGACGCCTCGGCGCTCTCGCCGTCGTACTGCAGGTACACCTCGACCCGCTCGCGGTGCTTCTTCAGCGTCTCGACCAGGGCGTCGTCCTGCGCGATGCGCAGACCGTTCGAGTTCAGCAGGATCCGCACGACGGGTCGCGCCACGAGGTGCTCCAGCAGTTGCTCGAGCCACGGGTACAGCGTGGGCTCGCCGCCGGACAGCATGAGCACGTCGATGCGGTTGTTCTCCCTCGCCAACCGCGCGTCGACCGACGCGAGCACCTCGGCCAGCGGTGCGATCGCGCTCGCCGCCGGGCTGGACTCCGCGAAACAGGTGGGGCAGCGCAGGTTGCAGTGGTCGGTGAGGTCTTCGAGCAGGATGCAGGTGTGCTGGGTCTGCATCTCGGGCAGGCCATCCTCGTACGCCGAGGGCACGGGCTTGAAGTTGCCGGCGAGATCCGGCACGTGGATCTTCGTCGGCGCGGTCCACTGCTCGAGGTAGGTGAGGATCTCCGCCGACTCGTCGTACATCGTGCGCTGCAGCCCGTGCTCGGGGCAGCCGCGCTCCAGCCACACGCGGTCGTCGCGCACAGCGAGCCAGCCGCTCAGCCGCCGGACGTCGGCGAGCGGACGCTCCGGATCCTCCTCGTGGCAGGTCGGACAGAACGCGTTCACGTAGCGGTGGATCCGGTAGTCGCGCAGCGGCTGACCGGTGCCGGCGGGGCCTGCGGGGGCGGGGCCGGCGACGACGCCGGGGCGGGGTGTCATGCGCTCACCCTAGCGGCGCGGCGCGGCCGCGATCGGGACCGCGACGCAGGTGTGGAAAACCTGTTCCAAACAGACCGGAGCATGTGCCCCGAGCGACCACGCGCCATCCGAGCGCACACCGGATCCACCCGACGGGTCCCGGTGGCGCGCACTGCCGTAGCGTTGAAGGGTGACTACTTCCGCTTACGACGCGGCCGCCGTGCGCGCCGACTTCCCGCTGCTCACGCAGAGCGTGAACGGGCTGCCGCTCGCGTACCTCGATTCGGGGGCGACCAGCCAGAAGCCGCAGGTCGTCATCGATGCCGAGCGCGACTTCCTGGAGCGCTCGAACTCGGCCGTGCACCGCGGCGCGCACACCCTCGCCGCGGAGGCGACCGAGCTGTACGAGGACGCCCGCGCGGCCGTCGCCCGCTTCGTCGGCGCCGACGCCGACGACCTGGTCTGGACGCACGGCGCTACCGAGGGGCTCAACCTCGTCGCCTACGCGATCGGCAACGCCACGCTCGGCCGCGGTGCTCCCGAGAGCGCCCGCTTCGTGCTGCAGCCCGGCGACGAGCTCGTGGTGACCGAGGCCGAGCACCACGCCAACATCATCCCGTGGCAGGAGCTTGCCGCGCGCACGGGCGCCGTGCTGCGCGTGATCCGGATCCGCGACGACGGATCCCTCGACCTCGATCACGCGGCGGAGATCATCGGATCCCGCACCCGCGTCGTCGCCTTCACGCATGTCTCCAACGTGCTCGGCATCGTGAACCCGGTCGCGGAGGTCGTGGCGCTGGCGCGCGAGGTCGACGCGCTCACCGTGCTCGACGCGTGCCAGTCCGCGCCGCACCTGCCGCTGGATCTGCCCGCGCTCGACGTCGACCTGGCGGTGTTCTCGGGCCACAAGATGCAGGGTCCGTACGGCATCGGCGGACTGTACGGGCGTCGCGAGGTGCTCGAGGCGCTGCCGCCGTTCCTCACCGGCGGATCGATGATCACGCACGTGACGTTCGAGCGCACCGAGTTCCTGCCGCCGCCGCAGCGGTTCGAGGCCGGCACGCAGCCGGTGTCGCAGGCGATCGCGCTCGCCGCCGCGGTGCGGTATCTCGACGGGCTCGGGATGGATCGGATCCATGCGCACGAGCAGGAGCTCGAGCGGCGGATGCGCGAGGGCCTCGGCGCGATCGACGGGGTGCGGCTGCTGGGCGCCGCCGCCGGCGCGGAGCGGGTCGCGCTGCAGGCGTTCGTCGTCGACGGCGTGCACGCGCACGACGTCGGGCAGTTCCTCGATGCGCACGGGATCGCGGTGCGCGTCGGCCATCACTGCGCTGAGCCGGTGCACGCGCGCCTGGGCGTGACCGCATCGGTGCGCGCCTCGGCCGCGCTGTACAACACGGTCGACGATGTCGACCGCATGCTCGAGGCGGTCGCCGGCGTGCGCGGCTACTTCGGGGTGTCCGGATCCGATGCGGAGGTGCGCGCATGAGCGGCCTGGACGACCTGTACCAGGAGCTGATCCTGGATCATTCCAAGCGCCCGCACGGCAAGGGACTGCTCGGCGCCGAGGAAGATCCGCACACGGCCCAGTCGCATCAGCGCAACCCGATCTGCGGCGACGAGATCACGCTGCGCGCGCACGTGACGACCGACGGCGGCGAGGATCGCATCGCCGAGGTGAGCTGGGACGGATCCGGCTGCTCGATCTCCCAGGCCTCCGCCTCGATGCTCACCGAACTCGTGGTCGGCCACTCGCGGGTCGAGGCGGGGGAGCTCATCGGCGGCTTCCGGGAGGCGCTGCGTTCCCGCGGCGCCCTCGAGCTCGATGAGGACGTGTACGGCGACGCGGCCGCGCTCACCGGCGTGAGCCGCTACGTCGCCCGGGTGAAGTGCGCGATGCTCGCCTGGGTGGCCCTGGAGGATGCCCTCCGCCGGGCGTGAGGCGCTTCGATGTGCGCAGCTGACCCGAAGCCGGGCCCGGGCCACTGAGGAGGGCCGACGACCGCGCGGTTCAGCCGGCGGGTTCGGCTGTCCCCGCGCGGACGGCGGCCTCCAGGGCGGCGAGGCGCACGGCGGGGGAGCCCCTCAGCTCGAGCACGCGCGCGGATCCGACGAGGTCGGGATCGTCCGTGAGGTCGAGCAGGGCCTCGTCCATGGCGTCGCGGAGTTCGGGATCCTCCTCGTCGGGCACGGCGATGCCCTCCGGCCCGAGCAGCACGACCAGATCCACCCGCTCCATGGCATCCACGGCGAGCGGCATCTCGCGCCGGAGCAGCTCCGCGGCCCGCGCCGATCGCCGCAGGTCATCGAGCGCGGCGAGGTAGGCGAGGAAGTCGAGCGGGCCGCGCTCAGCGATCGCCGAATGCGGTAGGGCCGGATCGAGGAGCCGCTCCGCACTGACCCGCAGCTGCGCGACGAGGGATCCGGATCCGAGGTCCTCATCCACGTACTCGAACGGATCCGGCAGCACCGCGTACTCCGGATGCGCCAGCGAGAAGTCCGAGATGAGCGTGCTCTTGCCGGAGGCGTGGGTGCCCGAGACGACGATGCGCATGGCCGGATTCTACGAAATCCACGGCGCGGAATACCCCAGGGGGGTATATGGTTGGCGTAGACGAGGTGCCCGAGCGGGCATCGGACGGAGGACAGACATGACCACCACTGCATACCAGGTGACCGGGATGACCTGCGGGCACTGCGAGGCGTCCGTCACGCGCGAGGTCGCCAAGATCGCCGGCGTCGATGCGATCACGGTGAGCGCCGCCGACGGCTCGCTGGTCGTCACCGCCAGCGCCCCGCTCGACGACGCGAGCGTCTTCGCCGCCGTCGACGAGGCCGGCTATCGGGCGGTCCGCGCCTGAGCCGCACGCCCGGCCGCTGAGCGCGCTCGCAGCCGGGGCAGCACCCGACGACCCCGACGGCGTGCACCGGACGACGCACACGAGAGGAGACGCACCATGGACGCGAACAGCGTGGAGCTCGAGATCGGCGGGATGACCTGTGCCTCCTGCGCGAGCCGCATCGAGAAGACCCTGAACCGGATCGAGGGCGTGACCGCGACCGTCAACTACGCGACCGAAAAGGCGAAGGCGACCCTGCCCGCCGGCATCGACCCATCCGTTCTGATCGCGCAGATCGAGGACATCGGGTACACGGCGGCGCTTCCCGCGCCGCGGGCCGCCGAAGCCACGGCCGAGGTCGATCCGACGGGCTCCGCAGTCGACGACCCGGAGTTGCGCTCTCTGCGCACCCGCCTGCTCGTCAGCACGATCCTCACTATCCCGGTCGTGCTGCTCGCGATGATCCCGCCGCTGCAGTTCACGTACTGGCAGTGGGCCTCGCTGGCGCTCGCCGCACCGGTCATCGTCTGGGGCGCCTGGCCGTTCCACCGCGCGGCATGGCTGAACCTGCGCCACGGCGCCGCCACGATGGACACGCTCATCTCGATGGGCACGCTGGCCGCGTTCGGCTGGTCGCTCTACGCCCTGTTCCTCGGCACCGCCGGCATGCCGGGCATGCGGCACGAGTTCTCGTTCGCGCTCGAGTCGGGCAACGGTGCGGGCACGATCTACCTCGAGGTGGGCGCCGGGGTGACGGTGTTCATCCTCGCCGGACGCTACTTCGAGAAGCGGTCCAAGCGCCAGGCCGGAGCGGCGCTGCGCGCGCTGCTCGAGCTCGGTGCGAAGGACGTCGCCGTGCTCCGGCGCGGATCCGAGACCCGGATCCCGATCGCGCAGCTCGCCGTCGGCGACGAGTTCGTCGTGCGGCCCGGGGAGAAGATCGCCACCGACGGCATCGTGACCTCGGGATCCAGCGCCGTCGACGCCTCGATGCTGACCGGCGAGTCGGTGCCCGTCGAGGTCGGCATCGGCGACGTCGTGGCCGGCGCGACCGTCAACGCCGGGGGCCGGCTCGTGGTGCGTGCGACGTCGGTGGGATCCGACACACAGCTCGCGCAGATGGCGCGCCTCGTCGAAGACGCACAGACCGGCAAGGCGGAGGTGCAGCGTCTCGCCGACCGCATCTCCGGCGTGTTCGTGCCGATCGTCATCGGCATCGCCGTGGTGACCCTGGCCGCCTGGCTGCTCTCCGGCGCGGGCGCGTCGGCCGCGTTCACCGCCGCCGTCGCGGTGCTCGTGATCGCGTGCCCGTGCGCCCTGGGCCTGGCCACGCCCACCGCGCTGCTCGTCGGCACAGGTCGCGGCGCGCAGCTCGGCATCCTGATCAAGGGTCCGGAGGTGCTGGAATCCACGCGTCGGGTCGACACGATCGTGCTCGACAAGACCGGCACGGTGACCCGCGGGCGGATGACGCTCGTCGACGTCGTCGCCGAGGAGGGGACGGATCCGGCCGAGCTGCTGCACCTGGCCGGTGCGCTGGAGAGCGCCTCCGAGCACCCGATCGCGCAGGCCGTCGCCCGTGCCGCCGCCGAGTCGGGGCCGCTCCCCGCGGTCGGATCCTTCCAGAACATCGAGGGCCGTGGCGTGCAGGGCGTCGTCGACGGGCACGCCGTGCTCGTCGGCCGGGACAGCCTGCTCACGGATTGGTCGCTGCGCCTGAGCTCGCGGGTGGCGGCCGCGAAGGCTGAGGCCGAGGCGGGTGGTGAGACCGTCGTCGCCGTCGGCTGGGACGGCGCCGCACGGGGGATCCTCGTCATCGCCGATACGGTCAAGCAGACCAGCGCCGAGGCGATCGCCGAGCTGAAGCGACTCGGGCTCACCCCGATCCTGCTCACCGGCGACAACGAGGCGGTCGCCCGCCGGATCGCCGCGGAGGTCGGGATCGCCGAGGTCGTCGCCGAGGTGCTGCCTCAGGGCAAGGTCGACGTCGTGGCCCGGCTGCAGCGCGAGGGCCGCGTCGTGGCGATGGTCGGCGACGGAGTGAACGACGCCGCGGCGCTCGCCACCGCGGATCTCGGCATGGCGATGGGCACCGGCACCGACGTCGCGATCGAGGCGAGCGACATCACGCTCGTCCGCGGCGACCTGCGCACGGCGGCCGACGCGATTCGCCTCTCCCGCCGCACGCTCGGCACGATCAAGGCGAACCTGTTCTGGGCCTTCGCCTACAACGTGGCGGCAATCCCGATCGCCGCGCTGGGGCTGCTGAACCCGATGCTCGCGGGAGCCGCGATGGCGTTCTCGAGCGTGTTCGTGGTGGGCAACAGCCTGCGCCTGCGCCGGTTCCGCTGACGGATCCGCTCGCGCGGATCCGGCTCGCCGAGCCGATGGGATCATCGGAGCATGGACGTCGAACTCGATCGACTCTGGCCCCGACCCGCGCCGCGGCTCTCCGACGAGGAGATCCTCGACGCCATCGACGGGCGGTGCCTGCGGATGAACTTCGTGTCGAGCATCGACGGCGCTGTCACCCGCGACGGCCGCTCCGGCGGACTGTCCGGGGAAGCCGACAAGCGCTTCTTCGGCCTGCTGCGGCGCTGGGCGGACGTCGTGCTCGTCGCCGGCGGCACCGTGCGCACCGAGGGGTACGCCGACATGCGCGTCGACGACGAGTCCGCGCGCTGGCGCACTGCGCACGGGCACACGGCTCATCCCGTGTTCGCGATCGTGACCGGATCCCTGAACCTGGATCCCGCCTCCGCGATCTTCACGGGGGCGCCCGAGCGGCCGATCCTGATCACCACCGAGCAGGCGGCGGCGCGGCACGGACACCGGTTCGCCGGGCTCGCGGACGTCTGCACCGCGGCTGGCGCCGAGGTCGACGGATCCGGTGCCCAGGTCGACGGATCCGCGATCGCCGCGGCGCTGCGCTCGCGCGGGCTGGAGAGGACCCTGTGCGAGGGCGGTCCGGCGCTGTTCGGCGCGCTGCTGCAGGCCGACGTCGTCGACGAGCTGTGCCTGACCATGGAGCCGACCCTGGAAGCGGGCGGCGCGGGCCGCATCGCGCGCGGGGCGACCGGGTCGCGGTCGATGCGGCTGATGTCGGTGCTGCAGTCGGAGGACACGCTGCTGCTGCGCTACGCCCGAGCCCGGGAGAGCTGCACCTCTTGACGGGAGCGGATCCGAGTGGGAATCTAAAAGAGAACGCAATTACTTTTAGAAGGGCGAGGCCATGTCGGAGCTGACCATGGACGCGACAGCGACGATCGCGCCGGAGCGTGACGAGGTGCGGATCCCGACGGCGCGACCGTCTCGTGCAGGCGCGGATCGATCCGCCTCCGCCGAGCGGGCAGCGCGCGTGCCGGGTCGTCTGACCGAACCCGACCTCGTGCGGGCGGAGCTCGCCGCCCGGGACTTCCTGTCCGCGCTGGGGGTGCCCCTCGACGCT
>JAFDWM010000310.1 GCA_018268455.1 Actinomycetota bacterium | reverse complement strand
TGAAGGACGCGATCGCGGTGACCGACGCGGGCGTGCTCGTGCTCAATCGGATGCCGATCGAGCTCGGGGGCCGCCCGCACGGCGCGGTGCTCACCCTGCAGGACCGCACCGAGGTCACCGGGCTCACGCAGGAACTCGACGGCGAGCGCAGCTTCGCCGAATCGATCCGTGCCCAGCAGCACGAGTTCTCCAACCGCATGCACGCCGTCTCCGGGCTGCTCGAACTCGGCCGCGCCGACGATGCGCTGCAGTACCTGAACGAGATCCGCGGTACGTCGGCCGGCCTGGACCGCACTCTGCGCACGCACGTCGGTGCGCCCATGATCGTGGGCCTGCTGCTCGGCAAGGCGGCGGAGGCCAACGAGCGCGGCATCGACTTGGTGATCTCACCCGACACGCACGTGGGATCCGCCCCGCAGCACCTCCCCGCGCTCGTCACGATCCTGGGCAACCTGATCGACAACGCCTTCGACGCGCTCGCCGACTCCCCCGCCCCGCGCCGCGTGACCGTCGCGATCATCGAGGCCGCCGACGCGCTGACCGTCCGTGTCGCCGATAACGGCCCCGGTGTGCCGGACGGATCCGTGCCGCGCATCTTCGAGAGCGGGTACACGACCAAGCGCGGATCGCTGGCTCGTCACGGCGGACTCGGGCTGTCGCTCGTGCACACCACGGCGCAGCGCCTCGGCGGTGTCGTGACCGTGGCGAGCGACGGCGGTGCCGCGTTCACCGTGGTGTTCCCGCACTTCATCGGGTCGACCCAGGGGTCCTCGAGCGAGGACGCCGACGGCGACCGAGACGAGACGCCGAGTTCCGCGAGCCCTGGAGGATCCCGATGACCGATCCCGAGATCACGGTCCTCGTCGTCGACGACGACTTCCGGGTCGCGAGCGTGCACGTCGGTTTCGTGGACGCGGTGCCGGGCTTCCACGTCGTCGGGCAGGCCGGATCCGCGGCGGAGGCGCTGCGCCAGGCCAGCGAGCTGCGCCCGGATCTGGTGCTCATGGACGTGTACCTGCCCGACGGCGACGGGCTGGACGTCGTGCGCGAGCTGCTCGCGGATACGGATCCGCCCGCGGTGATCGTGATCTCGGCCGCGAACGACCTCGCCACGGTGCGCCGGGCCGTGCAGCTGGGCGCGCTGCACTACCTGGTGAAGCCGTTCGGGTTCGCCGAGCTCGCCGAGCGACTCGGCGCGTACCGCGACGCGCAGGAGCGGATCGCGGCGCTCGGCGATGCGGCCACCCAGGACGACGTGAACCGCCTGTTCGACCTGATGCGCCCCGGTCCTGCTGCCGCACCCGAGGAGGGGCGTCGGCTCGCGCCGACCCTGCAGGCTGTGCTCGACGCGGTGACCGCGCGGCGCACCGACGCGTCGGCGCAGGAGGTCGCGTCGGCGATCGGGATCAGCCGCACGACCGCCCAGCGCGCGCTCACCCAGCTGGAGCAGTCGGGTGTGCTGCGCCTCGAGCTGCGCTACGGCAGCACCGGGCGTCCCGAGCACCGCTACACCGTGCGGCGGCGCTGAAGAGGCGCGGCGCCCTTCGTCTCGCTGCGCTCGCTCAGGAGCCAGGAGACGAAGGGCGCCTTACCTCGAAGGGCGGTTACTGCACCCAGCCGGCGCGGGCGCTGCCCCAGCCGGTCTCGGAGTCCCAGCCGGTGCCGACCGACAGCGACGTCTG
>JAFDWM010000030.1 GCA_018268455.1 Actinomycetota bacterium | reverse complement strand
TTCCTGCTCTTCGTGCCCATCACGGACATCCTCCCCGACAGGCCCGCGAACACACGGATCCCGCCTGGTCAGTGTCCGGGAACAGGGGTCAACCGCACCGCACCCGTCTGGATCCCTGACCCGTGCCGCGTCTTGATCCCGTCCCACCCTCGATCTCGCCTCCGCTGAACCCAACTTCGGAGCTGGTGGCCGACACGCCGTGGCTGCGGCCGGATGCGACGGCGTGTCGCGCCCTAGCTCCGAAGTTGGGTGGATGGAGGTCGGATCCGGGCCCACTTCCGGATCCTGACCCCCGTCCAGGATCCTGACACTCGTCCGGATCCTGACCCCGTCCTGGATCCTGACCCCGTCCGATCCTGGCCCCGTCCGATCCTGGCCCCGCTCCCGGATCCTGACCCTGTTCGGATCCTGCCCCGGCGGAACCCAACTTCGGAGCTGGCGTCCGACACGCCGTGGCGGCGTCCGAATGCGACGGCGTGTCGCGCCCTAGCTCCGAAGTTGGGCGGGTGGAGGTCGGATCCGGTCGCGGCTCGGCTCCAAAGTTGGGCGGGCCCCGGGGCGAGCCCCCGGGGCGGTTCCCGGGGCGGATCCGGGGCGGGTGGGGGTCGGATCCCGGATCCGGTGCCGACGGGCTCGGGCTCGCTCAGCCGTGCAGGCGCTGGGCGACGAGCTGGGGCAGGCCCACGGTCCTCGCCGCTGCCAGGGCCGTCGACACCGCCCCCTCGAGCACGATGTCGGCGCCGAGGTGCGAGCGCAGCAGTGCGGGCGCCGGCAGGTCCAGCAGCGGGCGCAGCACGTCGCGCGCCGCATCGAGCACGGGCTCGATGGCCTCGGCGATCGCGCCGCAGATGATCACGCGCTCGGGATCGTAGGTGCTGCCGAGTACGGCGACGACGCGGGCCAGGAACGCGCCGACGCGCTGCACCACCGCGGTGGCATCCGGATCGCCGGTCGCCGCGAGCGCGAGGATCCGCTCCGCGCGGAGACCTTCCGCAGCGAGCGCCGCCAGCGCGCCGTCGGGCGCCGCCTCCCCCGAGTCCAGCAGCTCCTCGGCGATCCGCGTGAGCGCCGGGCCGAGGCCCTCGGCCGAGCCGACCCCGCGCACGTGCTCGAGCAGCACCATCTCACCCACGCCGCCGTGCGCCCCGCGCAGGATGTGCCCGTCGACCACGGCGCCGGCACCGAACCGCTCTCCGGCGATGAGCGCGATGTAGTCGCGGCAGCCCACCGCCTCGCCCAGATCGCCCTCGGCGGCGGCGGCGAGCACGGCGTCGTTCTTGATCTCGACGACGGGTGCCCACCCGGACAGCACCTCGGCGAGGCCGGGGTTGGTGCGCTCCCAGAACCCGGCCGGGTGCGGCGGGGAGGCGCCGTTGCGCGCCACCGGCGCCGCGACGCCCGCGCACAGCGCGAGCACCCGGTCGCGGGGCACTCCGCTCGATGCCAGTGCGGCGTCGAGGTGCTGCAGGATCGCGGCCCGCCGCTGCCCGACGGTGTGCTGCGGATCCAGGTCGGTGCGCACGTGCGCGAGGCGGGTGCGCGCCAGGTCGGTCACGGTCACGCCGAGGTGGGTGTCACCGGCGTCGAGCGCGATCACGGCGCCGAGGTCCCCGGGCAGCTCGAAGCGGCGGGCGGGGCGCCCACTCGTGTACTGGCCGGCATCGCGGGCATTCGCGAGCTCGCGCACGACGCCCGCCGCGACGAGCGTGTCGATCGCGTCGATCGTGGTGGAGCGGGTGAGCGAGGATCCGGCCATCGCCTCCGTCGCGGTGAACGGCCCGCGGCCCCAGGCGAAGTCCAGCACCTGGCCGAGGCTCGGCCGGGTGACGCCGACGTCGGCGGCGGATGTCGACATGATGCTTGACCTCTCGGTGGACCTCTGTCAGAGTATCCCTTGCCCAAGTTAATTCGGACACAAAATCTAATCTCCGGAACAAGGATCCGCCTGCCGCGTCGAGAAGCGCACGAGGAGCCGGATCCGACCGGAAGGGATGAGGGCGAAGGTGTCTGCAAGAAGCATGCGGATCGCGAGGGCGCTCGCCGCCGTCGCGGCGCTGGCCGTCGTCGGGGGAGCCCTCGCCGGCTGCACCCCCGCAGACGGCCGCGAGACGATCCGCTTCACGTTCAGCAAACGCGAGGCGATCGACTTCATGACGAAGAAGGTCGCGGAGTACAACGCCTCGCAGAGCAAGGTGAACGTCGTCATCGACACCTCCGGCGTCGACGTCGTCTCGGCGAGTTTCGTGCGCGGCAACCCGCCCGACCTGATGCTCGCCAACTACAACATGGAGGTCTCCCGCTTCGTCTCCCGGTGCGCGCTCAGCGACCTGAGTGGCACGACCGCGGCGGGCGAGATCGCCGACTCGTATCAGCCGCTGCTCGACCAGTACGGCACCTGCCCCGGCCGCACCAGCGCCCTGCCGTACTCCGTCATGGCCGCATCCGTCATCTACAACAAGAAGATCTTCGCCGAGCATCACATCGCGGTGCCGACCACCTGGGATGAGCTGATCGCCGCCTGCGACGAGCTCAAGGCGGCCGGCGTCACGCCCTTCTACGCGACGCTCAAGGACGACTGGACCGTCGGTCAGGGTTGGTACGACTATGCGATCGGCGGATCCCTCGACGTGCTCGACGTGTTCCAGCGGCTGAACGCCGAGTGGGCGAACGTCGGGCCGCACTCCGCCACATCGTTCGCCAAGGACTTCGCGGATCCGATGGCGAAGATGCAGCAGCTGCTCGGGAAGTACGTCAACAAGGATGCGGCGAGCCGCGGCTACGGCGACGGCAATCTCGCCTTCTCCAAGGGTGAGGCCGCGATGTACCTGCAGGGACCGTGGGCATTCAGCGAGATCGCGAAGACCGCGCCCGACCTGCAGCTGGGCACCTTCCCGCTGCCGATGACCGACAGTGCGGACGACCTCAAGGTGCGCGTCAACCTCGACCTCGCCGCGATGATCCCGCAGGGATCCCACCACAAGGCGGCCGCCCGCGACTTCCTCGAGTTCCTCTACAAGCCCGAGAACATCGAGGCGTACAACGCGTCCCAGCTGGGCTTCACGCCCACCACATCGGCGCCCGCGCCCGACGACCCGCGTGTCGCCGGGATGATCCCGTACGTCGACGACGGGCGCATCTATCAGGGGCCGTCGGTGCTCGTGCCGAAGACGATCCCCGTCTTCAACTACGCGCAGGCCATGGCCCTCGGTGCGAAGCCGGCGACCACCCTCGCCACCATGGACGCCGACTGGGCGCGCCTGGCGTTCCGCGCGCCGGCCGTGCGCGACACGAAGGGAGCGGAGAAGTGAGCACCACCACCACGATCGTCACCCAGGGTGACCGCACGGTGCGCCGCAGCACGCGACGCGTCGAACCGATCTACTACCTGTTCCTGCTGCCCAGCCTGATCCTGTTCACGCTCGCCATCACGGTGCCTGCCGTCATCGGCATCTTCTTCAGCTTCACCGACTCGATCGGCATCGGCGACTGGAGCTTCAACGGGATGACCAACTACATCGCTGCGTTCAGCGATCCGGCCATCCTGCAGAGCTACCTGTTCACGTTCGGGTTCTCCCTCGCCACGGTGATCGTGGTGAACGTGATCGGCTTCCTGCTCGCCGTCGGCCTCACATCGCGGATCCGATTCAAGACGGGCCTGCGCACGATCTTCGTGATCCCGATGGTGATCTCGGGCATCATCATCGCCTACGTCTTCAACTTCCTGTTCTCCAACTCGATCCCTGCGCTCGGGAACGCGACAGGGCTGGAATGGCTGCAGACCAGCATCCTCGCCAACCCGGACTTCGCCTGGGTCGCGATCGTGATCGTGACCGCGTGGCAGGCGATCCCCGGCACGCTGCTGATCTACATCGCCGGCCTGCTCTCGGTGCCCGGCGAGGTGTACGAGGCCGCCGCGATCGACGGCGCCTCGAAAACCCAGCAGCTCACCCGCATCACCGTGCCGCTTGTGTTCGGGTATGTCGTGATCAACGTGATCCTCGGGTTCAAGGGCTTCCTGAACGCCTACGACATCATCGTCGGCCTCACCAACGGCGGTCCCGGCACGGCGACACGCAGCGTGGCGATGACGATCATCGCCGGCTTCAACGGCGGCGACTACGCCTACCAGATGGCGAACGCGACCATCTTCTTCGTCGTCGCCATCCTCATCTCCCTCCTCCAGCTGTCGCTGACGCGCGGAAGGAACGCCCTCTGATGTCCACCC
This sequence comes from Actinomycetota bacterium, assembly GCA_018268455.1. GTDB lineage: Bacteria > Actinomycetota > Actinomycetes > Actinomycetales > Microbacteriaceae > Microbacterium. The sequence continues at coordinate 18,670 of JAFDWM010000030.1, read as the reverse complement.
AGACCCTGCTCACGACCGAAGCCCTCACGACCGAGGCTGTCACGACCGGATCCGCCCGTGGGCGCCGCCTGCGCGTCGGACTGGAGCGCGTCAACTGGTCGGGCACGATCATCCTGATCCTGTGCGCGATCACCGTGCTACTCCCGCTCTACGTCACCATCTCGATGGCGTTCAAGACCACGAACCAGGCGGTCGACGGCAACGCGTTCTCGCTGCCTGCACCCTTTTCCATCGACGGGTTCGTGCAGGCGTGGAACCTCACGACGTTCCCCGTCGGCGCCGGGATCTCACTGTTCGTGACCGCCGGCACCGTCGTGCTCACCATCGTGCTGGCGGCGTTCGCGTCCTACGCGATCGTGCGCAACTGGGACCGCAAGCTGTTCCGGTACTCGTTCTTCTACCTGCTCGCGGCGATGTTCATCCCGTTCCCGGTGGTCGCGCTGCCGCAGATCCAGCTCACCGGACTCGTGCACCTGGACAACCCGTTCGGCGTGGTCATCCTCGCCACCATGTTCCAGCTGAGCTTCAGCGTGCTGCTGTTCACGGCGTTCCTGCGCTCGATCCCGCTCGAGCTCGAGGAGAGCGCCCGCATCGACGGCGCGAGCACCTGGCAGACGTTCTGGCGGATCATCTTCCCGCTGCTCGGACCGATGAGCGCCACGGTCGGCATCTTCGCCTTCCTCTACGCCTGGAACGACTTCATGATGCCGTCGCTGATCATCTCGGATCCGGCCCTGCAAACCCTGCCGGTGCGGCAGAACCTGTTCCAGACCCAGTTCAGCAACAACTACAACGTGTCCTTCGCCTCGTACCTGATGGCCATGGCCCCCGCGATCGTCGCCTACCTGTTCACACAGCGCTGGGTGATGGAGGGCGTGACCCAGGGCGCTGTCAAGGGCTGACCGGCGCGTGCCGCGAACCAGCAACCACCCGAACCGCACACCCCAGAAGGGAACCCCATGACCGATGCAGTCCTCACGACCGACGCCCTCGTGACCGGATCCGCCGACGCCGCCTGGTGGCGCCAGGCCGTCGTCTACCAGGTCTATCCGCGCAGCTTCGCCGACGCGGACGGCGACGGACTCGGTGACATCCGCGGCGTCGTCGAGAAGGCCGACTACCTCGCGGGCCTCGGCGTCGATGCGGTGTGGCTGAGCCCGTTCTATCCGTCCGAGCTTGCCGACGGCGGATACGACGTCGCCGACTACCGCGATGTGGATCCGCGCCTGGGCACGCTCGCCGACTTCGACGACATGATCGCCGCCCTGCATGGGCGGGAGATCAAGGTGATCGTCGACATCGTGCCGAACCACTCGTCCGACCGGCACGTCCTGTTCCAGGCCGCGCTCGCCGCGCCCAAGGGCTCGCCGGAGCGCGACCGCTACATCTTCCGCGACGGTCTCGGCGAGAACGGCGAGCTGCCGCCGGCGGACTGGCAGTCGTGCTTCGGCGGATCCGCCTGGGAGCCGGTCGGCGACGGCCAGTGGTACTTTCACTTCTTCGCCACCGAGCAGCCCGACTTCAACTGGGACAACCCCGATGTGCACGCCGAGTTCCTGCACACGCTGCGCTTCTGGTCGGACCGGGGCGTCGACGGCTTCCGCATCGACGTGGCGCACGGCGTGAGCAAGGATCTGCCGGACGTGCTGCCGAGCCAGGCCGAGCTCGACGCGCTGAGCACGACCGACGGGCGGCACCCGCTGTGGGATCGCGACGCCGTGCACGACATCTACCGCGAGTGGCGGCAGGTGTTCGACGAGTACGACCCGCCGCGCATCGCGGTTGCCGAGGCGTGGGTCGCGACGGCGGAGCGCCGGGCGAAGTACGCATCCCCGGAGGGGCTTGGCCAGGCGTTCAACTTCGACCTGCTCGAGGCCGACTTCGATGCCGCTCAGTTCCGGCACATCGTGACCGACAACCTCGCGCAGAGCGCGGCGACCGGATCCAGCTCCACCTGGGTGCTGTCGAACCACGACGTGGTGCGGCATGCGACCCGCTACGCGCTCGCGCCGCGCAACGGCAGCCTGGCCAAGCAGGGTTCGGCCTGGATCATCGCGGGTGCGCCCGCCGATCAGGTCGACCTCGCGCGTGGCGGACGCCGTGCCCTCGCCGCGTCGCTGTTCCTGCTCGGCCTGCCCGGCAGCACCTACCTGTACCAGGGTGAGGAGCTGGGGCTGCACGAGGTCGGCGACATCGCGCCCGAGCACCGGCAGGATCCGGCGTTCTTCCGTGGGGCCGACCCGGACCGTGACGGGCTCGGCCGCGACGGCTGCCGGGTGCCGCTGCCGTGGACGGGCGACGGATCCTCGTTCGGGTTCGGTGCCGGATCCGCGCACATCCCGCAGCCGGGGTGGTTCGCGGGGTACGCCGTCGCCATCGAGGACGCGGATCCGGCGTCGTCGCTGAACACGTACCGCCGCGCGCTGGCACTGCGCCACGAGCTGCAGACCGGCGAGAGCCTGGAGTGGATCGAGACCGGGCGGGACGACGTGCTGCGCTTCGCCCGTCCGAACGGCTGGCAGGTCGTGACGAACTTCGGCACCGAGCCGTTCCCGCTCTCCGGGGAGGAGCCCGTGCTCGGCGCCCTCGTCGACGGCGCGGTCGCCGGCGAGACCACCGTCTGGCTGCGCGGCTGACCGGATACGGGGCGTGACCCGGTTCCGACCGCGTGCCTGGATTCCGGATCCGGATCCTGGATCCTGGCCTGGATCCTGCCCCCCCAAGGAACCAAACTTCGGAGCTGGTGGCTGACACGCCGTGGTTGTGGCCGGATACACGGCGTGTCGCGGCTCAGCTCCGAAGTTGGGCGGCCCGGGCGGATCCGGCCTCCGACCCGGTTTTGACCGCGAGCCCGGATCCGGACCTCGACCCACGCCTGAATCCGAACCTCGGCCCGCGCCCGGATCCGGACTTCGCTGAACCCAACTTCGGAGCTGGTGGCCGACACGCCGTGGTTGCGGCCGGATACACGGCGTGTCGCGGCTCAGCTCCGAAGTTGGGCGGCGGGGCGGGGCGGATCCGGATCCAACGGGGGGCGGATCCGGACGGGGCGGATCCGGGCCGCGCCAGGCCGCGCCCGGAGCCGTTTTGAGAATGATTCTCATTTGCTGTACTGTCGACCCAGTGAAGAAGTCTCTTGCCGTCATCGCGCTGGCCGTGGTCGCCGCCCTCGCGCTCGCCGGGTGTGCGCCGCGCAGTGCACAGGCCGACGACGGCAGGCTCTCGGTGGTCGCGACGACGAACGTCTACGGCAGCATTGCCGAACTGATCGGCGGCGACCGGATCCGCGTCACGAGCATCATCGACTCGCTCGCGAAGGATCCGCACGAGTACCAGGCATCGGCCCGCGACCGGCTCACCGTGCGCAATGCCGATCTGGTCATCGAGAACGGCGGGGGCTACGACCCGTACATGCAGGATCTGCTCGACGGGTCGCGGGCGAAGGTCATCACGGCGGCGGACTCCCGCCCCGACCGCCACGCGCAGGACTTCAACGAGCACGTCTGGTTCGATCCGGCCACGATGATCACCGTCGTCCGCGAGGTGCAGGACCAGCTGACCGTGCTCGACCCGAAGGGCGAGGCGCAGTACCGCCAGGGCGCGCTCGACCTGAGCATGCAGCTGCAGGACGCCGAGACGCAGCTGGCCGCGATCAAGGCGAAGGCCGGCGGCGAGGGCGTGTTCATCACCGAGCCCGTGCCCGGCTACCTCGCCGCCGCCGCAGGGCTCGTCGACAAGGCACCCGCGGGCTTCGCGAGCGCGGTCGAGGAGGGGCACGACGTGGCGCCGTCCACACTGCTCGACGCGGTGCGCGTGGTTCAGAGCCACGAGGTCGTCGCCGTGCTCGCCAATGCGCAGGCCGGCGGATCCGAGACCCAGCGCATCGAGCAGGAGGCGAAGACGGCGGGCGTGCAAGTGGCGACGTTCACGGAGATCCTGCCGAAGGACACCACGTACCCTGAGTGGATGCGCGCCGCGATCGGATCCCTCGCCCGGGCGGTCGGCGCGTGACGGCGCCCGCGGCCGGGGCCGGCGGGAGCGGATCCGGCGACTCGTCTGCCCGCTCTGCGCACTCACCGGCCGGGGGCGGATCCGCCTCGCCGGTGCTGCAGGTGCGCGGCGCGGCGCTCACCCGCCCCGACGGCGGCGGACGCGAGCTGTGGTCGGGCCTCGACCTCGACGTGCACGCGGGCGAGTTCATCGCCGTGCTCGGCCCGTCCGGATCCGGCAAGACCACCCTGCTGCGCAGCATCCTCGGCCTGCAGGAGCTCAGCGCGGGCGAGATCCGCATCGAGGGCGCCGTTGCCACGCGCGGCAACCCGCGCATCGGCTACATCCCGCAGCAGCGTCCGTACCCGGCCGACACCGCCATGCGCGCGCGGGATGTGGTCGCGCTCGGCCTGCAGGGGCGCCGGTTCGGCCTGCCGCTGCCGCAGCGCGGGCAGCACGAGCGCGTCGACGCGATGCTCGCCGAGGTCGGCGCCGCGCACTACGGCGACCGCCGGGTGGGCACCCTCTCTGGCGGCGAGCAGCAGCGGCTGCGCGTCGGTCAGGCGCTGATGGATCGCCCCGCCCTCCTGCTCTGCGACGAGCCGCTGTCGAACCTCGACCTCGCCAACCAGCAGGGTGTGACCGAGATCATCGACCGCCAGCGCCGCGACCATGGCGCCGCCGTGCTGTTCGTGACGCATGACATCAACCCGATCCTCGGCCGCGTCGATCGGATCCTGTACATCGCCGGCGGTCGCTTCATGCTCGGCACCCCCGACGAGGTGCTGCAGACCCGGGTGCTCACCGACCTCTACGGTGCACCGGTGTTCGTGCTGCGCGCGGGCGACCGGCTCATCGTCGTCGGCGTGCCCGACGTGGAGCCGCATCACGACCACGGCCCCGAGCACGGGAGTGTCGCATGAGCGCCGCCCTGGGCGTCGCCGGCGCGGTCGGCGCCGTGGACTGGGGCGACATCTTCTCCTTCGCCGACTACGGCGAGCTCGTCGCGCTGCTCGCCAATTCGCTGATCGCCGGCGCGGTGCTGGGCATCGTCGGAGGCCTGATCGGCGTGTTCGTGATGCAGCGCGACCTCGCCTTCGCCGTGCACGGCGTGAGTGAGCTGTCGTTCGCCGGCGCCGCCGCAGCGCTGCTGTTCGGCGGCAGCGTGGTGGTCGGATCCATCGGCGGCGCGCTCGTCGCCGCGATCCTGATCGGGCTGCTCGGCGCCCGCGCCCGCGAGCGCAACTCGATCGTCGGCGTGCTCATGCCTTTCGGGCTGGGACTCGGGATCCTGTTCCTGTCGCTGTACGACGGGCGCAGCGCCAACCGGTTCAGCCTGCTGACCGGCCAGATCGTGTCGGTCTCGTCGCCGGATCTCGGCTGGCTCATCGGCATCAGCGCGTTCGTGCTGGTCGCGCTCGTGCTGGTGTGGAATCCGCTGCGGTTCGACTCGCTGGATCCGGTCTCGGCCGAGGCGCGGGGGGTGCCGACCCGCACCGTCTCACTCGTGTTCATGGTGCTGCTCGGGCTCATCGTCGCCGTCGCCGTGCACATCATCGGCGCGCTGCTGGTGATGGCCCTGCTGGTGACGCCGGCCGCCGCGGCCATGCGCGTCGCCGCCGGCCCGCTCATCGTGCCGCTGCTGGCCGCGCTGTTCGGCTTCATGTCGGCCGTGGGCGGGATCCTGCTGGCACTTGCCGGAACGCTGCCGGTGAGCCCCTACATCACCACGATCTCGTTCGCGATCTACGTGGTGTGCTGGCTCGTGCAGCGCTCGCGGGAGCGTGTGCGGCGCACGGCCTGACGTCCGCGCGTTGAGCCTGGCTGTGTCTGCGTTCCGTGTGCCTGAGGGCCTCGGGAACTCCCGGCCGACGCAGGGATCCGCGGGTTAGGATCTACTCGACTTCGCGCGTGACACGGCCCCGATCCCAGGGCGCCGGACGACGCGATCGCCCTCCTGTCATCGGCACCCCGGCGTCCCCCCGCCCGGAGTTGAGGGCGCGCAGAGAAAGGCACACCATGTCTGCAGACGACCGCGCAACCGGCGAGAAGACCGTGCAGGGCGACTTCTTCGACCAGCTCCTGGAGACGCCGTCCGGGCAGCCGGCATTCACGATCGGGTTCCGCGGTTACGACAAGACCGAGGTCGACGCGCATCTCACCGCCCTCAAGGAGGAGCTGCGCCGGGCGACCGAAGCGAGCGCCCAGGCCGATGAGCGGCTGCGCACCGAGCTCGACAAGGCCGCGCAGAAGCACAGCGCCGAGGTGCAGCGGCTCGAGGACGAGAACGGACGACTCGGATCCGAGCAGGCCTCGCACGCGGAACAGCTCGCGTCGGTGCAGCGCTCGCAGGCCGAGCGGCTCGAGGGCGAGCACCGCGCGGAGACCGAGCGACTCGAGTCCGAGCTCGCCGCGGCTCACGCGAAGGTCGCCGAGTCTGCGCAGCAGATCCAGTCCCTGAGCACCGCCCTCGCCGGCAACCAGGATGACATCGACGAGGCCACCTCTCGCGCCCAGTTCGAGACCGTGCTGCGCGTGGCCGAGGAGCAGGCGAGCGTCCTGATCCAGAACGCGGCCGTGCAGGCCGAGCGCCTGCTCGCTTCGGCCCGCGACGAGGCCGCCACACAGCGGGCCGAGCTCGAGGCCGACGTCGCCCGCATCACGGCCCAGGCCGAGCGCGACGCCGACCAGGTGCGGCTCAAGATGGACACCGAGTTCACCGCGCACACGGCGCAGATCGAGCGGGAGGCTGCGCACGCGCAGGAGAAGGTCGCGCACGCCGAGCAGGAGGCGCACGCGATCCGCTCCGAGGCCGAGAAGGGCGCCGCCGCGCTGCGCGCGATGATCACCCGGGAGACCACCGACCTGCGCACGGCGGCCGAGCGCGACGTGCGCGAGATGAACGCGCGCGTGCTCGAGATGGAGGAGTCCATCACCCGCCGCCAGGACGACGCGCAGCAGGAGTTCCTTGTGCTGCACAATCAGGCCGTCGCGCACGCGGAGCGCATCACCGCCGACGCGAACGAGCAGGTCGCGGGATCCCTCGCGCACGCGGAACGGATCTCCGCCAAGGCCGATGACTACGAGCGGCTCATGCGCTCGCAGGCGAACGCGATCGAGGCGGAGGCGCAGGTGCGTGCCCGCGAGACGCTCGACCGCGCCCGCACCAAGGCGCAGAAGATCGTCGACATGGTCACCGGGCACACCGCGAACGTCGTGCGCGACGCCGACGACCGGGCCCGCCAGCTGCGCTGGCAGCAGCAGCAGCTGACCAGCTTCATGGCCGAGGTGCGCGAGCTGATCCGCCCCGATGGTGCCCTCGGCAGCGAGGGATCCGGATCCGCTCCCGCCGACACCGAGGCTCCCGCCGACACCGAGGCTCCCGCCGACACCGAGTCCTCCGACACCGGCTCCTCCGCGGAGTAGACCCGCTCCCAGCCGCGGGCCAGAACGCCGTCCTAGACTCGGGGCATGGCCCAGCGGAACACGTGGCAGCGCGAGCGGGTGCGCGAGGAGCTCGCCGACGCACGCGGCTTCGTCAGCGCGCAGTCGCTGCACGCGACCCTGCGCGAGGCCAACACCGGCATCGGACTGGCCACGGTCTACCGCGCACTCGCGAGCCTCGCGGCCTCCGGCGATGCCGACTCGCTGCAGAGCCCCGAGGGTGAGGCGCTGTACCGCGCCTGCTCGAGCGAGGGCCATCACCACCACCTCATCTGCCGCAGCTGCGGACTGACCGTCGAGATCGAGGCCACCGACGTGGAGCAGTGGGCGCAGCGCACCGCCGCGCTGCACGGCTTCCGTGACGCCGAGCACGTCGTCGACATCTTCGGCCTCTGCGCGACGTGCGCGAACGCCGCCCAGGAGTGATCCCGGCGTGACTCTGACCTCCCCAGGCCGCCGTGCGACCGCTGCCTCCGGTGCGGCGGTGCGCGACGGATCCGCCGTCCCGCACGCCCTGCGCACCCCGCCGCCGCGCGTGTTCGGGCGCGGCGCCCTGACCGGCGCCGCGATCGGCGCGGCCGTGATCGCGGCGCTCGTCGCGATCGACGTCTTCGCCCCGCACCTGTTCACCGCGCGGCTGCCGAACCGGCTGCAGGACGGCCTCACCCTCTCACTGAGCGTGCTGCTCGAGGCGCTCCCGTTCGTGATCCTCGGCGTCGTGCTGTCGATCGTCGTGCAGGTCTGGGTGCCGGCGCGGGCGATCGAGCGGATCCTGCCGCGTCGGGCATGGGCGCGTCGCGCGGTGCTGTCGCTGCTGGGCATGCTGATCCCGGTCTGCGAGTGCGGCAACGTGCCGTTCGCCCGCGGCCTGATGATGCGCGGTCTCGGTCCGGCCGAGACCCTCACCTTCCTCATCGCCGCCCCGATCGTCAACCCGATCGTGATCCTCACCACGCACGCCGCCTTCGGCTTCGACGGCGGGATCCTGGTCGCGCGCATCGTCGGCGGCTGGGTGGTGGCGAACCTCATCGGCTGGGTGTTCAGCCGGCACCCGGATCCGGATGCCCTCCTGACCGATCGGTTCCGCGACACGTGCGAGGTCGCCGCCCAGGAGCAGGGCACGCGCACGCGGCGCAGCCTCGCGCAGTTCCTCATCGAGCTGCGGGCCGTGATGCCCGCGCTGATCGTCGGATCCGCGATCGCCGGCGCCGTGCAGGTGCTGGTGCCACGCGACGTGCTGCTCGCCATCGGATCCAATCCGCTGCTGTCTGTCGCCGCGATGATCGCGCTCGCGATCTCGGTCGCGATCTGCTCGAACGTCGACTCGTTCTTCGCGCTCGCGTTCGTGTCGACCTTCTCGCCCGGCGCGATCGTCGCGTTCCTGCTGGTCGGGCCACTGGTCGACTTCAAGATGATCGCGCTGATGCGCACGACCTTCACCGCGCGCACGCTCGCCGGGATCGTCGCGATCGTGATCCTGTGCGGGTTCGCGCTGGGGATCGGGGTGAACGTCCTTGCCTGACACCCGTCCCGCTTCCGCGCCGCGTGCCACGTCCGTGCGCGCCGTGTCGCGCCGCAGTGCCCTCGCCACCCGGTGGCTCGGCGGGGGACTCGCCGCGAGCCTCGCCGTGGTGACGCTCGTGCTGGCGGCGACCGGCCGGCTCACGCTCTACATCAGCCCCGAGACCGTGTGGTTCGCGGTGGCCGCGGCCGTGGCGACGCTCGTCGGCGTCGTCTGGTCGAGCATGCTGCCGCTCGGCGCCGAGCAGGAGCACGGGCACGATCACGGCGACCAGCGTGCGTCCGATGCCTCGCCGCACGACCACGGCAGCCACGGTAGCCACGCGCACGACCAGGCCGGGCATGCGCACGACCACGCGGGCGTGCCGGGTCGGGCGCGCGCACCCCGGCGGAGCACCGGCCGCACGATCGGCGCGGTCGCCGGCGCGACCGGGGCCGTGATCGCCACCGGCGTCGTCGCCGGAGCCCTGTTCCTGCCGCCCGCGGCGCTCTCGGTCGACATGGCCCTGCAGCGTGCCCCGCTCGGCGGCGCGCTGTTCGCGGGCGCCGACGACGTGACCCTTGGCGCCAACACCGACACCAGCGCGTTCGGCGTCGGCAACTGGGCGAGCGCGTTCGGCAGCGGCACCCGTCCGGAGAAGTACGAGGGAGCCGGCGTGACGCTCACCGGCTTCCTCACGCCCAGCGGATCCGCGACCGATCAGGCGCATCTCACCCGCATGGTCATCACGCATTGCGTCATGGACGCGCAGCCCGCCTCCGTGCCGGTGCAGATCAGCGGCTGGCAGGGCCACTACGCTGTGGGCGAGTGGGTGCAGGTGAAGGGCACCGTGCGCGCGGACGCCGCCGGGAAGCTCGAGATCGACCCGGTCAGCGTGTCGAAGATCCCGGAGCCGAAGGACCCCTATGAGCACTGACGACCCGGATCGCCCTCTCACCCGTGCCGAGCTGCGCGCCCGCCGCGAGGCGGAGGAGGCCGCCACAGCGCGCGAGGCGGAGACTCCCGCGACCCCGGACCAGGGCGGCGTGCCCGACCCGGGCACCGCGCCCGACCTGGGCGGCGCGCCCGAGCCGGTGGCCGCGCCGGAACCGTCCGTCATACCGGAGCCCGCCGCCGAAACGGATCCCGAACCCGAGGCGCAGCCTGGGGCTGCGGCCGCTGCTCCGATGCCTTCCGTGCCGGAACCGGCTCCCCGGTCCGAACCCGCCCAGGACCCGGATCCCGAACCCGAGGCGCAACCCGAACCCGAGGCGCAGCCGGATCCGCGATTCGCCGATCCCGAGTGGACCCCGCATCCGACCCCGGAGCCGGTCAAGCGCAAGCGCCGCTTCCCGCTCATCGTCGGCGCCGTGATCGGCGTGCTCGTGCTCGTCGGCGCCGCCTTCGCCGTGATCAGCCTGCTGCAGGGCCCGCGCATCGACAAGGTCGAGATCGACACGCAGGCGGCCATCGACGCCTCCGGCGCGCGGATGGTCATCACCACCAGTCAGGCGATCGCGAAGGTGGATCCGAAGCAGGTCACCGTGAACCCGGCGACGCCGTTCACCGTCGACACCTCCGGGCGCACGCTCGGTCTGCGCTTCACCGTGCCGCTGAACGACGCGACGAAGTACACGGTCACCGTGAACGACGTCACCGGCACCGACAAGCAGCGCCCGTCGACGCTGCGGGCCGCATTCGAGACGCCCAAGGCGACCATCTTCCTGCTGCAGCGCAAGGCGGACGCCGACGACACCATCTTCCTCACCGATCTGGGCGGCGAGCAGGCCGTGCCGGTGCTGAAGCACGCCAAGATCGACGACTTCCGCGCCACGACCGATCACCTCGTGATCTCCACGGAGAAGGACGGCACCTCGCAGCTCCTGGTCACCGACCGCAAGGGCAAGAACCAGCGCGAGCTGAAGCTGCCCGGCCCCGGGTTCGTCTCGAACCTGCAGGTGTCGGAGCGCGGCAACCTGGTCGGCTACGTCTTCACCGACAAGGGCATCAGCGCGACCAGTGGCCGGGCGAGTGTGCTGGTCACGCAGTCGTTGGCCGGCGGGGATCCGCAGATCGTCACCCTCGGCGACAAGACGCCCAGCATCGCGCAGTGGTCGTTCGTGCCGGACACCTCGTCGGCGCTGTTCATCGACTTCACCGGCGCGCTGTACGTGCAGGACCGCGCCGACCTGAAGACCGCACCGACCACGCTCGGCTTCGCGCAGTCGATCGAGGGCGTCTCCCGCGGCACCTACACCGCGGTCATCAGCCGCACCGGGGAGCTCGTGCAACTCGACCTGAAGGACGGCAGCGAGAAGCCGCTGCCGGCCTCGACGCCCGACTTCGGTGCCCCCGGCACGATCGCGCCGTTCCCTGGCGGCACGCTGCGACAGGTGCCCACCCGCGACGCGACCGGGCTGCCGACAGGCCAGATCGTCGCCCGCGTCGGCGACGACGGCACGGCGAAGAAGGTTTTCGGCGTGACCGGATCCGACGCGATCATGCAGGCGTGCCCATCGCCCAGCGGACAGTACAGCGCGATCGTCGTGGCGCCCAACCTGGTGAACAACCCCTACGACACCTCGCTGCTGCCGCTGCCCACCACGATGCAGACGCACATCATCGACACCACCAGCGGCAAGGAGCTCGTGGTGCTGGCCGGGTTCGACCCGTCCTGGTGTGCGGCCGCCCCGCACCGGTGATGAACGACGCGGCCGGGCCGGGTTCCGCACCGGAGGGGGCGGGAACCGGTGCGGTCGGAGCCCAGCGGGCGCAGCCCGGTTCGGCCGGAGCCCAGCGGGCGGAGCCGGTCACGGCGGACGGGACAGTACTGCGCCGGGCGGGCCGCGGCGACCTGATGCCGCTGCCGCTCGAGGTCGCCCCGCGACTGCTGGGGGCGCGGCTGCGCACCGTGGCCGACGGCGACGAAGTGGTGCTGCGGATCACCGAGGTCGAGGCCTACCACGGCAAGGGCGTGGGGCCTGTGCCGGATCCCGGATCCCATGCCCGGATGGGACGCACGGCCCGCAACGCGACCATGTGGGGCGAGCCCGGTCACCTGTACGTCTACCTCAGCCATGGCATCCACTCCTGCGTGAACGTGGTGTGCGGCCCCGACGGGATGGCCGGTGGTGTGCTGATCCGCGCCGGGGAGGTCGAGTGCGGGGTCGATGTCGCGGCCGTGCGTCGCGGCGTGCTCCCCGTCTCCGGTGAGGCACTGCGGGGGAAGGCGCGCGTCGCCGAGGATCATCCGGAGATCAGTGCACGAGTGCGCCGCGACCTGGCCCGGGGGCCGGGACGGTTCGGGCAGGCGTCGGGGCTGCGGCACCCGCGGCACGATGGCATCGACGCGATCACGGGCGCCGTGCAGGCGGGCGCCGTCGCCGAGCTGTGGCTTGCGGATCCGCTCGCCGAGATCGCGTCCGGGCCACGGGTGGGGGTCGCCGGTGTCGCGGGCACGGACGCGTTCCCGTGGCGGTTCTGGATCCCCGGGGATCCGACGGTCTCGCCGTTCCGGTGGGGGAGGGGTGCAGCCGAGGCCGCCGCCGATCTGGGCCGCGTCCGCTGAGGTTCAGGCCAGGATCATCCGCTCGACGGCCTCGACGAGCCAGGCGAAGTAGTCCTCGATGCTCCAGCCCGCCTCGAGCACGAGCTGGTCGTAACTCTCCGGAGAGATGAGGAACGACAGCGCCCCGGCGAGCTGCTCGTCGCTGCGGCTGCTGCGGCAGAGGCCGCGCCCGCGCAGCAGCGCGATGACCGATTCCATGTCGAGCCGGCGGTTGCTCTGCAGGGTGGCGATCCGCCGCCCCACTTCGGCGTCGATGAGGGCTGCTTCGAGCAATCGCGGCCAGAGTCGGGCTACCCGCGCGTTCGCGTCGGCGACGAACTGCAGCCATCCGGGCACGAACGACGCGTCGTCGAGGGCGCGGATGCCCTCCAGCGACGGGCGCTGATGCAGGGGAGTCTCATCCTCGGTCCCGGAGAAGGCGTGCCCGAAGGCGGCGAGCAGGAGCGCGGCCTTCGGCCCGTTCTGCTTGACGGTCTCGAGCGAGACACCCGCGCTGCGCGCGATCTCGGCGAGCGAGGTGCCCGCGTAGCCCGAGGCGCTGAAGACGCCGACCGCGGCTTCCAGGATGCGGCGCCGCGTCTCGGCGGCCTGGGCCTCGCGAAGAGGGGACACGTAACGAGCCATTGACTTTCCTTAAAGGGTAATGAATACTGCAATGGTGCTATCAACATCCTACCCGGTGGGCCCTCTGAGCCTGCTGATCTGCTCCACCCCGGTGCACGGCCATGTCACGCCGCTGCTCGTGGTGGCACGGGCACTCGTCGCCGCAGGGCACGAAGTGCGCTTCCTCACCGGCATCCGCTATCGTGACGCGGTCGAATCCACCGGTGCCCGCTGGGTGCCGCTGCCCGCCGAGGCGGACTTCGACGACAGCGACGTGGATGCCTCCTTCCCCGGACGGGTCGGGCTGCGCGGCGTCGCCGGCGCGCGCTGGGACCTCCGGCACATCTTCCTGGACCCCGCTGCGGCCCAGCTCCGCACCGTCGACGCGCTGCTGGCGGAACAGCCGGTGGATGCGGTGCTGACCGAGAGCATGTTCTTCGGTGCGATGCTGCTGCTGGCCCGCCCGGCCGGATCCCGCCCCGTCGTGGTCAATCTCGGCATCGTGCCGCTCGGTCTGCGCAGCCGCGACACCGCGCCGTTCGCGTTGGGGATCCCGCCCCTGCCGGGGCCGATCGGGCGGATCCGCAACGGCTTCCTGAACTGGAGCACCGAGCGGTTCGTGTTCGCCGACCTGCACCGCGCCGCCGCCCGGCTCGCTCGCACCGTCGGCGGAGAACTGAGCACGTTCGTGATGAACTACCCGGCGTCCGCGGACGCGATCGTGCAGTTCAGCGTCGCCGAGTTCGAGTATCCCCGCAGCGACCTCCGGGTGCCGGTGCACTACGTCGGTCCGGTCTCTCTGGCCGGGGCCTCGACGGTTCCCGTGCCCGAGTGGTGGGGCGATCTCGACGGCACGCGCCGGGTCGTGCACGTCACCCAGGGCACCGTCGCCAACGCGGATCTCGAGGACCTCGTGCTGCCGACGATGCGCGCGCTCGCCGACAGCGACGTGCTCGTCGTCGCATCGACGGGCGGTCGCGACATGCCGGCCGGATCCCTGCCCCCGAACGCCAGAGTCGCGCCGTATCTGCCGTACGACCGGCTGTTCCCGCGGATCGACGCGCTCGTCACGAACGGCGGCTACGGCGGCGTGCACTATGCGCTCGCACACGGGGTGCCGATTCTGGCCACCGGTCAGACCGAGGACAAGGCCGAGGTCGCGGCGCGCGTGGCCTGGAGCGGTGCCGGGCTGCGGCTGCGCCCCCGCCGCGGTCGGCTCGACGAGGATGACATCCGTGCGACCGTCGACCGCCTCCTTGCCGAGGCGCCGTTCCGCGAGAACGCGCGCAGGATCGGATCCGCCATCGTCGCCGGGCCCGGACCGGCCGGCGTCGAGGAGGTCATCCTCGAATTGATCGGGCGCAGCGCCGGCAGCAGCGCCGACTCGGTGGCGGCGCCCGCTCGGGCCGCGGGCGCCGTCGCGGCCGAGCCGGCGAGTTCCGTCATGACCACGACGGCCGCCGGCCGTCCCGAGAACCCCGTTGCAGCGAGCACGGCCACCGGCCGTCCCGAGACCCTCTTGCGGAGGACCCCATGAACGACCGCTTCACCGATCTTCCGGCCGGAGAGGATCGCGCCACGACGGCCGATCCATCCGGGATCCTGCCCGGCGAGCACCTGCACGCGCTGCGCGCCCGGCTGCATGGCGAACTGCACCTGCCGGGCGACGCCGGATGGGACGACGCCCGTCGGGCCTGGCAGTTGCTCGCCGATCAGCGCCCCGCCGCGGTTGTCGTGGCGGCGAATGAGGACGACGTCGTCGAGACCATCCGCTCCGCGGCGCGACTCGGGCTGCGGGTGGCACCGCAGGGCACCGGCCACGCGGCCGGCGCCCTGGCGGATCTGACCGACGCGATCCTGCTGCGCACCACGCGGTTCACGGGGATCCGGATCGATCCCGAGGCGAAGACCGTGCGCGTCGGCGCCGGCGTCACCGGGGGAGACCTCGCCGCCGAATCGGGGCGCCACGGTCTCGCCGCGGTCTCCGGGATGGCACCCAGCGTGGGTGTGGTCGGCTTCGTGCTCGGCGGGGGGCTCGGCTGGCTGAGCCGCTCGCACGGCCTGGGGTCGCAGAGCCTGCGTGCCGTCGAGGGCGTTGATGCGCGCGGGCGGCAGGTGCGCGCCGACACCGCGCAGCACCCGGAGCTGCTCTGGGCGGCGCGCGGCGGCAGTCTGCCGCTCGTCGTGACCGCGGTGGAACTGCAGCTGCACGCGATCGGAGAGCTGTGGGCCGGCGGCCTGCTGTGGCCGATCGAACAGGCGGACGAAGTCGTGCGCGCGTGGGGGGAGTGGATCCCGTCGGTGCCCGACGGCGTCACGTCGCTCGTGCGGGTGCTGCGTTACCCGCCGATCCCGGAGATTCCGGAGGCCGTGCGCGGTCGTGCGCTCGTGGGCATCGAGCTCGCGCACCAGGGTACGGCGGACGAGCTCGCGACGCTGCTCGCGCCGCTGCGCGCACTCACGCCCGAGCTTGATTCGGTGCGCCCGATGGATCCGGCCGAATTGGCGAGCGTGCACGGCGACCCGGTGCAGCCCGCCCCGGCGTACGGCGATGCGGCGCTGCTGACGGAGCTGTCCACGTCCGCGATCGACGCATTCCTCGCCGCCGTGCAGGACCCGGCGGCGGGGCCGCTGCTGTCGGTCGAGATCCGGCAGCTGGGCGGGATGCTGGCCCCCGGACGGGCGTCGGACGGCGCGGTGTCCGCGATCGAGGGCGACGTGCTGGTGTATGCGGTGGGCGTCGTCCCGGTTCCGGAGGCACTCGGGCCGGTCCGGGCCGCAGCCGATGCCGTGCTCAGAGCGCTCGCGCCATTCACGTCGCCCCGGGCGGTGAAGACCTTCGCCGAGCGCGCCACGTCCGCGTCGGCGCTGTACGGCGATGCGGCTGCGCGCATCGGCGCGATCACGGCGCAGTGGGATCCCGAGGGGCGGATCCTCTCCGGCCACTCGGCCGGCCACTCGACGGAGGGCGGGACCGGATCCGTGCTAGAGTAGCCCTTTGTCTGCGCACACTCCTGTGCGCAGTTCGTATGCCTCCCTTCTGAACCGAGCGATCGGGCGGGGGAGAGGCGTGCAGACAAGGGATCTTGGGTGGGGCCGTCCGGCCTCACGGTAGAGAAGGAGTCATCATGGCAGCAGTGTGCCAGGTGACCGGAGCAGTTCCCGGTTTCGGTCACAACATCTCGCACTCGCACCGCCGGACGAAGCGCCGCTTCGACCCGAACGTGCAGAAGAAGACGTATTTCGTTCCGTCGCTCGGTCGCAAGATCACGCTGAACGTGTCCGCCAAGGGCATCAAGGTGATCGACGCCCGTGGCATCGAGAAGGTTGTCGCTGACCTCCAGGCGAAGGGTGTGAAGCTCTAATGGCCAAGAAGGCACAGGACATCCGTCCGATCATCAAGCTGCGTTCGACCGCGGGCACGGGGTACACCTACGTGACCAAGAAGAACCGCCGCAACACCCCCGACCGTCTCGTGCTGAAGAAGTACGACCCGGTGGTCCGCAAGCACGTCGAATTCCGAGAGGAGCGTTGATCCATGGCTAAGAAGAGCAAGATCGCGCGCAACAAGCAGCGTCAGGAAGTCGTCGACCGCTACGCGGAGCGTCGCCTCGAGCTGAAGAAGACCCTGGTCGACGAGAACGCGACCGACGAGGCCCGCGAGGCCGCCCGCGTCGGCCTGCAGAAGCTCCCGCGCAACGCGTCGCCGGTGCGCCTGCGTTCGCGTGACGCCATCGACGGCCGCCCCCGCGGTGTCCTCACGAAGTTCGGCATCTCGCGTGTCCGCTTCCGTGACATGGCACACCGCGGCGAGCTGCCCGGCGTGACCAAGTCGAGCTGGTAAGTCTCACCATCGACAGGGCGGGGATCCTCGGATCCCCGCCCTTTCTGCGTTCCCGGGGATTGCGCGGCGTGGGCGTGGGCTTGGGCTTGGGCGTGGGCTTGGGGCTCCCGGGTCTTCTTTGCCCCAAGGCATGTCTGCTCTCCCGTTCGGGAGGAGAACTCTCGCTCGGGAGGGGCGATGGCCCGGATCCGTCCTCCCGAAGGCGAGTTCTCCGCCCGGGGCGGTGTGGCCGCGTCCGTCGGCACTTACGCCAACAGCGCGCCGCCCACTGTCGCCCTCCTGTTCGGGAGGAGAACTCCTGTTCGGGAGGGGCGATGGCCCGGATCCGTCCTCCCGTAGGCGTGTTCTCCTCCTGGGGCGGTGTGGCCGCGTCCGTCGGCGTCCGCGCCTACCGTGCGTAGTGCCTTTCCCGGATCCCGGCGCTTCCCGCATCCCCGGCACTTCGTGTGTCCCGGCGTGGGGAGGCGTGGCGCCCACCGTTGGCCCGCCTGTTCGGGAGGAGATCTCCTGTTCGGGAGGGGCGATCGCCCGGATCCATCCTCCCGAACGCGAGTTCTCCTCCCGGGGCGGTGGCGGTGGCGTTCGTCCTGCACAGGTACTGCTGGCGCGCAGTACTCCACCGATTGCGCAGGACGCGCACCGCGGCCGCTCCGGACCAGTCAGGATCGCGGGATGGATCTGATCGAGGAGCTGACGCGGCATCACGGCGTCGCACGGGTGGAGACGTTGAGGCGTGCCGGCGTGACCGACCATGCGTTTCGTCGCGCGAGAACCGACAGGCGGATCCTGAGCGTTCGTCGGGGGTGGATTGCGCTGCCAGGAGCGGATGAGGAGCTCGTCGCCGCCGCGCGCCGCGGCGTGGTGCTCAGCTGCGTCACCCTTGCCGTGCGCCGAGGGCTCTGGGTGCGCGAGGCGCCGGAGCCGCACGTCGCGGCGCCCCCGAGTTCGGGCCACGCCAGAGTCTCGCGTGGGATCGTCCATTGGTCTGCGCCGCTGATTCCACGCAACCCCGACGCTCTCGAGGACTCGCTCGAGAACGCGCTCGTGCTGATCGCTCGCTGTCAACCGCACGAGGCATCGATGGCCGTATGGGAGTCGGCGCTGCGTAAGCGACTCGTGGATCCGCAGGTGCTTGAGCGACTCGACCTCCCTCCGGCCGCGCGCCGAATGCTCGCCGAGGCGACGCCCTTCGCCGATGCCGGGACGGAGACGATCTTCCGCACCCGGCTCGGCTGGCTCGACATCCCGATCGTGCCCCAGGTGTGGCTGCACGGACATCGCGTCGACTTCCTCATCGGGGAGCGCCTGGTCGTGCAGATCGACGGCGGACATCATGTCGGAGCCCAGCGCGAGGAAGACAACAAGCATGACGCGCTCTTGCGACTGCACGGCTATCACGTGATCCGGATCGGCTACGACCGCTTGATGAACCACTGGCCCGAGGTGCAGGCCCTGATCCTCCTGGCGATCGCCCAGCGCCTGCACCTCGCTCGCTGACGTCCGTGCTGGCTGAGTCGGATCCCCTGTTCGGGAGGAGATCTCCTGTTCGGGAGGGGCGTTCAGCCGGATCCTTCCTCCCGAGTGCGTGTTCTCCTCCCGAACCGGTGTGCGCTGGCACCGTGGTCAAGCCCCAGGACGTGGTGTAGCGGTCGGTGATCCTTCTGTTGTTGGTGTCGGTTAGGCGCTGAGTTCGAGGACGGGGCCGGTGCTCACCTCGTTT
>JAFDWM010000309.1 GCA_018268455.1 Actinomycetota bacterium | reverse complement strand
GATCCGAATGCGGATGCAAGCACCGGGCACGTCGTGTGGCGCGCGATGGGCGGCTGGCGCGGCGTGCTGGAGTCGGTCGTGCCCAGCGCCGCATTCCTGGTCATCTACACGCTCAAGCCGGATCCGCTCTGGCTCTCGCTGATCGTCTCGGTGGGGCTTGCGGCCGTGTTCTCGGTCGTGCGGCTGCTGCAGCGGTCTCCGGCAGCATCCGCGCTCGGCGGACTCGTTGCCGTCGCGGTCGCCGCGGGGCTCGCGCTGTGGACCGGCCGCGGGCAGGACAACTTCGTGCCCGGCTTCTTCACCAACGCCGCGTACGGAACGGCGCTGCTGATCTCCGCGCTCGTCGGCTGGTCGCTGATCGGACTCGCCATCGGCTTCCTGATGGGCGACGTGCGCGGCTGGCGAGACGATCGACGCAAGCGCAGGGCGTTCTTCTGGATCACGATCGCGTGGGCGGTCCTCTTCTTCGCTCGCCTGGCCGTGCAGCTGCCGCTGTACCTCGCCGGGAACGTCCAGGCCCTCGGCACCCTGAAGCTCGTGATGGGCCTGCCGCTGTTCGCGCCGATGGTCGCGGTGACCTGGCTCGCCGTGCGCGCGCTGTACCCGCCGAAGCAGGATGCCGACACGCCTCAGGAGTGAATCTCCGCGGCGGACGCCGTGTTAGATTTATCTCGACGTCAAGATAAATCGACACCCTTTCGCTCGCCCGCCCACGGGAGCAGACTGGTAAGGCCCGCCTTGCTAGCCGCGTGGGGAGCGGGCGAGCAAGATGGAGTCGCCTGTCGCTTCCATCCGAACAGAAGGAGACGGATCCGTGTCCACGGTGAACAGCTTCGGTGCCAAGAGCACCCTGACGGTCGGCAGCACCGACTACGAGATCTTCCGGATCGACACGGTCGAAGGATTCGAGAAGCTCCCGTTCAGCCTGAAGGTCCTCCTGGAGAACCTGCTTCGCACCGAGGATGGTGCGAATGTGACGAAGGCCCAGATCGAGGCGCTCGGTTCCTGGGATCCGTCCGCCCAGCCCGACACGGAGATCCAGTTCACGCCGGCGCGCGTCGTCATGCAGGACTTCACCGGCGTGCCCTGCATCGTCGACCTCGCCACCATGCGCGAGGCTGTCACGGCGCTCGGCGGCGACCCGAACAAGATCAACCCGCTGTCCCCGGCTGAGATGGTCATCGACCACTCCGTCATCGCCGACCTGTTCGGCCGTCCCGACGCGATCGAGCGCAACGTCGAGATCGAGTACGAGCGCAACGGCGAGCGCTACCAGTTCCTGCGCTGGGGCCAGACCGCCTTCGACGACTTCAAGGTCGTCCCCCCGGGCACCGGGATCGTGCACCAGGTGAACATCGAGCACCTGGCCAAGGTCATCTACGACCGCTCGGTCGACGGCGTGCTCCGTGCCTACCCCGACACCTGCGTCGGCACCGACTCGCACACCACCATGGTCAACGGCCTGGGCGTGCTGGGCTGGGGCGTCGGCGGCATCGAGGCCGAGGCTGCGATGCTCGGCCAGCCCGTGTCGATGCTCATCCCGCGCGTGGTCGGCTTCAAGCTGACCGGCGAGATCCCGGCCGGCGTCACCGCGACCGACGTCGTGCTGACGATCACCGACATGCTGCGCCAGCACGGCGTGGTCGGCAAGTTCGTCGAGTTCTACGGTGCCGGCGTGGCCTCGGTGCCGCTCGCCAACCGCGCCACGATCGGCAACATGTCGCCGGAGTTCGGTTCCACTGCGGCGATCTTCCCGATCGACGACGTGACGCTCGACTACCTGCGTCTGACCGGACGTGACGAGCAGGCCGTGGCCCTCGTCGAGGCGTACGCCAAGGAGCAGAAGCTCTGGCACGACCCGTCGCGCGAGCCGAGCTTCAGCGAATACCTCGAGCTCGACCTCTCCACGGTCGTGCCGTCGATCGCCGGGCCGAAGCGTCCGCAGGACCGGATCCTGCTGTCGGAGGCGAAGGCCCAGTTCGAGCAGGACATCCTGAACTACGCGACCCCGTCGACCAGCGACGACATCGTCGACCTCGACTCGAAGCACTCGTTCCCGGCGTCCGACCCGGGCAGCGTCCCGGGTGAGGAGAACCCGACCACGCGTCCGGTGCACATCAGCAGCGGCGCTCCGGCGAACGCGTCCAAGCCGGTCAAGGTGACCACGCCCGAGGGCCTGGACTACATCCTCGACAACGGTGCCGTCACGCTCGCGGCCATCACCTCGTGCACGAACACCTCCAACCCGTCCGTGATGATCGCCGCCGGCCTCCTCGCCCGCAACGCGCTCGCCAAGGGCCTGAAGCAGAAGCCGTGGGTCAAGACGACGCTCGGCCCCGGCTCGAAGGTCGTCACCGACTACTACGAGAAGTCCGGGCTCGACAAGGATCTCGAGGGCCTCGGCTTCTACACGGTCGGCTACGGCTGCACCATCTGCATCGGAAACTCCGGTCCGCTGATCGAGGAGGTCTCCGCGGCGATCAACGAGAACGACCTCGCGGTCACGGCTGTCCTCTCGGGCAACCGCAACTTCGAGGGCCGGATCAGCCCCGACGTGAAGATGAACTACCTCGCCAGCCCGCCGCTGGTCGTCGCCTACGCCCTGGCCGGGTCGATGAACTTCGACTTCGAGACCCAGGCGCTCGGTACCGACGGCGACGGCAACGACGTGTTCCTGAAGGACGTCTGGCCCGACCCGACCGAGGTGCAGCAGATCATCGACTCCTCGATCTCGCGCGACCAGTTCATCAAGCAGTACGCCACCGTGTTCGACGGCGACGAGCGCTGGACCAGCCTGCCCACCCCGACCGGACCGATCTTCGAGTGGGATGCCGATTCGACCTACGTGCGCAAGGCGCCGTACTTCGACGGTATGGAGGCGACACCGACCCCGGTGACCGACATCTCGGGTGCCCGCGTGCTCGCCACGCTCGGCGACTCGGTCACCACCGACCACATCTCGCCGGCCGGAAACATCAAGGCGGGCACGCCCGCGGCTCAGTACCTCACCGAGCACGGTGTCGCGCAGAAGGACTTCAACTCCTTCGGTTCCCGTCGTGGAAACCACGAGGTCATGATCCGCGGCACGTTCGCGAACATCCGCCTGAAGAACGCGCTGGTCAAGGCCGTCAACGACGGTCAGCAGATCGAGGGTGGATTCACGCGCGACTTCACCCAGGCCGGCGGTCCGCAGGCGTACATCTTCGACGCCTCGACGAACTACCAGGCTGCCGGCACGCCGCTGGTGATCTTCGGCGGCAAGGAGTACGGATCCGGATCCTCCCGCGACTGGGCGGCGAAGGGCACCAACCTCCTCGGCGTGAAGGCCGTCATCACCGAGAGCTTCGAGCGGATCCACCGCTCGAACCTCATCGGCATGGGCGTCGTCCCGCTGCAGTTCCCCGCGGGCGAGTCCTGGGAGTCGCTCGGCCTCGACGGCACCGAGATCGTCTCGATCGAGGGCCTGACGGCGCTGAACGAGGGCACCACCCCGAAGACGGTCAAGGTCACCGCGACCCCGAGCGAGTTCTCGCCCGAGGGCAAGCAGCCCATCGAGTTCGACGCGGTCGTCCGCATCGACACCCCCGGTGAGGCCGACTACTACCGCAACGGCGGCATCCTGCAGTACGTGCTGCGCTCGCTGGTCTGATCCGCGAGCACGTGACGGGGCCGGTTCCTTCGGGAGCCGGCCCCGTTCGTGCGACGCCTGCACGATCTTGCGACGTTTGCCGGGGCTGAGCGCGTAATCCATCGTGCAGGCGTCGCACAATCGTGCAGCCGTCGCGGACTCGGTGCGCGGGGCGGGAGCCGTGACCCGCGCCCGTGGCCTTGCGCTAGCATTCGGCGATGGAGCACGAAGAAGCGCATGCACCGGTGTCGGCGGGCGGCCCCGTCTACGTCCGCCACGTGCTGGGGCGCCCTCTGGCGGTGCTCGTCGTCGCTGCGGTCGCATTCTTCACCGGTGCGGTCCCGGGGGTTGTGGGGTCCGTGCGCACTTCGGTCATCGCGGGCTCGGTCCTGATCGCGGCGGCGGGGGTGCTTCTGATCGCCGGGTATGTGGCCTATAGAGACCTCTCGTCGCACTCGGTCGACCGCTACGTCATGGTGTCTGCGATCTCGTTGTTCTTGTGCGGCGTGGCGCTGTCGTCGAGCCGCGTCGGGTGGCTTCCGCTCCTGTGGGCAGGCTGGCTTCTGGGCGACAGCAGGTTCGCGGCGGTGAGGCGCGTGTACTTCGCGGTGCCGGAGCGAATGTGGACGAGGACGGCCTTGACCGCCGGCATCACCGGAATCGCGTGCATGCTGCTACTTCCTCTGGCCGTCGGCCTGGGATCGTCACCGTTGGTCGCGATCATGATGGCGGGACGAATTCTCGCGCCGCTCATCCTGGGGGTCACATGGCGCATCCGACGTGGCGTAGACGCGCAAGAGGCATCGGTGACGTCCTGACCAGCGTTCGCCTTTGGGTCGGCGTTGTACGCCGCGGTCCATTCCGGATCCGTCTCCAAGTCGGGATTTCCGGTGGTCTGGTAGGTCAGCATCCTCAGCGTGCCCTTGTTCTCCTTCGGCGGACCGGGCATCCACTTGTCGAGTCGCCGTGCGCCTGCCGCGCCAAGACCTTGCCGTCGACCGTGACGCGCACGATCAACGCCTTGAGCTGTCGGCCTTACGGCGCTCCGACGTAGCGCGACGAGGGGCGGAGGATCTTGCCGTCCTGCACCTGCTCGCAGGCGTGCGCGCCCCAGCCGATCAGGCGCGCCGAGGCGAACGTGGGTGTGAACAACTCCCGCGGGATCCCGCACGCTTCCATGACGACCGCGGCATAGAGCTCGACGTTCGTGCGCAGCGCGCGACCGGGCTTGAGCTCGTCCAGCACCCGCAGCACCGTCTGTTCCACCGTCACGGCGAGGTCGACACGCTCCGACGCGAGTCCGTCCGCACGCAGCTGCTGAGCGACGCCGTGCAGCAGGCGTGAGCGGGGATCCTCGGTGCGATACACCGCATGCCCGAAGCCCATGATCCGACCGCCGGACTGCACGCGCTCGCGCACCCAGGCGTCTGCACGCTCGGGGGTGCCGATCTCGTCGAGCATGTCGAGAGTGCGTGCCGGGGCGCCACCGTGCAGGGGACCTGCGAGTGCTCCGAGCGCGCCGCCGACGCACGAGGCGAGGTCGGCGCCGGTGGACGCGATGACCCGCGCCGTGAACGTCGACGCGTTGAAGCCGTGGTCGATCGCCGCGGTCAGGTACGTGCCCAGAGCGGCAGCGAGCCGGATGTCGGGCGCGAGGCCGGTGAGCATGCGCAGATAGTCCGTGACCGGATCGAGGGCGGCGTCCGGCTCGATCGGATCCTGCCCTTCGCCGAGTCGATGCAGCATGGCGATCAGAGCCGGTGCGACCGCGGCGAGTCGGATCGCGTCGTTGATGCGCTCCGCTTCGGTCTCGTCGTAGAGAGCGCCCCGGCCGTCAGCGGCCGAGATCACGGCGAGTCCGGTGCGCAGCTGCGCCATCGGATCCAGACCCGAAGCGGCGATGGCCGCCAGTTCTCCCCGCAGGCTCCCGGGGATCGTCCGGGCAGCGGCCGTGCGGGCGCGGAAGTCCGCGGAGTCCGCGTCGCCCCGGGGCAGCCCGCCGAGAGCGATCAGGCGCCAGGCGTCCTCGAATCGCGCTTCGGCGGCCAGATCCACACCCGAGACGCCTCGGTAGTGGAAGAACCCCTCCTCGCCGCGCACGTCGCCGATCGCGGTCTCTGCGACGACGACGTTGGTGAGCCCGCGCGGGACATCGATGAGACGGGTGTCATTGCGATCGATCGTGATGGCCATGTCGGTTCCTCTCCGGCGAGTCGCGGCTGGCGGCTCTGTGCTCTTCAGACCCGCACTGCGGCTCTTCGCTCACCTTGCATAATGGATCGGGATGTCGTCAATGTTGATCGAATCAATGAATGGCGGACGGCGATGGATCTGCTCACCGCAGCGCAGACGGCGGCGCGCCTCGGCGTGCGGACGGAGACGCTGTACGCCTACGTCTCACGCGGCCTGATCACACGCCAACGGGGCGCGCACGGCTCGCTGTTCGACCCGCTCGAGGTCGAGCGCTTCGCGCGTGCCCGTCGCCGATCCACCTCGCCGTCGCACGGTGCGGCTCGCGAAGCCGGCGCCGACGGCCGTCCGCTGGCGGTGATCGACACCGACATCACGTTGATCGAGGACGGCGAGCTGTGGATCCGCGGCGTGCCGATCGACGAGCTGGTCACGTCCGCCGCGCCGCGGTTCGACGCCGTGGTGCGCTGGCTCTTCGCGCGTACCGGGCTGCCGGATCCCGTCGGCGCGCCATTGGAAGGGACGGGAGCCGCAGCGGCACGCCGGGTGCTCGCCGCTCTGCCGGCGGGTGCCGGCGCGTTCAGTCGTCTGCTCGCCGCGGTGGCCGCCCTCGCGGCGGACGATCCGGAGCGTTATGACCTGCGACCGGACGCCGTCGCCCGTGTCGCGACCCGGCTCGTGGCCGGGCTCGTGGACGCGCTTCCCCTCCTCGACCCGTCCTCAGGCGGGCCGGCATCTGCGCCCGATGCCGCGCGGGGGCCTATCGCGGTGCGGCTCTGGCCCCGGCTCACCGCGCTGCCGGCGACCGCCGCCCGGGTTCGCGTGCTCGACGCCGCGCTCGTCCTGCTCGTCGACCACGACATGGCGGCCTCGACCCTCGCGGCGAGGGCCGCGGCTTCGGCCCGCGCGCATCCCTACGCCGTCGTGGCCGCGGGATTCGGGGCGCTCGATTCCGCATTGCACGGAGCGGTGAGCGCCGCCGCGCACACGATGCTCCGGCAGGTGCAGGACGGTGCGGATCCGGCCGGTGCCGTGGCGACCGCCACTCGTCTGAGTGGGGCGGGCGTTCCCGGGTTCGGGCACCCGCTGTATCCGGAGGGAGACCCGCGGGCGCGGCTCCTGTTGCAGCTGATCCGGGAGACCGCGGATCCGGCGGCCGCATCGGCGCTCGAGACGGCGCACCGGATCGTCGACGTCGTGCACGCTCGCACGGGCCTTCACCCCACCATCGACCTGGCGCTGGCAGTGATGGTGTGCGCCTGGGGAATGCCCGCCGATGCGGGGGAGACCGTCTTCGCGGTGGCACGGTCGGCGGGCTGGTG
>JAFDWM010000308.1 GCA_018268455.1 Actinomycetota bacterium | reverse complement strand
CCACCACGCCCTCGCGGGTGCAGGAGGCCGCGGCCGGATCGGACGTGGAACTCACGCGCGCCGAGTGGTACGAGCTGTTCCGTGCGGCGGGGCACACGCTGCCGTAGTGGCCATGCGCGCGCGTCGCGTCAGGATCTGACAGGCTGTCGGCATGGGTGTGGTGTTCTCGGTCCTCGTGCTGGCGCTGATGGTCGGCGCGCTGATCGACGTCATCACCCGCCGGGACGACCAGGTGAAGCATCTGCCGAAGGTGTTCTGGATCATCCTCGTGATCCTGCTTCCGCTGGCTGGATCCCTCATCTGGTTCCTGGTCGGACGCGAGTACGACGGCGAGGGGATCCGGCTGCCGCGGCTCAGGGAGCGGGCGCGCCCGGCCGCACCGCCGGCACCCGTGGGGCCGCCCGCGGACACCCGCAGCACCGAGCAGCAGATCGCCGATCTCGACCGCGAGATCGAGGAGTGGCGGCTGCGCGCCGAGATCGAGAAGCGCAAGAAGCAGCAGGACGAGGCCGACGCCGGATGAGTGCCGTCGCATGAGCGGGATCGTCCACCCACGTGCCGTGATCGGCGGCGGGAGCGGCTACCTCGGCACGGCGCTGCGCGACGCACTGCGCATCGACGGCTACGACGTGCGCATGATCGGACGCACGGGGGCCGACGCTCGCTGGGACGACGAGGCGAGCATGCTGCGGCTCATCGACGGCGCGCAGATCGTGATCGGACTCGCCGGCGCTCGCATCGACCGGCGCTACACCGACCGTAACCGCACCGAGATCCTGGGCTCTCGCCTGCGTACGACCGCGGCCCTGCATCGAGCGATCGCCGGCGCCGTGCGGCCGCCGGCGGTGTGGCTGAACGGCAGCTCCGCGACGGCCTACCGGTACTCGCTCGACGAGCAGCGCACCGAGGCGGATCCGCTCGTGGAGAAGGGCTTCTCGCCCGACGTGACCCGGGAGTGGGAGGCCGCGCTGTTCGCCGGAGATCTGCCGGGTACTCGCCGCATCGCTCTGCGCACCTCGCTCGTCCTCGGCCGCGATGCGCCGGTCATGCACCTGCTGCTGCGTCTGGCCCGGCTGGGCCTGGGCGGACCGCAGTTCGACGGCTGGTGGTTTCCGCACCGGCGCTATCGCGGGATCGGGGAGCATGCGACCGAGCCGGACCGCCCCGACTTCGCGCGTTCCGGCGGCCGGCAGCGGATGAGCTGGATGCATGAGCGGGACTTCGTCGACGCGGTGCGCTTCCTGCGCGATCACGACGGGATCAGCGGACCGGTGAACATGGCGTCACCGCACGCGGTCACGAACATCGAGTTCATGGCGGCGCTGCGCCGTGGCGTCGGCGTGCCGTTCGGGATGCCGACGCCGAGATTCCTGCTCGAGCCGGCGATGGCCGTGCTGCGCACCGAGTCGGAGCTCCTGCTGAAGAGTCGGTGGGTAGTTCCCCAGGTGCTCGAGGACGCCGGCTTCTCCTTCGCCTATCCGCAACTCGACAGCGCGGTGCGGGAGATCACCGGGCGCTGACGGGATCCGAGCGGATCCGGTCCGGTCAGATACCGATCGCTCCCGTCGCAGAAGATGCGGCTCATTGGCCCGCCCAACGGCATTTTCTGCGACGGGAGCGGATCCTTTCCGATGTGCTCCCAGGGAACTGTTCACGCCTCCTTGAGGCGTACCAGACGCTCGTGCCCTGACTCCTCGAGCTCGGTGATGTCGGCGCGTGATTTCAGGAAGGCGTTGAACGAGCGGTAGCCGAGAGCCTTCTCGCTGAACGACGGGTCCATGCGGCGCATCTGGGTCTTCACGGCCGAGCTGTGCAGCCATTCGTCGCCGTCGCTCTTGTCGTGCCCGAGGCGCAGCGCGCGCGCCAGGGTGGCGGTCGCCCGATCCTGCTCGGAGGTGCTGGGCTCCTCCTTCTCGGCCGCAGCGCGGGACTGCTTGCGCGCGCCCGCCTGGGCGGGCTTCGCCGGGGTGCTGCGCTTGGCCGGAGCGGGCTCCGCGGCCTGGTTCGCGCGCTCGACGCCGGGCAGCGAATCGTAGGCCTCGAACTCGTCGCACGCCGCCGCGAGCGACTTCGCGGTGGATCCCGCGACGCCGACGCCGATCACGTAGCGGCCCAGGCGCTTGCAGCGCTGTGCGAGCGGCACGTAGTCGCTGTCACCGGCGACGATGACGACGTGCGTGAGGTCGGGGAGGCGGAACATGTCCTCCACGGCGTCCACGGCCAGGCGGATGTCGGCGCCGTTCTTGGCGTAGGCGGCGGCGGGGAACAGCTGCACGAGGTCGACCGCGCGGGCCACGAGCTGCGACCGGTACTCGGCGTTCACCGGCGACGACCAGTCGGCGTACGCGCGCGTCAGCACCATCGTGCCGAACGACGACGCGTAGTCGATGATCGCGCCGACATCGATCGTCGCGGCCTTCAGCCGTTCGGCGACCTCGGCGTCGGCGGGGTTGTCCTGGATGCGCTGGCGGTCCTTGCTGTAGGCGTTGCGACCGTGCACACGGTCGTACCAGGAGATGACGATGTTGTCGAAGTCGAGGTAGACGGCGACGCGGCTTTCCTGCGGCTCGGCCATGGGGGGCTCCTCAGGGGTGTTCGTGGGGGATGCGGGGGAGGACGTCAGGCGGATTCGCGCGGGTATCGGACGCCGATCTGCGCGCGGATCCGATCGAGCAGGCCCATGATCGCGACGGACTCGGCGACCGGGAGCAGATCGCTGTCCGGGGTCGCGCCGTCGGCGGCCTCGGCGACAAAGCGCTCGGCGGCCCGCGCCTGATACTGCATGCCGCGACCGCCGCCACGCCCGTGCGAGGCGGTGCGGCCGTCGAACTCCTCGAGCACCGTGCCGTCGGTCGCGATGACGCGGAACGTCGTGGGGGTGTACCAGACTCCGTCGATCTCGATCCGGGCGGCCGTGCCGAGCACGACGGCCGTGTTCGGGCCTGCGGCGCGCGAGGACGACAGCGTCGTCGAGACGGCGCCGCCCGCATGGGTCATGATCGTGGCGACCTCGGCGTCGGCGCCGGTCTCCACGAGGCGCCCGGTGGCCTGCACGGTGACGGGAGCGCCCAGCAGGTCGTGCACGAACGAGATCGGGTAGATCCCGAGGTCCAGCAGAGCACCGCCGCCGAGCTCGAGCGCGTTCAGCCGGTGAGCGGGATCGGTCGGCAGCGACTGCGTGTGGTCCGCCCAGACCGCGCGGATCTCGCCCAGGGTGCCGGCGGCGATGATCTCGCGCAGGCGCACCATGTGCGGCAGATACCGGGTCCACATGGCCTCCATGACGAGCAGGCCCTTGTCCCGTCCCAGATCGGCGAGGTCCTGCGCCTCCGCTGCGGTCAGCGTGAACGCCTTCTCGACCAGCACGTGCTTGCCGTGCTCGAGCGCGAGCCGGGCGTCCGCATGATGCATCGGGTGCGGCGTGGCGACGTAGACGATGTCGACGTCGGGATCCGCCACCAGCGCTTCGTACGAGCCGTGCGCACGGCCGATGTCGAAGCGCGCGGCGAAGGCATCCGCGGATTCCTGGGATCGGGATCCGACGGCGACGAGGTCGAGGCCCGCGGTGCGCAGGTCGGCGGCGAAGGCGGCGGCGATGCCGCCCGTGGCGAGGATTCCCCAACGCAAGGCGGGTCGGGGCGAAAGGGCGGTCATGGCATCCAGCGTACGGGGTTGAGAGGATGAGACCATGTCCGCTTCCGCTCTCATCTCCGCCGCCTCGCTCCGCACCGCGCTGGAGGGCGGATCCGACGTCCGCGTCCTCGACGTGCGCTATGTGCTCGGCCGCACCGACGGCCACGACACCTACCTCGCCGGGCACATCCCCGGGGCCGTGTTCGCCGACCTGGAGGGCGAGTTCGCCGGGCACGGCGTGCCCTCGGATGGGCGGCACCCGCTGCCCGACGACGAGGCGCTCGAGCAGGCCGCCCGCCGCTGGGGCATCCGGCAGGGTCAGCCGGTCGTGGTCTACGACGACTCGCGGTCCCTGCCCGCCGCGCGGGCGTGGTGGGCGCTGCAGCGGGCCGGCGTGGCAGATGTGCGCGTGCTCGACGGCGGGCTGGCCGCGTGGCACGATGCCGGGGGAGCGATCGAGGAGGGTGAGGTCGTGCCGCCCGCCGGCGATGTGGTGCTGGGACGACCCGGCACCGCGGACATCCTGACCACCCCGCAGGTGCCGGAGTGGGCGGGCGTGCTGCTCGATGCGCGTGCGGCCGAGCGGTTCCGCGGCGAGAGCGAGCCGATCGATCCGGTCGCCGGGCACATCCCCGGCGCACGCAACCTGCCGATCGCGCAGGTGCTCACCGCCGACGGCCGGTTCCGCTCGCCCGAGGAGATCGCCGAGGAGTTCGAGGCGGTCGGCGCCGGCGAGGAGGTGCTGATCGCGGCGTACTGCGGATCCGGTGTCACTGCGGCGCAGCTCGCGCTCGCGGGCGCCCTCATCGGTCGCGAGGTGACGGTGTATCCCGGATCCTGGAGCGCCTGGTCGAACACGCCGGGGCTGCCGATCGAGACCGGTGCGGTGCCTGCGGAGGCGGATCCGCTCGAGGAGTGACAGCGCGGGGCGCGCTTCAGAGCGCCTCGATGACCTCGCGCAGCACGTCGGGGTCGTACCAGGCGATCTCGCCGCCGGCCAGCGCGTGATAGCGCTCATGACCCTTGCCGAGGATCACCACGGTGTCCTCGGGGCGGGCCATCCGCACGGCGGCGGCCATGGCCTCGCGGCGGTCGGCGATCTCCGTGATCTCGACCACCGAGGAGCGCGCGCCGTCGATGAGCGAGGCCCGGATCTCGGCCGGGTCGTCGTCGTACGGGTTGTCGTCGGTGATCACCAGCACGTCGGCGAACATCGCCGCGAACCGGCCCATCATCCGGCGCTTGGCGACGTCGCGATGACCGTTCGCACCGAGCACGGCGATGAGCCTGCCCTCCGGGGTGGTCGTGCGGATCGCGCGCAGGGCCGCGTTGATCGCCTCCGGCTTGTGCGCGGAGTCGACGATCGCGGTGAACGGCTGGCCGAAGTCGAACCGCTGCAGGCGCCCCTCGACACTGGGCAGCGCCGCGATGCCCGGGGCGAGGTCGCCGAGATCCCGGCCGCTCTCCACCAGCGCGGCGACGGCCGCAAGGATGTTGTTGACGTTGAACGCACCGGTCAGCTGCGTGGAGAACGCCACGCGCTCGCCGTGCGGGGAGCGGATCACGAACGAGGATCCGTGCGCACGCAGATCGACATCCAGGGCCACCCAGTCGGCGGCCTCGGATCCGCTCGCCGACGTCGTGCGCACCGGCACCGTGGCCTGTGCGGCGAGCACCCGACCCCAGTGCGAATCGATGTCGACGATGCCGACCTTCGCGTGCTCGGGGGTGAGCAGCAGCGCCTTCGCCGCGAAGTAGTCGGCCTGCGTGGGGTGGAAGTCACGATGGTCGTGGCCGAGATTCAGGAAGATCCCCGCGTCGAAGGCGAAGCCGTCCACGCGCCCCAGCGTGAGCGCATGACTGGACGCCTCGACCGCCACGGTGCCGAGGTGCTGCTCACGCATCACAGCGAACAGCGCCTGCAGCTCAGGAGCCTCGGGCGTCGTCAGCACGGGCGGGAAGAAGTCGTCGCCGACGGTGGTGCCGATGGATCCGATCGTTCCCGAGGCCTGCATGCCCGCCGCGGCGGCCACGTAGAACGCGGTGGTGGTCTTGCCCTGCGTGCCGGTGATGCCGATCGAGGTCATCGAGGCCGCGGGGTCGCGGTAGAGGAACGCGGATGCCGGCCCTGCCGCGAGACGGGGACTGTCGACGACGAGCGTCGGCACGCCTTCCGGCACGAGGGCGGCACCGGCGGCGTCGGTGAGCACGGCCGTCGCGCCGGCCTCCACGGCCTTCGCGGTGAAGCGGGCGCCGTGCGCGTTCGCGCCAGGGATCCCGAGGAACAGGTCGCCCGCGCGCACGTGATCGGTGGCGAGAGCCACGCCGGTGAACGCCGTCTCGGCGCGGCTGCCCGAGGCGATCTCCAGGTGCGCGGCGAGGTCGCCGAGCGTCGCGGAGAACGTCTCGACGGGGCGCGAGTCCAGGCGCGGTGCGGGGTACTGGGAGGCGGAGGGCATGACCGTCCGAGTCTACCGGGAGCACCCGCGCGGCACGGCGCGGGCGGCGGTCACTGCGCCTGCATGAACTCCTCGGCGGCGCGCACCTGTGCGTCGCTCGGGCGGATCCCGGTGTACAGCACGAACTGCTCGAGCGCCTGCAGCGTGGCGACCGAGGCGCCGTTGATGACGGTCTTGCCCGCGGCGAGACCGGCACGCACGAGCGGCGTCTCGGCGGGCAGTGCGACGACGTCGAACACGGTCGTCGCACTCGCGATCGCCGCCGCCGGGAACGACAGTGCCTCGGCCTCGATGCCGCCCGCCATGCCGATCGGCGTCACGTTGACGAGGACGTCGGCCGTGCGCTCGTCGACGTCGGCGGCCCAGGCGAAGCCATACAGCTCGGCCAGTGCGCGACCCGCGGCCTCGTTGCGCGCCACCACCGTGACGCGGCGGAAGCCGGCATCGCGGAACGCCGCCGCGGTGGCCTTGGCCATCCCGCCGGATCCGCGCAGCAGCACACTCGATGCCGGGTGCAGCTCGTTCGATGCGATGAGCCGGGCGATCGCGGAGTAGTCGGTGTTGTACGCGGTGAGCACCCCGTCGTCGTTCACGATCGTGTTGACCGAATCGATCGCGGTGGCCGACGGATCCATCCGGTCCACCAGCGCGATGACGTCCTCCTTGTACGGCATCGAGATCGCGCAGCCGCGGATCCCGAGCCCGCGCACCCCGGCGATCGCCTGCGCCAGATCGGTCGGCGCGAACGCCTTGTAGATCCAGTTCAGCCCCAGTGCCCCGTACAGGTGGTTGTGGAACCTCGTGCCGTTGTTGCTCGGCCGCGCGGACAACGAGATGCACAGGGTCATGTCTTTGTTCAGGATCGGCACGCGCTCACCTTATCGAGCGCGGCCTCGATGACCGGACCGGCCGGCATCAGACGGCGGCGAACACCGGCTCCACGACGGCGAGCGCCAGTGCCTGCTCCAGGTCGGACAGGATGTCGGCCGGATCCTCGATGCCGATCGACAGCCGCACCGTGGTCGACCCGATGCCGGCCGCCGCACGCTGTGCGGCATTCAGGTGCGAGTGCGTCATGGATGCCGGGTGTGCGACGAGCGAGCGCGCATCGCCGATGTTGGCGACCAGGCGCACGACCCGCAGTCCGTCGACGAAGCGCTCCACGCGCTCCTGATCCTGCGTCTCGTCGCCGGTGGAGACGAGGTCGATCGAGAAGACGGCGGGCGCGCCCTGCGGGAGGTACCGCGCGACGAGTCCGTGCCACGGGTTGCCGGGGAGTCCGGGGTGATGCACGGCGGCGACCGCGGGGTTCGTCACGAGGGCCTCGGCGATCGTCTGGGCCGAGGCGCTCTGGCGGGCGACGCGCAGGTCGAGGGTCTCGATGCCCTGCAGGATCTGGTGGGCGTTGAACGGCGACAGCGACGGGCCGAGGTCGTGCACGTACTTGGCCTTCACGAGGGTCGCGAAGGCGAAGCCCTGGCCGAACCGCTCCCAGAGCGGTTGCGGGCCGAACCGGTCGTGCTGTGCGGTGAACTGCGGCCAGCGCTCCGGGCGGGCACCGAAGTCGAA
>JAFDWM010000307.1 GCA_018268455.1 Actinomycetota bacterium | reverse complement strand
CCTCCAAGTCCGCGATCCCGTCCCGCATCGCCGCGCAGCTCCTGGCCCTCGCCGAGCACGTGGAGGTCGCGATCATCTCCGGGGGCAACGAGGAGCAGTTCCGCACCCAGGTCATCGACCGGCTCGGTGACGCCGATGCGGACGTGCTGGCGCGCATCCATCTGCTGCCCACCTGCGGTACCCGCTACCTGCGCCACGACGGATCCGGCTTCGCCCTCGTCTACGCCCGCGACCTCAACACGGAGCAGAAGGCCGCAGCCCTCAGCGCCCTCGAAGAGGAGGCGCACCGCCTGGGCCTGTGGGAGAGCGAGACCTGGGGACCGATACTCGAGGACCGCGGATCCCAGATCACCTTCTCCGCGCTCGGCCAGAAGGCCCCGCACGACGCGAAGAAGGCCTGGGACCCGGACGGATCCCGCCGCGCCACTCTCCGCGACCCCGTCGCCCCGCGCGTGCCCGACCTCGCGGTGCGCTCCGGCGCAGCCCCCGCGCGCGACACCACCCGCCCCGGCAGCGACAACGCCCCCGGCATGACCGAGCTCGCCGAACGCACCGGCATCCCGTTCGCGGACATGCTCTTCTACGGCGACCGCCTCGATGAGTGCGGCAACGACTACCCCGTCAAGGCCCTCGGCGTGCCCTGCGTCGCCGTGGAGGGCTGGGAGGACACCGCAGACCACCTGGATGCCCTCCTGCCGACGCTCTAACGACCGGCGACCACCCCGGTGGGCCCTGCCAGGGGCACGAGGCGCGCGAGCTGCGTGACGTGGCGGGGCTCGAGCTCGGCCAGTGACGAGACGCCGAGCAGGCGCATCGTGCGCTCGATCTCGGTACGCAGGATCGCGATCGTCCGATCGACACCACGACGGCCGCCCGCCATGAGCCCGTACAGGTAGGCGCGGCCGATCAGCGTGAAGTCCGCCCCGAGCGCGATGGCGGCCACGATGTCCGCGCCGTTCATGATGCCGGTGTCGATCATGACCGTGAAGTCGTCTCCGACCGCCTGGCGCACCTGCGGCAGCAGGTGGAACGGGATCGGCGCCCGGTCGAGCTGGCGTCCGCCGTGGTTCGACAGCACCACGCCGTCCACGCCGTGGGTGTCCTTGAGGCGCACGGCGTCGTCGACGGTCTGCACGCCCTTGACGACGAGCTTGCCAGGCCACCGGTCGCGGATCACGGCGAGGTCGTCGTAGCTGATCGTCGGATCCATCGCCGCGTCCAGCAGCTCGCCGACGGTGCCCCCGGTCGTCGACAGGGATGCGAACTCGAGCTTGGGCGTGGTGAGGAAGTCGATCCACCACCACGGTCGCGGGATCGCGTTGATGATCGTGCCGAGGGTGAGCTGCGGCGGGATCGAGAAGCCGTTGCGCTTGTCGCGCAGGCGCGCACCGGCGACAGGGGTGTCGACGGTGAACATCAGCGTGTCGAAACCCGCCTCGGCCGCGCGCTTCGTGAGGCCGTAGGAGATGTCGCGGTCCCGCATGACGTACAGCTGGAACCAATCCCGGCCCGGCTCGCCGGTGCTCCCCTCGACGGTCGTGCGCCGCACATCCTCGATCGAGGTCGTGCCGAGCGTGGAGAGCGTGAACGGGATCCCTGCCGCCGCAGCCGCCGCCGCGCCCGCCTCCTCCCCCTCGGTCTGCATGAGACGCGTGAATCCGGTCGGCGCGATGCCGAACGGCAGCGCGCCGGGCCCGCCGAGGATCGTCGTGGAGGTGTCGACCTCGGGCGCGGGCGCGAGGATCCCGGGGTGGAACTCGACGTCCTCGAACGCCTGCCGGGCGCGGGCGATCGACAGCTCGCCCTCGGCGGCGCCGTCGGTGTAGTCGAAGGCGGCCTTCGGCGTGCGACGCTTCGCAATGTTGCGCAGGTCGGAGATCGTGAGCGCCCCTTCGAGGCGACGCTTCGTTCCGTCGAGCTCGGGCGCCTTGAACTTCATCAGCTCGAAGATCTCGGCGGGGTTGGGCAGCTGGCGCGTGACCATGGCGTTCCTCTCGGGGCGGGGCGTTCAGCGCTCGGCGGGAGCCGGCGCGAGGTCGGTTGCGGCGTGATAGCCGATGATGTGATCGCGGATCCGGGTCGCGGCGTCGTCGGCCCTGCCCTCGTCGATCGCGCGGACGATCGCGCGATGCTCGGCACGCAGGCGCGCGGCCATGCCCGGCCAGTCGTCGATGCGCTCGGATCCGGCCCGCACGTACGCCTCGATGCCGTCGCGGAGACCGGCCATCATGGCCGCGACCACGGCGTTGCCGCTCGCCTCGGCGAGGGCGACGTGCAGTTGCGCATCCAGGGCGAGGAAGTCGCCGGGCTCGTCCGCGTCGTCCATCGCGTCGAGGATCCGATGCGCCTCCGCCGTGCCTCGCTCGTCGGACGCGGATGCGGTGGAGGCGGCGGCGGGCGCTGAGGCTGCGGCGGCGGGCGCCGTGGATGAGGCGGCGGGCGCTGAGGACGCGGCGGCCAGCGCACGCACGACGGCCTCCTCGAGAATGAGGCGGGTGCCGACCACATCGGCGATCGGGAAGCCGTGCGCGGCCACCTGCAGCCGCAGCAGCACCGACAGCGCTCCGCCGGGGGCGGCGATCACGATGGCTCCTGCCTGCGGGCCGGATCCGGTCGAGGTGCGGATCAGCCCCATCGCCTCGAGGACCCGGATGGCCTCGCGCACGCTCGAGCGTCCGACGCCGAGCGAGGCCGCGAGCTCGCGCTCTCCGGGCAGGCGGTCGCCGGGTGCGAGTTCGCCGTCGAGCAGCCGCCGCTCGACGTGCTCGAGCACCGCGCGCCAGGTGCGCGGGGGCGTGTCGTACGTCTGCGACATGGATCCTCCTGTGGTCTGACCACAGGATATGCCGTGTGGTCAGACCACGCAACCCCCGGACCGTCGGCCCGATCCGCCGTCGCATCCGCCCTCTCTCCGCATGAGCCCCGACCCAACTTCGGAGTTCCTCCGCGACACGCCGCGGCCGGAGCGCCGACGACGGCGTGTCGGCGGTCAGCTCCGAAGTTGGGTTCGGCGCGGGGCTGCGGGAGCGGCCGCCCGGGCTCGGGTCGGGCTGCGGGCACGCGGGGTTCGGCGGCCGGGCTCAGCTCAGGCGGCCGCCGGACTCCTCCAGGTAGCAGTGGCCGCAGAGCGACTCGTACGTCGTCACCAGATCGGATCCCTCGCCGTCGATCGCGACCTGGTCGCCGTCGAACACGAAGCGCCCGCCGATCCGGCGTCCGTTGAACACGGCCTTGCGGCCGCACCGGCAGATCGTCTTCAGCTCCTCGAGCGTGTGCGCGATCGCCAGCAGCCGGGCGGATCCGGGGAACGCATGCGTGAGGAAGTCGTTGCGGATCCCGTAGGCGAGCACCGGGATCTCGTCCTCCACCGCGATGCGGAACAGGTCGTCCACCTGCTCGATCTCCAGGAACTGCGCCTCGTCGATGAGCAGGCACGACACCCGCGCTGCGTCCTCGGAGGCCGCGGCATCGGATCCGGCCCGCACGCGCTCCTGCTCGTCGCGGAACAGCTCACGCGCGGACTGACCGGGACCGATCAGGAAGTCGACCTCACGGGTCATCCCGAGCCGGCTGGACACCTGGCTCGCGCCCTTGGTGTCGATCGCGGGCTTCGCGAGCAGCACCCGCTGGCCCCGCTCCTCGTAGTTGTAGGCGGCTTGCAGCAGCGCCGTGGACTTGCCGGAGTTCATCGCCCCGTAGCGGAAGTACAGCTTGGCCACGGACGGCCGCTCAGGCGGTGAGGTCGAGCGCCTGCGCGGTCGCGGTCATCACCGACTCCGCGTCGGCGCGGTCGTCGTTGAGCGTGGTCCCCAGCGTCGGGACGAGCTCGTGCAGCGTGCCCTCCCAGCCGGGGTACTGCTCGGGGAAGCAGCGCTTGAGCAGCTGCAGCATGATCGACGGCGCGGTGGAGGCACCGGGCGAGGCGCCGAGCAGACCCGCGATCGTGCCGTCCTCGGAGGCGACGATCTCGGTGCCGAACTGCAGCTTGCCGCCGCGCATCACCTGCGCGCGCTGGCCCGCCTGCAGCAGCTCCCAGTCGCCGTCCTGCACGGTCGGCGCGAACTGGCGCAGCGTGGCGACCTTCTTCTTGTGCGTCTTCAGCAGCTCGCTGACGAGGTAGGTGATCAGGTCGAAGTTCGTGACGGCGACCTTCAGCATGCTGCCCAGGTTGTGCGGGCGCACCTGGGTGACGATGTCGAGCATGCCGCCCTGCTTCAGGAACTTCGGGCTGAAGGTCGCGAACGGGCCGAACAGCAGGCTGGTCTCACCGTCGACGACGCGGGTGTCCAGGTGCGGCACCGACATCGGCGGAGCACCGACGGGGGCCTGCGAGTAGACCTTGGCCTGATGCTGGGCGACGATCTTCGGATCCGAGGTCTTCAGCCACTGCCCGCCGATCGGGAAGCAGCCGTAGCCGCGGATCTCGGGGATCCCGGATCCCTGCAGCAGCTTGAGCGCCCAGCCGCCCGCGCCGACGAACACGAAGCGCGCCTTCACCTGCCCCGGGGCCCGACCGATCGTGCGGCGGTACTTGACCAGCCAGGATCCGTCCTTCTGCCGCTTCAGCTTGCGCACCTCGTTGTCGGTGCGCACATCGACGCCGCTGTCGGCGAGGTGCGAGAAGAGCTGCCCGGTGAGCGCCCCGAAGTCGACGTCGGTGCCGGCGACGCTGCGGGTGGCGGCGAACGGCTCGCCCTTGCGGCGCTTCTGCATGAGCAGCGGCGCCCACTGGTTGATGACCCGTGAGTCCTCGCTGTACTCCATGCCGGCGAACAGCGGCTGGTCCTTGAGCAGCGCGTAGCGCTCACGCAGGTACTGCACGTCGCTCTCGCCGCGCACGAACGTCATGTGCGGCGTCGGGTTGATGAAGGTCTTCGGGCCGTCGAGGATCCCGCGGGCCACGAACGACGACCACAGCTGTCGGCTCTGCTGGAACTGCTCGTTGATCGCGATCGCCTTGGAGGCGTCGAGCAGCCGGTCCTCGCCCCGCGGCGTGTAGTTCAACTCGCACAGTGCGGAGTGCCCCGTGCCGGCATTGTTCCAGGCGTTCGAGCTCTCCTGCCCGACCTCGCTCAGCCGCTCGAAGGCGACGATCTTCCAGTCCGGCTGCAGTTCACGGAGCAGAGTACCCAGGGTGGCACTCATGATGCCACCGCCGATGAGGACGACGTCGACGGATTCAGTCACCTGAACAGTCTAGTCAGCCGCGGGAGTGCTCGAATTCGCCGGGGCGGACATCCGACGGCCGCGCGTTCGCCGAAGTGTCAGCCCCGGGAAGCCGCGTACGGCGGCCTCCCGGGCACTGCGGCTTCCCGGGCACGGCGGCCTCCCGGGCGCGGGCTTCAGGCGGACAGACGCGCGGCGACGAGCTCCGCCACCTGCACGGCGTTGAGCGCCGCGCCCTTGCGCAGATTGTCGTTGCTGATGAAGAGGGCGAGGCCCTTGCCCTCCGGGGCCGACTGGTCGGTGCGGATCCGGCCGACATAGCTCGGGTCCTTGCCGGCCGCGTACAGCGGAGTGGGGACCTCCTCGACGACCACGCCGGGGGCGTCCGCGAGCACCTCGTACGCGCGGGCGGGCGTGATGTCGTTCGCGAACTCGACGTTGATCGACAGCGAGTGCCCCGTGAACACCGGCACGCGCACGCAGGTTCCCGCGACGCGCAGGTCGGGGAGCCCCAGGATCTTGCGGCTCTCGTTGCGGAGCTTCTTCTCCTCGTCGGTCTCGTTCAGGCCGTCGTCGACGACGGATCCGGCGAGCGGGATGACGTCGAATGCGATCGGCGCCACGTACTTCTCCGGCTGCGGGAAGTCGAGCGCGGAGCCGTCGTGCACGAGCTGCAGGGTCTCGCCCTGGGCGAGCACGCCCTCGACCTGGCCGAGCAGTTCCTGCGCACCGGCGAGACCGGATCCGCTCACGGCCTGGTAGGTGCTCACGATCAGGCGCTCGAGGCCCGCCTCGGTGTGCAGCGCCTTGAGCACGGGCATCGCGGCCATGGTGGTGCAGTTCGGGTTCGCGATGATGCCCTTGGGGGTGTCCGCGATCGCGTCGGGGTTGACCTCGCTCACCACGAGCGGCACCTCGGGGTCCATCCGCCAGGCGCTGGAGTTGTCGACGACGACGGCGCCGGCCGCGGCGAAGCGCGGCGCATAGGCGCGGCTCGCGGTCGCGCCGGCGGAGAACAGGGCGATCTCGACGCCGGCCGGATCCGCCGTCTCCACGTCCTCGACGATGACGGGGGTGCCGCCGAAGTCGATCGCGGTGCCCGCCGAGCGCGCGGAGGCGAACAGGCGCAGCTCGCGGATCGGGAAGGAGCGCTCCGCGAGGATGTCGCGCATCACGGTGCCCACCTGGCCGGTGGCGCCGACGATGGCGACGGAGAATCCTGAGTCGGAGATGCGGGTCATGGGTTTTCCTAGGCGTCGTGCCGTGCGGCGGGTGCCGACG
Source organism: Actinomycetota bacterium (assembly GCA_018268455.1). GTDB lineage: Bacteria > Actinomycetota > Actinomycetes > Actinomycetales > Microbacteriaceae > Microbacterium. Next base: position 4,950 of record JAFDWM010000307.1, on the reverse strand, counting down.
GCGTGCGAGGCGAAGGCGCGGTCGCCGGGTGTGGCGGAGCTTGCCGCGCCTGGCGCCGATGTCAGGGTTTGGGAGATTCTACCGGGTCGGCGGGGATGCTGGATCCGCGGGTCGGGATCCGCGTGATGAGCTCAGCGACCGGTGCCGGCGGCGACGACGGCCTCGACCTCGCCGTCCAGCCCGTAGGCGGCGTGCACGACACGGGCGGCCTCGGCGAGCTCGTCGCCGCGCACGACGACGGAGATGCGGATCTCGGAGGTCGAGATCATCTCGAGGTTCACCCCGGCCGTCGACAGCGCCTCGAAGAGGATCGCGGACACTCCGGAGTGCGTGCGCATGCCGGCGCCGACGACCGAGAGCTTGCCGATCTGGTCGTCGTGCAGGAGGCTCTCGAAGCCGACCTCGGACTGCTCCGCGGCGAGCGCCTTGAGCGCCGCCGACGCATCGGACTTCGGCAGGGTGAACGAGATGTCGGTGCGGCCCGTCGACGCGGCGGACACGTTCTGCACGATCATGTCGACGTTGGCGCCGCTCTTCGCCACGATCTTGAAGATCTCGGCGGCCTTGCCCGGCACGTCGGGCACACCGGCGACGGTGACCTTGGCCTGGCTGAGATCGGTGGCGACACCTGCGACGATGGGCTCTTCCATGGCTTCTCCCTCGGTTTCGCGGGGGTTCTTCATGCCCTCGCCCAGAACGTAGGTGCCCTCTGTCGACGTGAAGCTCGACCGGGCGTGGATCAGAACGCGGTGCCGGCGCGCGTACTCGACGGCACGGATGTAGAGCACCTTCGCGCCGTTCGCGGCGAGCTCGAGCATCTCCTCGCTGGAAACGTGCGAGAGCTTGTGCGCGAGCGGCACCACACGCGGATCCGCCGTGTAGATGCCGTCGACGTCGCTGTAGATCTCGCAGACATCGGCGTCGAGCGCCGCGGCGAGCGCGACGGCGGTGGTGTCGGATCCGCCGCGGCCGAGAGTGGTGATGTCCTGTGTGTCGTCGTTGATGCCCTGGAAGCCGGCGACGATGACGATCGCACCCTCGTCGAGCGCCTCGCGCAGACGGGTGGGAGTGACCTCGACGATGCGTGCGGATCCGTGCCGGCTGTCGGTGCGCATACCGGCCTGCGGGCCGGTGAAGCTGCGCGCGTCGAAGCCCATCGAGTGGATGGCCATGGCGAGCAGCGCCATCGAGATGCGCTCTCCGCTGGAGAGCAGCATGTCCAGCTCGCGCGGGGCGGGGATGGGCGCGACCTGGTCGGCGAGGTCGAGCAGCTCATCGGTGGTGTCGCCCATCGCACTCACGGCCACGACGACGTCGTGGCCGGCGCGGCGGGTGTCGACGATGCGCTTGGCGACGCGCTTGATGCTCTCTGCGTCGGCGACGGATGAGCCGCCGTACTTCTGCACGATGAGGGCCACGGATCACTCCTGGGGGATGCCGGGCGCCGGAGGCGGCGCACCACCGCACATTCTACGAGCGCACTCCATGCCGGATCCGGCATGTGACGGGATCAAGGGCCGCGGCGCCCTCGTGGGCTGCGCAGGTGCTCCCTCGCTCCTGTTCCCGACCGCGAGACTCCATCTGGGTAACGAGACTGCACCTCCGTACTGCAGTCTCGTCACCCCGGTGAAGTCTCGCGGTCAAAGGGGGGCGTGGTGCTCGGGGGTCAGAGCAGGCCGCGACGACGCGCCTCGGACACAGCGCCGGTGCGGCTGTCGGCGTCGAGCTTGTCGAGCAGGTGCACGAGATGGGTCTTCACCGTGGCCTCGGCGACGAACAGGCGCGTCGCGATCTCGCGGTTGCTGAGACCCTCCGCCACGAGAGCGAGCACCTCCTGCTCGCGGGCGGTGAGCTCGACCCGTGACGCGCGCAGGGCCGCGACGAGCCGTGCGTCACCACCCGGCGTGGGAACGACGGATCCCGCGGCCGCGTCCACGATCGCGCGGGAGATGACATCCACGCCGACCTCCTTGAGCAGGTAGCCGGCGGCCCCCGCCTCGACGGCGCGCACGATCTGCGCATCGTGATCGAAGGTGGTGAGGATCAGCACCGCGGGCGGATCCGGCAGCGCGCGCAGGGCGACGGTGGTCGCGACGCCGTCCATGCCGTCGCCGAGGCGCAGATCGCACAGCACGACGTCGGGGCGCAGCGTGCGCGCCAGCGTGACAGCCTCCTCGCCCGTGCCGGCCTCGGCGAGCACGTCGAAGCCGCGCGTCTCGACGACCGCGCGGATCCCTGCGCGCACGATCGGATGGTCGTCGACGATGATCAGCCGGATGCTCATGCGGCTCCTTCCCTGTCGCCCGCGATGCCCGAGCCCGCAACGCCCGAGCCCGCAACACTGGAGCCCGCGATGCCGTCGCCCGCGATGCCGTCGGCGCCGGTGCGGGAGCCCGTGTCGCGGCTTCCGCCTGCCCGGCTTGCGCCGGTGCCGGCCGTACCGCCCAGCGGCAGGCTCGCCTCGATCACGGTGCCCTGACCGGGCGCAGAGCGCACGGCCAGCTCGCCCCCGCCCTCGCGCAGCCGGCTGCGCATCGCCGCGAGCCCGTACGAAGCGTCGGACGGCGGCGAGTCGGTGTCGAACCCGACGCCGTCGTCGGCGACGCGCAGCCGCACGGATCCCCCCTCGGCCGTCAGCGCGGCCTCGACGGTCTGCGCGTGCGCATGCCGGCGGACGTTCGCCAGCGCCGACTGGGCGACGCGCAGCAGTGCGACCTCGACCGGTGTCGTGAGCGCGGGCAGGTCGGGATCCACGTGCAGTCGCACCGCGATCCCGGTGTCGTCGTGCAGGCTGTCGAGCATGCGTGACAGCGCCGCGGCCAGCGCCGACTCGTCGAGTTCGGCGGGTGCGAGTGCACGGACGATGCGCCGCAGCTCGGTGAGCGAGTGCTGGGCGAGCTCCTCGATCTGTGCGGTGCTGCGCGGTCGGGGGTGCGCCGGATCGTCCACGCGGGACAGCATCACGATGGTGCTGAGCTCCTGCGCGATCGTGTCGTGCAGGTCACGCGCGAGCCGGGTGCGCTCTCGAGTCGCCCCGGCCTCGCGCTGACTCGCCGCGAGCTCGTCATGCAGCTGTGCGGCCTCCTCCTGCGCGCGCATCAGGGAGTCGATGAGGCGCTCGCGCTCGGCGGCGTCGCGCAGCAGCGCGTCGTACCCGCGCGAGGCGGCGAAGGCGAACCCGCCGCCGAAGAGCGGTCCGAACAGGTGCGCGAGCTCCGTCCCCGGCTCGATGGAGCCAGGATGCAGCAGCGGCGCCAGCACGGCGGCCGCGAGCACGAACACGGCGAACGGCGCCGACCACGGCAGCCGCAGCACGTGCCCGGCGAGCAGCAGCAGCACGAACGCGAGCCAGACGTACTCCGGCGACAGCGCGAGCAGCGCGAGCCAGATCGCGCCCAGCCCGAGCATCCACCACCCCGCCGCCCTGCCGTGCGCGAAACCCGCGCCGGCTCCGTACCAGGCCAGGTAGACCGCGGAGCCGAGCATCACGGGCAGCAGCGGCTGGTCGTCCGCCGCGCGCACGGTCGAGATCACGACGAGCACCACCGTGATGAGGTGCAGGGAGAAGCGGGCGCCGCGCAGGATCCGCCGTCGGGCGGTCGCGGGCGCAGCGCTGGTCATCCTCCGATTCTCCCCGCTGACGGGTGCCAGAAGAATCGGTGAGGATCGATCCTTCGATGGATCCGGATCCGCTCGGCGATCACCATGCTGGAAGCATGACCAACTCTCCTGCCCCGACCACACCCGCCGATGCCCCGCAGCGGCGCGCGTTGACCGCCGTCTTCGTCTCCGCCGTCGTCTGGATCGCCCTCGGCCTGCTCCTGGGTCTCTTCTACCGCGAGTTCACGAAGGCGCAGGGTTTCCCGAACGGCGTCGACGGCCAGCTCGCCCTGGTGCACACGCACCTGCTCGCCGTCGGCGCGCTGGTGATGCTCATCGTGCTCGCCCTGGAGAAGGCGTTCCGGCTCTCTGCGAGCCGGCTGTTCCGCTGGTTCTTCTGGATCTACAACGTCGGCGTGCTGCTGACCGCCGCCATGATGACCTGGCACGGGATCCTCGACGTGCTCAAGCTCGAGGAGTCCAAGGCGATCGCCGGGATCGCCGGCACCGGGCACATCCTCATCAGCGCGGGATTCGTGCTGCTGCTGATCACCGTGTGGAAGGGGATCCGTCGCCCGGATCCGGCCCACCGCTGAGCTCTGCCGGCGGCACCGGCTCAGGCAGGGCGATCGATCCCGTGCCTGCGCCGGCCGCCGTCGCGGCCTTCGGACGCAACCGCCCTCCTGTGGCGGCGAACCAGCATCCGACGAGCACGATCGGGAACCCGATCAGCAGCCCCGCCGTCACCGGCTCACCGAGCAGGATCGTGCCGAGGATGATCGCCACGATCGGGTTGACGTAGGTGAACAGCGGGGCACGCACGGGCCCGACGTGGCGGATCAGCGCGAAGAACGCGACGAACGCGAACGCCGTGCAGACGGTGCCGAGCAGCAGCAGCGACACGCTCGAGCGCACGGTCGGGACGGTGTGCTGGGTGAGCAGCGCCGGAGGCAGGTAGGCGGTGCCGACCGCGAGCAGCGCGACCGTGATCGTGCCGATGGAGGGCACATCGGCGAGCTTGTGCGCGATGATGAACGGCGCGATCGCGTAGAGCAGCGCCGTCAGCAGGATCTCGCCGATCGCGATGAATGAGGCCGTGCCCCGGGTGAACAGTCCAGGGCCGCCGACGATGACGGCGACGCCGACGAACCCGAGCAGCAGTCCGCCCAGACGCAGCGGGGCGAGCGCCGACCGATCTCCCCGCATCAGTGCGATGAGCACGGCGAACAGCGGGACGGTCGCGACCAGCAGGCCAGTGAGCCCGGACGGCAGCTCGGATTCGGCGTGGCTGAGCAGCAGGAAGGGCCCTGCCATCTCGACCGCGCCGAACGCGAGCACCCACGGCCAGAC
>JAFDWM010000306.1 GCA_018268455.1 Actinomycetota bacterium | reverse complement strand
GCGTTACACTTGATCGGCCGGGCCGCATAACCCCGGGCTCCATTTTTCGCCGCTGCGAGCGGCCTTCCGCCGAGAGGCGTTCTTGCGGCCCGGCTTCTTCGTGTCTGGGGCCGATCCGCGTCACAGATACGGACGCGTCAGCAGTTCCAGATAGTGCCCGGACGGATCCAGCAGGTACACGCCGCGTCCGTCGTGCTCATGGTTGATCTCACCGGATCGCGCACGCTGCGGATCGGCCCAGTGCTCGATCCCGCGCTCGACGAGCTTCGCGTACGCGCGGTCGAAGTGTTCGTCGTCGAGCAGATAGGCGTAGTGCTGCGGCGGGAACCCGATCGGCGGCGTCGCGAACTGCAGCAGGATCCCACCACCGATCTGCAGGTTCGTGAACGGACCCCAGGACGGCGCCGGATCCGCTTCGAGCAGGTCGATGTAGAAGTCGGCCATCGCGGCGCTGTCGTTCGACGCGATGATGGTGTGGTTGAAATGCGCTGTCATGTCTCTCCTCCTTGTGTCGTGCTGCACTGTCGGTGGCAGAACGGGAGGAGGCGCGCGGATCAGTCGGCGACCAGATCGCCGATCCGGGAACGGCCGTCGCGGGCCTGACTGGTCATCATCGCGACCAGCCTAGCCGAACGGCTGATCGCCGACTCGGCGCCGGCAAAGGGTCCAGCGGCGGACGGCTGTCAGTTCAGGGATCCGTCACGCCACGAGGCAGCCGACGCTGCGAGGTCGCGCGCATAGCCGCTGAGGCGGGCGGCGCGCGCCGTGAGCGCCGTGGCACGGTGCGGCTCGGTCGGCTCGTAGTCGTCGGCGACGTGCGTCGCGCCGGAGGCCTGCACCCGGCAGAAGGCGGCGGCGCGCTCGAGCGCGATCGCGAAGTCGCCGGCGAACGCTCCGTGCAGGATCGTGTCGATGAGCGCGACCAGTTCGTCGGGCCCGGCGGGCACCGGCGCGCCCGCGACCAGCGCGTCCACGGAGGGGAGTTCGACGCGGCCCCGCTCGTGCAGGAGCGCCGACAGCGCCGGATCCGCGTGGATCGAAGCCTGCAGCAGATACAGGCGCCACAGCGCACCCGGCAGCGAGACCGCGGCGCTCTTCGCCCACAGTTCGGCGATCTCGTCGATGCCGTGCTCACGCGCGTACACCACGAGTCGGTCCGCGCTCACGCCGCTGTCATCGGCGCGCACCCGCGCGAGCAGCGCCGACGCGGTGGCGTGCGCCATGCGCGTCTGCTCGGCCGGATCATGGGATCCGAGCAGGTTGTCGAAGGTCTCGGGCGGGCGGCGCACGGGACGCGGGAACTCAGCGGGCACCGACCCAGGCTACGCGCGGTTGCCGACACTGGCGCCACAGCGCTGGCCCTTAGACTGGACGTCACGGGCCTCTAGCTCAGTTGGCAGAGCATCGGACTTCAACAGAATAGGAGCGCCTCGGGGGAAACCCCGGGGATGACACCACTCAAAGTCGGGGAACCCTTCCTGGGAGACCAGTTGGCAATCCCGAGCCAAGCCGGACGCGAGTCCGGAAGGTGTAGAGACTGGACGGGTGGCACCTACAGCGCAAGCCAGGGTGAAGGGACAGTCCAGACCACGAACGCCCAGAGGGCGGCGGCGAAAGCCGAAGTGGCAGGTTAATCCGCGGGTCGTGGGTTCGAGCCCCACGGGGCCCACCGTGAACGCCAGCGGGCGCCGCCGAATGTCGGCGGCGCCCGCTGGCGTTTCTTCCCTCCTCAGCCATCCCGCCCCCCGGGGGACGGCGAGCAGGTCAGCCCTTCACACCCGAGAACTTGATCCCCTCCACGAACTGCTTCTGCGCCAGGAAGAACAGCACCACGATGGGCAGCATCACCAGCACGGTCGCGGCCATGGTGAGGTTCCAGTCCACGTGATGCTGCCCCCGGAACGAGGCGAGACCCAGGGACAGCGTCCAGTTGCCGGGCTTCTCCCCCGTGTACAGCAGCGGACCGAAGTAGTCGTTCCAGGTGTTCAGGAAGCTGAACAGCGCCGCCGCCGCGATCCCGGGCTTCGCCATCGGCAGGATCACATGCCGCAGCGTCTGCCATTCGGAGGCGCCGTCGACGCGGGCCGCGTCCGAATAGGACGGCGGGATCGTCACCAGGAACTGCCGGATCAGGAAGATGCTGAACGCATCACCGAACAGGTTCGGCAGGATCAGCGGCCACAACGTGCCGGTGAGGCCGAGGTGCGCCCACACCACGTACATGGGCACGGCGGTGACCTGCGCGGGCAGGAGCATCGCAACGATCACGATGTAGAACGCGGCGGTGCGCCCCCGCCACTGCAGACGGGCGAGCGCGTACGCGACCGGCACGCTGGAGAGGAGCATGAACAGCGTCGCCAGGCCCGAGTACAGGATCGAGTTCCCCAGGAACAGCAGCATCGGCGCACGCTCGAACACGGCGAGGAAGTTCTCCGGATGCCAGGTGCGCGGCCACAGATCCTTCGTCAGCGCCTGCTGCGCGTCCATGAACGACGTGAGCAGAACGAACAGGATCGGCACCATGAAGGCGACCGCGAGTGCGATCGCGACGCAGTGCACGGCGACCCAGTTCAGGAAGCCCTGCCGACGCCGGCCGCGTGGCTTCTTCTTCACCGACGGAGCCGTGACCACGGACTCCGTCTCCGTCATGAGAGCGGTCATCAGTCTTCTCCCACACCGGCGAACCGCATGCGGCGCACCAGGATGATCGTGAACAGGCCGGAGACCACGAACAGCGCGATCGCCATCGCGGACGCATAGCCCATGTGGTACTCCCGGAAGCCCTGTTCGAAGAGCCACATCGGGAAGGTGAGCGTGGAATTGTCGGGATATCCCATCCCGGTGCTCGGATCCCCCGAGGCCGTCTGTCCCGCGACCATCGCCTCGGTGAAGAACTGCAGCCCGACGATCACCGAATTGATCACGGCGAACAGCAGCACCGGGGTGATCGCGGGAAGCGTGACGTGACGGAACTGCGCGAACGCCCCCGCACCGTCCAGCGACGCGGCCTCGTACAGCTCTCCTGGCACGTCCAGCAGCGCGGCCAGGAAGATCACCATCACGGTGCCCGACATCCACAGCGAGATCACGGCGAGACCCGGCTTCGCGAAGGCCGGATCGTTGAACCACAGTGGCCCCTCGATCCCGAACAGCGCGAGGAACTGGTTCACCGGTCCGGTGCCGGGGTTCAGCAGGAAGACGAACGACAGCACCGCCGCCACCGGCGGAGTGAGCGACGGCAGATAGAACAGCGTGCGGAACACGCCCGCTCCGCGCCGGACTCGCACCAGCACGAGTGCCACGCCGAGCGCGAAGACCACACGGCCGATCGTGATGACGATGGTCAGCCAGGCGGTGTTGCCGGCCGCCTTCCAGAACAGCGGATCCTTCGTGAACATGTACACGTAGTTGCGCAGCCCCACGAACGACGGATCCCCGATGAGGTCGAACGACGTGAACGAGTAGAACAGCGTGGCGAACAGCGGGTAGATGAAGAACGCCGACAACCCGACGATCCCCGGGAGCAGGAACAGCAGGACGGTGCGCCGCCGGCGCCCCTGCTCGGTTCCGCGGGCGACACGCGCCGCCCGCGAAACCGTCTGGGTACTGGTCACTTCGCGCCCAGTGCCGCGCTGTCGTCGATCTGCTTGTCGACTCCGGCGAGTCCCTTCGCGAGATCCGTCTGGCTGCCTGCGACGTAGGCGGTGGCGAAGTCCTGCGCCACCTTGCGGTAGGCGCCGCCGTTCGCGGTCGACGGGTTGGTCTGCAGCTTGCCCTCGCCGTACATGTCGAGGAACGTCTTGAACTGGGCCGGGAGCTTCAGGTCCGGGGAGTCCAGCGCGTCGGTCGAGGTCGGCACGTTGCCCAGGCCGTTCGCGAACAGCACCAGCGCGTCCTTGTCGGTGGACAGGAACTTGATGAGATCCCAGGCGGCCGCGGTGTTCTTGGCACCCTTGGGGATGCCGACGATGTTTCCCGTGGTGTAGCCCGTGCCGTACAGCTCGGGGTGCTCGTCGGCGACGGGGAACGGTGCCGTCGCGTAGTCGAGATCCGGCGCCTGATCGGCGATGAACGCGGTGCGGTACTCGCCGTCCAGCATCATCGCGAGCTTGCCGGTCTGGAAGATGTGGTCGGCGGAGTACTGCTGCCCGGCCTCCGAGGTGAAGCGGGTCAGCGCGTCGTTCCCGTAGAAGTCGGTCAGCGACTTCTGCCAGTTCAGCATGGCGGACCAGTTCTCGTCGGTGGCGAGCTGGGACTTGTCATCCTTGTTCAGCCACTGCGCACCCCACTGCGGTGCGAGGATCTCGACCTTGTTCGCGTAGAATCCGGGCGTCGGCACGAATCCGGCGACCTCGATGCTGCCGTCCGCCGCCTTCTTGGTGAGCTTCTTCGCGTCCTCGGTGAACTCGCTGATCGTCTTCGGCGGCGCGGTGATCCCCGCCTCGGCGAACATCTTCTTGTTGTAGTAGAGCCCGAACACGTCGGCCAGCAGCGGCATCGCACAGCGCTTCCCCTGGTACTGCGTGTACGCGAGCGTGGCCTTGGGGATCTTGTTCAGGTCGACGTCGTCGCGCGTGATCATCGGGCCGAGGTCCTGGAAGACGCCGGATCCGCAGAACGTGCCGATGTTGTTGGCCGAGAACGACAGCGCGACATCGGGTGCGTTGCCGCCGCGGATCGCCTGCGTGATCTTGTCGTCGGTCTGGCTGCCGACGTTCTCGATGGTCACGTTCGGGTGCTTCTCGTGGTACTTGTCGAGCACCGACTGGAACACCTTCAGCTCGCGGTCGGTGAAGCCGCTCCAGACGGTGACGGTGACCTTCTTGTTCGGGTCGAATGCGGCTTGATCGGATCCGCTGCTCTGCGAGCCGAGGCCGGAGCAGCCGGTGAGCGCGAGGGCGGCGACGCCGACCACGGCCAGGGAACGGGCGATTCTCTTCATGTTGATCTCCTCTTTACGTCGTTGTGTCGAGACTGCTGCTGGGGTGGAAAGAGCTGTGGGGGCTCAGCCGTCGATGACCGAACCGGAGGCGAAGACCGTCGCCTGGGCGTTGTGCAGGGCGAGCCGGAGGCCCCCGACGAGCACCGCGTCGGGTCCGTACCGCTGCACGCGGAGGTTCAGCGGTGTCATCCGGTCAGGAGTCTGGATCTGCTCGATCCGCGCCTGGATGAGTCCGCGCAGCATCTCGCCCCCGGCGGCGACCACACTTCCGCCGAGGACGGTCGTGCGCGGATCCATCACCGAATGCACGACGGTCGCGGCAAAGGCGGCACGGCGCGCGACGTCCGTGAGGAAAGCCGTCGACGCGGTATCGGCGGACGCTGCCGCCTGGGCGATCACGACGCGTCCTTCCGCGCCCGCCTCGACCGGGCATCCGTGGATCCGGGCGAGCTCGAGGATGCCGTGGTCCGAGAGCGCGGCGCCGAGCGTGGCGCCCTCGGGCGCGCCCGCATCCGCGAACGGGATGTAGTCGATCTCGCCGGCGCCGCCGGTGACGCCGTGGTGCAGCTCGCCGTCGAGCACGAGCGCGGCGCCGAGGCCGACCGCGTCGATCCAGACGAGCGCGAAGGAGTCGTCGGGAGTCGGTGCCTCCCCGCCGTCGGTCGCGACGGTCGCCGCCGCGGATCCCTGCTCGGCCAGCGCGATCAGATTCACGTCGTTCTCGACGACCACGTCGCCCGCGATCCGCTCACGCAGGTGGCCGACCAGGTCGATGCCCGCCCATTCCGGGATCCGACGCGTGTACAGCAGCCGACCGGTCAGTGGTTCGATCCCACCGGGAACCCCGACGACGACGGCGGTGAGCTCGTCGGCGAGCCCGGCGGCGTGACGCGCCTGAGCCAGCGCATCGACGACCGCGTCGGTGGGGTGTCGTCCGTCGAACTGCTGCTCGATGCGCACCAACTCCTCGCCGACCAGATCGCAGAGTACGACCGAGACCTCGCCCTTGCGCACGTCGACCGCCGCGGCATGGCCCGCCGCGGCGCGGATGCTCCACAACTGTGCGCTGGGTCCGGGGCCGCCCGTGCGCTTGCCCGCGCGCTCGATCAGCGCAACGCGCTCGAGACGGTTGAGGAGTTCGGCCACGCCGGGCTTGGAGAGCCCGGTGAGCTGCTCGAGCGTCGCGCGCGACATGGGTCCGTGGCCGGCCATCAGGTCAAGCGCTGTGCGGTCGTTGTACACCCGCATGCGGCTCGGTGCTGTGCGCATCTCTCTCCTCCTCGAGAATCGATTGGTAACTTACCAGTCGATTCCGTGAGTGTAAAGCGCAACGGTCTCCGAGGCCGCGATCAGCCCTTCCGGCCCTGGCCCGTGCGGCAGCGCGGGCCATGCGGCAGCTCGGGCCGTGCGGACGGGCCCGTACCGCGGCTCAGGCCGTGAGCTCGATGAGCTTCTGCACCGTGCGCAGGTTCCGCGCCGTGCCGGCGACCCCGAGCGCCTTGTCCAGGACGGGGCGGGTGAGCTTGGACGCGTGCACGCCGTCCGATCCGAAGTCGATCCAGAGATCGGCGCCGCGCAGGGCGATCCGCTCCCCCGCACGCAGGCGCGGAGTGAGCGTCTCGATCGCGCCCGGCTGGGGTTCACCCTCGAGGAACATCGCGTGCAGCATCCTGTCGCTCGCCGCATCGGGGAACGGGTTCTCCGCGAGTGCGCGTTCGAGCTCCTCGTGCGTGCGGAGAATCACCGGGGTGTCGACACCGAACGCGTCCTGGATGAGCGCGCGGACCGCGGTACAGGCGCTCTCACGGTCGGCGGGTGCGTCGCAGATCACGTTGCCGCTGGCGATGTACGTCGACACCTCGCCGAGGTCGAGCCTCGCGGTGAGCAGCGCGCGCAGCTCGGCCATCGGCACCTTGCCCGTCCCCCCGACGTTCACCGCCCGCAGCAGCAGAGCGCAGCGGCCGGCGCTCATGCGGCGCCGTCGATCAGCTCGGCACCCGCGTGCGCCAGCTCGGCGAGAGCCGCCGCGCTGGACTCCGCCCCGACTCCGGCGATCAGGCCGGTGCGGATCCGCACGTGCACGCCGTGCGCGATCGCGTCTGCGGCAGAGGCCCGCACGCAGTGGTCGGTCGCGATGCCGACGACGTCGGCCGTGAGCACGCCGTGCGCGGAGAGGATCTCGGCGACGGTCTCGCCGGTCTCGGTGACCCCCTCGAACATCGAGTAGGCCGGTTCACCCTGCCCCTTGCGCACGTGGTGAGTGATCGCCCCGGTCTCCAGCAGCGGGTCGTACTCGGCTCCCGTCGTGCCGGCGACGCAGTGCGCGGGCCAGGTGTCGACGAAGTCGGGGTCGGCGGCGAAGTGCCCGCCGTTGTCGCTGTCGGCGTCGTGCCAGTCGCGCGACGCGATCACGACGTCGTACTCCCCGGCGTGCTCGCGCAACAGCGCGCTGATGCCGGTGGCGACGGCGTCGCCGCCGGCGACCGCGAGCGCGCCGCCCTCGGTGAAGTCGTTCTGGACGTCGACGATCAGCAGCGCGCGGGTCATGGTCAGAGCGTACGCCGAAACGACGAAGCCCCCTCCCGCGGGAGGGGGCTTCCGGTGGAGCCGCTTGTCAGAATCGAACTGACGACCTTTTCATTACGAGAGGGTCCGCCCATTCACAGAGACCTGTCGTGTCTTGTAGTGGGCTGGTGTATGTTCCCGGTCAGATCCCGGAAATCATAACGGCGCGTAGTCGCGGAACGTGTACCGAATTCGAGGTCTGCCCCACGTTCGCCCCACGAGGATCCCGCATCGCATGCGCGATATCGTCCCTCGCCGCAGACGGCAGGAAATGCGCGTAGATCTCCGTCGTCGACACTGACGCGTGCCCGAGCAGGTCAGCGATCCTCCCCAACGGGACACCGTCCATCGCCAACCACGACGCGTACGTGTGCCGCAGATTTGGTCCGGTATCACCCGAATGCCAGTCGGTGACTACGTAAAGTGTTCGTGGCCCTGGGGCGACTACCCGGACAGGAGGATGTAGAGAGCGAAGATGATCCACACCAGAGTGACAAGGCCCGGCATGATCAGGTCCAACTTGCGGCGAGTCTCACGCAGTGTGTGAAATGGCGGCTGTCCCGGAAGCTGCATACCAGCGTAGACCTTCCGTCGGAGTGCTCGCCCGTGGAGGACGTTGGCGTAGTCTTTCTCACGCAACGGTTCGGCCGGGTCGCTGGCGCGTTCCCCGTTCCGAGCGAACCGGCGTTCCATGTTGAACTTGTGATAGTCGGCGATCGCGGTGCGGGCGAAGATCACGGGGAAGAACACGTACCACGTCGAGATGATCGCCATCGCGAGGACCGTGAAGAACGGGATCTTCATCCCAAATCCGAGCAGGATTGCTCCCACTGCCAGAAATAGTGACTGTGCCGACATGGACAGCCCGCGGTACGCCTGGACGTTGGATTCGTACGTCGACCACTGTGAGTCCGCCCCAAGGTGACCTTCGTTCATGAGCCCAGCTTAGGATCACCCTGGATCTTCACCGATCCCAGATGTCGGGCCCGTCGAACTCGGGCGGCATCACGACGCCACTCGGCCAAGGGTAGATCACCCCATGCACTGGGCAGGAAAGCGCGCCGCCCTGGTCGCGGAGCACGGTTCCACAGTTAGGGCAGGCCGGGGCATCGAACACGTCATGCCCGATCACCGACACCATGAGCGCCACAACACCCGAGGGTTACTGCACCATGTGGGCTGTGACCGTCTGAAAACCCGCCCCCTGTGTGATTGTGCCAGGAACAGTTGTCGGGGTCTCCAGGGGCGGTTTTCGCGCCCGCCCCATGTTCGCCCCACGACCCACCCGGAGCATGAAAAAGGCCTGGCCCAGATTGTTCGTCTGGACCAGGCCTTTCCTGGTGGAGCCGCTTGTCAGAATCGAACTGACGACCTTTTCATTACGAGTGAAATGCTCTGCCGACTGAGCTAAAGCGGCGCACACCCGAGGGGATGCGCATGCGGCGAACCGCACGATGAACGATCTTACCCTGTCCGGGAGGGTGCCGCGAACCAAGGCGATCCCGGGCGCGGCACGGCCACCTCACGCCCCGGCGAGCGGTGGATCCGCGTGCGGTCTATTCGCAGCGGATCCCCGCCTTGTCCGGCACCGTGCCGTCGACGAAGTAGGCGTCCACCGCGTCGTCGACGCAGGTGTTGCCCTTGTTGTACCCGGTGTGCCCCTCGCCGACGCGGGTGATCAGCACGCCGCCGTCGAGCTGCTTCGCGAGCGACTGCGCCCACGCGTAGGGCGTGGCCGGGTCGTTGGTGGTGCCGACGACGAGGATCGGACCGGATCCGGCGGCGTGGATCTCACCGCGCTTTCCCGTCGGCGGATACGGCCACTGCGCGCACAGATCGGGTCCGCTCCAGTACGGGGCGACCGTGGGCGCCTCCGCGCGGATCTTCGCATCCGACGCCGCCTTGGCGGCCGGGTCGTCGTCGGTCGGATAGTCCATGCAGTTGTACGCGTTGAACGCCTCGGTGGAGTTGTCCGTGTACGTGCCGTTCTGACGGTTGTTGTAGAAGTCCGCGAGCTGGAAGGCGATCGACGGATCCCCCTTGAGCACCGCCGCGAGCGACTCGGTCAGATACGACCAGCTGTCCTGCGAGTACAGGGCGGCGACGATCGACGTCATCATCGAGTCGGGACCGAGCATGCGGCCGTCGCTGTTGCGCTGCGGAGACCGTTCGAGGCCGGCCAGGAGCGCGCCCAGATCCGACATCGCCTCGTCGACCGTGCCCTGGAACGGGCACTTCTTGTTCTTGAGGCAGTCGGCCATGTAGGCGCGCAGCGCCGACTCGAATCCGATCGCCTGCGTGGTGCTCACGTCGAGGCTCGACACCGCCGGATCGATCGCCCCGTCGAGCACCAGATGACCGACGCGCTGCGGATACAGCTCGGCATAGGTGGCGCCGAGGAACGTTCCGTATGAGTAGCCGAGGTAGTTGAGCTTCTTGTCGCCCAGCACGGCGCGCAGCAGGTCCATGTCGCGGGCGGAGTTGACCGTGGTGATGTAGGGAAGGATGCCGTCGCTGTTCTTCTCGCACGCGTCGGCGAAGCGCTTGTTCGCCGCGTTCACGGCATCGGTCCATTCGGCGCTTCCGCGGGCCCCGGGACGGAGGTCGTACAGGTAGGCGTCCATGTCCTTCGCGTCGAAGCATTTCACGGCGGTCGAGGATCCGACGCCGCGCGGGTCGAAGCCGATCACGTCGTAGTTCTTCGCCAGCGTGGTGCTGACCGCGAAGCTGAGGCTCGACTTGATCAGGTCGACCCCGCTCGCGCCGGGGCCGCCGGGGTTGGTCAGCAGCGAGCCCTTCGCCGCACCGGACGCACGGTGGCGGACCACGGCCAGATCGATCGAGGCCTTGGCCGGGTTCTCCCAGTCCAGCGGCGCGGTGACCGTGGTGCAGTCCATGCCGCTGCCGCAGTTCTTCCAGGTGAGCTTCTGCCCGTAGAAGGAGGTGAGCTCGCCCGACACCCCCGAGGTGTCAGGCGTCGCCGTCGGGCCGGGCGACGCGGATCCCGCCGGGATCATCGAGTAGAGGCAGCCGGTGAGGGCGAGTGCGGCGATGACGAGTCCGGCGGTCACGGTCGTGATGCGGCGCAGGCGCGAGGCGGAACGCGTGGTCATGATCTCCTCCCGCTCGTGACGGTGACGAGCAGGCTCTCGAGGGCGAGCGCCGGAGCGACGTTGCGCTCGAGCGATTCCCGGGTCTCGGCAAGGTGGTCGAGCACGAGCAGCGTGCGTTCGGGCGGCCAGGCGGAGGCCAGCGCCGTGAGCTCGGGTTCGAGCTCACGGTTGATGAGAACGCCTCCCCGCCCGAACTGCAGCATCACGACGTCGCGGAACAGGGACTGCAGGTCGGTGAGCACGCGGTCGAGCCCATCGCGCACGCTGCGCTTCGCGCGCTGCTTCTGCTCGTCTTCGAGGGCGTTGATCTGGGAGCGCACGGCGGGCGGCACCGCCTGACCCTCCGCGATGCCCACCGTGTGCAGCAGCGAGCGTCGCTCGGCCTCATCCCGCGCCGCGGTGAGCGCCTTCGCGTCGTCGGTCGCGGCCAGCACGATCTGCCCGGCGACCTCGACGGCGTCGCTCACGCCACGGGCCGCGAGCACCGCACGCAGGGTCTGCTCGCGCCGATTCCGGGCGGCCTCATCGGTCGCGAGCCGCTGCGCCATGCCGATGTGCCGCTGCGCGTGCCGGGCCGCCTGCTCGGCGACCACCGGATCCGCGCCCGTGCGCCGCACGATGAGCTCGGCGACGGAGGCGACATCGGGCTCGCGCAGCCGCAGCGACCGCACCCGGGAGCGGATCGTGGGCAGCAGATCCGCCTCGCTCGGCGCGCACAGGATCCACACCGTCTGCTCGGGCGGCTCCTCCAGCGCCTTCAGCAGCACGTTCGAGGTGCGCTCGGTCATGCGATCGGCGTCCTCGACGACGATCACGCGGTAGCGACCGCTGGACGGGCCGAAGTACGAGCGCTCCACGAGGGCGCGGGCTTCGGCGATCGAGATGATGACCTTCTCGGTGCGCAGCACGGTGACGTCGGGATGGGTGCCGGCGAGCACCTGGTGCATGGTCTGCTCGTCGCCGGGGGCGGCGATCAGGGCCGCCGCGAACGCGGTGGCGAGAGTGGAGCGACCGGATCCGGGCGGCCCGGTGATGAGCCACGCGTGCGACATCGCCGCAGGATCGTCGAC
>JAFDWM010000305.1 GCA_018268455.1 Actinomycetota bacterium | reverse complement strand
ACCCACACGTAGATGACGTGCGAGGTGTCCCACGGCAGCGGGATGCCCCAGTCGAACGTGGAGCGCGAGATGGAGAGGTCCTTCAGGCCCTGCGAGACGAACGAGACGACCTCGTTGCGCGCCGAGTCGGGGCGCACGAAGTCGGGCTCGGTCTTGTACAGCTCGAGCAGGCGGTCCTGGAACTCGCTGAGCTTGAAGAAGTAGTTCTTCTCCTGCAGCAGCTCGAGCGGCTTGGAGTGGATCGCGCAGACCTTGAGCCCCTCGAAGGGGCCGGTGCCGTCGACGATCTCGCTCTCCGGCTTGAACTCCTCGCAGCCCACGCAGTACAGCGCCTCGTACTCGCCGGCGTAGATGTAGCCGGCGTCGTACAGCCGCTGGAAGAAGACCTGCACGTTGGTCTCGTGCCGCTCCTGCGTCGTGCGGATGAAGTCGTCGTTGGCGACGTCGAGGGTCTCCAGCAGCGGGAACCAGCTCTCGCTGACGAGCTTGTCCACCCACTCCTGCGGCGTCACGCCGTTCGCCGCGGCCGCGCGCAGCATCTTCTGGCCGTGCTCATCGGTGCCGGTGAGCATCCAGGTGTCATCGCCCGACTGGCGGTGCCAGCGCGCGAGGGTGTCCACGGCGACGCTGGTGTAGCCGTGCCCGATGTGGGGCACGTCCGACGGGTAGTAGATCGGCGTGGTGATGTAGAAGGACTCGCCTGCGGGCATGCGTTCGATTCTAGGCGGGAAGCGAGGCGCCGTTCGGACGATGACGGCGGCGGGCGTCGCGGATCGCGTCCCCCGTTCGCCCCGTTCGGGAGGAGAACTCCCACTCGGGAGGAGGATCCGCGCGAATCCGTCCGCCCGAACGTGAGAACTCCGCCCGAACGCGTCAGCCGCGCTCGGCGATCACGACGCCATGCGGGCGGACGCTGCCCGCAGCGCCGGGCTCGCGCTCGCGACGCTCGGCGTGCACGACGGCGAGGCCCGCGTCGCCGAGCAGCGCCGTCAGCGCGCCCGCAGACCAGTAGTAGGCGGGCGCGACGGCGTGTGCGAACTGCACGCCCGGCTCGCCGTGGAAGAAGCCGATCAGGATCCGTCCGCCCGGCGCGAGCACTCGCACGAGCTCGGCCAGCGTCGCGGGCAGTTCGGCAGGATCGATGTGGATCAGCGAGTACCAGGCGAGGATGCCGCCGAACGCCCCATCGGCGAACGGCAGTTCCCGGATCGACGCCTTCTCGAACCGCAGACGCGGATGCGCGGCGCGCGCCGCGGAGAGGAACGCGGACGAGACGTCCACCCCGACGACCTCTCGCGCATCCTGGGCCAGGACGGCCGTCCAGAGCCCCGGGCCGCAGCCGGCGTCCAGCAGGGCACCCGGCGTCTCGTCCCGCCAGCGCTCGATGAGCAGGGCGTCGGCGCGCTCCATCCGGTCGATGCGCCCGATCAGCGCGATGTACTCCGCCGCGCGGGCGTCGTACGCCGCAGCCACCTGCTCATCCTGCATCCGACCAGCCTCTCCCCCGGGGGTCGTCCGAGTGCGACGCCGCGCCGTCCCGTTCACCGGGTGTCTCGAGTGCACCGGATCCTGTCGACCGCACCGGAACCTCCCGCGGGGATCCGGTGTGCTCGACAACGACCGGTGCACTCGCGCGGCCGTCCCCCGCAGACCGTCAGCGCGCGGCGAGCGCGGCCTGGTACAGGTCGCGGGATCCGAGGCCGGTGGCGGCGGCCACTTCTGCGCAGGCGTCCTTGAGCCGCACGCCCGAGGCGACGAGGGCCTGCACCTGGGCGAGCGCGTCCTCGGGCGACACCGCCCGCGGCTCGGCACCGGAGACCACCACCACGATCTCGCCCTTCACGCCCTCGGCCGCCCAGTCCGCGAGCTCGGAGAGCCCGCCACGGCGCACCTGCTCGTAGAGCTTCGTCAACTCGCGGCACACCGCTGCCCGCCGAGAAGCGCCGAATGCGGCGGCCATGTCCTCGAGGGTCGCGGCCAGGCGCGACGGCGATTCGAAGAACACGATCGTGCGCGGTTCCGTCGCGAGCGCGGCCAGCGCCGAGCGCCGCTCCGCCGGCTTGCGCGGCAGGAACCCCTCGAATGTGAACCGGTCGGTGGGCAGCCCCGACACGGCGAGTGCCGTGACGACGGCGCTCGGGCCCGGGATCGCGGTGACGGTGACCCCGCGCTCGGCGGCGGCCGCGACCAGCCCGTAGCCGGGGTCGCTCACGGTCGGCATGCCGGCATCGCTGACCACCACCACGTCCTGGTCCGCGGCGAGTTCGGCGAGCTCGGCTGCCTTCGCCTTCTCGTTGTGGTCGTGCAGCGCGATGAGCCGCGGCCGGTTCGCGATGCCGAGGCCCTGCAGCAGCCGCTGGGTGGTGCGGGTGTCCTCCGCCGCCACGATCGTCGCGTTCTCCAGTACCTCGACCAGCCGGCGGGACGCATCGCCCAGATTTCCGATCGGAGTGGCCGCGAGGATGATCACCCGCCCAAGCATAGGCTGGGCGGGTGACCGCGCCCTCCCCGCATGGACCGGATCCAGCCGGACGACCGCTTCCCAGCGCCCGTGATCTCGTGGGCACGTGGAGCGATGATCGTCCGACCGCCTGGGAGCGGATCCGCGATGCGTGGATCCTGGATCCCGTGCGTCTGCGGCTGCTGAGCTGGCTGGCGCCCACGCTGATCACCCTGCTGGCCGGGGCGCTGCGGATCGTCGGGCTGCAGCATCCGCACATGATCGTCTTCGACGAGACGTACTACGTCAAGGACGCCTGGTCGCTGTGGGTGCAGGGCTACGAGGGCACGTGGGGCAACGGCGCGAACGACATGTTCCCGAAGGGCGACACGAGCGCCCTCCAGGACGCGGCCGCCTTCGTCGTGCATCCGCCGCTGGGCAAATGGCTGATCGCGCTCGGCATCGCCGCCTTCGGCCCCGGATCCAGCTTCGGCTGGCGCATCTCCGGGGCGATCCTCGGCACGCTCACCGTGCTCGTGGTGTACCTGCTCGCGAAGGCGCTCAGCCGTTCGATCGCCGTCGCGTCCCTCGCGGCCCTGTTCCTCGCCATCGACGGCCTCGGCATCGTGCTCAGCCGGATCGGCCTGCTCGACGGGATCCTCACCTTCTTCATCGTGCTGGGGATCCTGTTCCTCGTGTACGACCGACGGCAGAGCATGGCGCGGCTGGAGTCGCCCGCCTTCCACGCGCGCGGCGACGAGCCGCCGCTGTGGGGCCGGGTGCTGTGCAGTCGGCCGTGGGTGCTCGCCGCCGGTGTCGCGCTGGGCGCGGCGACCTCGGTGAAGTGGTCGGGCGGGTACGTGCTGGCCGCCGCGGGCATCTACCTCGTCGTCACGGACGCCCTGGCCCGCCGCCGAGCAGGCGTGGCGCTCTGGCCCACCGACGCCGCCGTTCGCCAGGGACCCGTGAGCTTCCTGCTGCTCGTGCCCGTCGCCGCCGCCGTGTACCTGGCCTCGTGGACGGGCTGGTTCGTCACGAAGGGCGGCTACGACCGCACCGTGACCGACAACGTGCTCACGTCGTGGTTCCGGTACCACTCCGACATCCTGGCGTTCCATGTCGGGCTCACCAGCCCCCATCCCTACGCCAGCCCGGCATGGCAGTGGCCGTTCCTGATCCGCCCCACCTCGTTCTGGGTCGGCGGGCAGGACCAACCGTGCTTCGGCGACTCGCACTGCATCGGCACGATCCTGTCGATCCCGAACCCGCTGATCTGGTATCTCGGCGTCGCTGCGGCCGTGTACCTGCTGGTGCGGTTCGTGCGCGGCCTGGTGCGGCGCTCGCCGATGCCGTGGAGCTACGCGATCCCCCTCGTCGGCCTCGGCGCGACCTACCTGCCCTGGCTGGCGTTCCCCGAGCGCACGATCTTCCAGTTCTACACGGTGGCGATGGCACCGTTCCTGATCCTCGCGCTCGCGCTCGCGCTGCGCGACATCGCCGGTCGGCCCGACGATGACCGGCACCGCCGGCAGAGCGGGCAGCGCACGGTCATGGTGATCGTGGTGCTCATCGTGCTGGTGAGCGTGTTCTGGCTACCGCTCTGGCTCGGCCTGCCCCTGCCGTACTGGTACTGGCAGGCGCACAACTGGATGATCACCTGGATCTGAGATGCGCATCCTCGACACCTTCGACACCGATCTGATCGCGGCCCTGCGCGCACAGGGCGAGTTCTTCTGGCTGGATCTGGCCGCGCCCACCGCCGCGGAGGTCCAGGAGATCGGCACCGCTCTCGGATGGCATCCGCTCGCGATCGAGGACACGCAGCGGATGGGTCAGCGCCCGAAACTGGACGTGTACGGCGACGGCGCCCTCCTGGTGCTGCAGGCCGCTGTCGCCGCGCATCCGGAAGACGGCAACGACCATCCGCTCGAGGAGGTGCACTGCCACCTCACCGGCGACTACATCGTCACGGTGCACGCCGAGCGGTTCCAGGATCTGCGCCAGGTGCGCACGCTGCTGCAGAACTCCGTCGCCCCCAAGACCGAGCGTTACTACGTCTACAAGATCATCGACGTGATCGTGGACAGCTACTTCCCCGTGCTCAGCGACCTCGACGAGGAGATCAACGACTTGGAGGACGCGATCGTCGCCGGCGGCGGGCGCCGCGAGCTGCAGCAGACATTCGCCCTCAAGCGCCTGCTGATGACGCTGCGCCGCGCGGTCGTGCCCATGCGGGACCTGTTCGCCCGGCAGGCGGAGGTGATCACGGATCTGGCGGGGCTCGAGAGCGACAGCCACGACTACTTCCGCGACATCTACGACCACCTGATCCGCATCACCGACGAGCTCGACGGCTACCACGACATGGTCGCCGGCTGCACCGACCTCTACCTGTCGATGGTCGCGAACCGGCAGGGCGAGACCTCGAAGCAGCTCGCGATCATCGCGTCGATCTTCCTGCCGCTGAGCTTCCTCACCGGGTTCTTCGGGATGAACTTCGAGTTCCTGACCGGCAAGATCCTGGTCGGCGAGTGGTCGTTCCTCCTGCTCGGGCTCGGATCCATGGCGATCGCGGCCGGGCTCATGTGGTGGTGGTTCCGCCACAAGGGCTGGACCGGGAACGACGAGTAGCCCGATGCCGGCACCCTCGGACTTCAGCTATGCGATGCGCGGCGAGGACGTGATCATCACGCACCGTGGCGTGGTCGCGACCACGCTGCGCGGCCGCCGTGCGGTCGAGTTCCTCGACGACGTGCAGACGCAGGATCCGCAGCTGCTCATGGCGCGCGTCACCGGGAACTACCGGCGCGGCAACGAGCGGGCCGCCCGGCGGCACCCGCGCAACGGGGGCTGAGGCGGTCCCGGCGCGCACGGTACGAGCGCCGTGTCATCCGCGGGCGGCGTGCTCCACGAGCGGGAGCACGCGCCCGCTCAGGTGCGTGCGCATGGCGATGGAGCTGGCGGTGCGGGCCACCCCTGGCACCAGGGCGATGCGGTCCAGCACCTCCTGCAGCTGCTCCGCGCTGTGCGCGACGAGACGCAGCTGCATGTCGCTCGCCCCGGTGACGGTGTACATGTCGACCACCTCGGGGATCGCCGACGCCAGCGCATCCGCGACGTCGTCGTGCCCGACCTTCTGGTCGATCTCCACCTGGCAGAACGCGGTCAGGGCGTAGCCGAACCCACGTGGGTCGATGCGCGGCACGATGCCCTCGATCACGCCGTTCTCGTGCAGCCGTGCGAGCCGGCTGGTCACCGTGCCGCGCGCCACGCCGAGCCGGCGCGCGCACTCCAGCACGGGCAGCTGCGGCTCGTCCGTCAGCAGCCGGATGAGCGCCGCGTCGAGGGCATCGATCCGCATCAGCGCAGCGCCGACCGGTCGTCGGCGTCCTTGAGCACGCCGGGGCGCGCGAGGCCGCGGGTGAGGCGGGCGACGACGAGCAGCAGAACGGTGAGACCGAGCGTCAGCAGCAGCTGGGTGCGCGCTCCGGCGTCGAACATCGTCAGCACGACCACGGCGGCGAGCAGCACGAGCGTGAGGATCGACAGCCACGGGAAGCCGATCATCCGCACGGGCAGCACCGTGCCGGCCGCGTCGGCGCGGCGACGCAGGATGAACTGCGCGAGCGCGGTCGCCGCCCACATCACGAGGATCGTGGATCCGACGACGTTCAGCAGCGCCGGGAGCACCTGCTCGGGCCAGATCCAGTTCAGGATCACGGTGACGAAGCCGAACGCGACCGAGCTCAGCACGGCCACCCGCGGTACGCCGTGCATGCTCGTGCGGGTCAGCGCCAGCGGCGCGAGGCCGCGCTCGCCGAGCGAGAAGGCCATGCGCGAGGCGCCGTAGATGTTCGCGTTCATGGCCGACAGCAGCGCGACGATCACGATGAGATCCATGACCAGGCCCACGCCGGGCACCCTGAGGGTGTCCAGCACGGCGGAGAACGGACCCGCGAGCACCTCCTTGGAGTTCCATGGCAGCACCGCGACGATGACGAAGATGGATCCGACGTAGAACACCAGGATCCGCACCATCACCTGACGCACGATCCGGCCGATGTTGCGCGCCGGGTCGTCCGACTCGGCGGCCGCGATCGCGACGACCTCGGTGCCGCCGAACGCGAAGACGACGATGAGCAGCGCGCCTGCGATTCCGGCGATGCCGGTGGGGGCGAACCCGCTGTGATCGACCAGGTTGCCGACGCCGGCGGCAGGGCTGCCGGGGATGAGCCCGACGATGGCGAGCACGCCGACGACGAGGAACGCGATGATCGCGGCGACCTTGATCGCGGCGAACCAGAACTCGAAGCGCCCGTAGTTGCGCACGCCGAGCAGGTTCACGACGGTGAGCGCGAGCACGAACAGCAGCACCCACGCCCACTCCGGCAGGCCGGGGAAGCGGTGCGCGACGATCCCGGCAGCGCCGGTGGCCTCTGCGGCGATCACGACGACCAGCTGGATCCAGTACAGCCACCCGACGGCACTGCCGGCGCTGCGTCCCATGGCCTTCTGCGCATAGGAGCTGAACGCCCCGGAAGACGGGTTCGCCGCGACCATCTCGGCGAGCATCGCCATGACGAGCACGACGATCGTGCCCGCGACGAGGTAGGAGATGATCACGGCGGGGCCGGCGATGCCGATCGCCTGGCCGGATCCGACGAACAGGCCGGCGCCGATGGCACCGCCGAGACCCATCATCGAGATCTGACGCCGCGTCAGGCCCGGCTGCAGGCCCTTGGTGGTGGTCGTGGTCAGGGGCAGCTCGGTGGTCATGCGGTCGCCTCCTCGCGAACGTCTGCGGTCAGAATGGTCTGGGCGGCCAGAGCGGCCTCGACCCGGTCGATGTCCAGGGCGGATCCGGCCGAGATCCGCACTCCCTCCCCCGGGAAGGTGCGGGCCACGACGCCACCGGCGTGCAGCAGCTCGTCGAGCAGAGCCGTGCGCTCCGCCGCCGGAACCCACACGAAGTTCGCCTCGGAGGCGACCGCGGGCCAGCCCGCGGCGACGAGCACGCCATGCAGCCGGTCGCGCTGCACGACGACCTCGCCGATGCGCACGGCCAGCTCGTCCTGTGCGTCCAGCGAGGCGACGGCGGCGGCCTGCGCGAGGTCGGTCACGCCGAACGGCACGGCGACCTTGCGCTGCGCCTCGGCGATCGCGGCGGGGGCGATGGCGTAGCCGATACGCAGACCTGCGAGCCCGTACGCCTTCGAGAAGGTATGCAGCACGGCGACGTGCGGGTGGCGGCGGAACAGCTCCAGCCCCGCGCCGCGCTCCGGATCCGTCGCCGATGCCGCGTCAACGAAGTACGTCGAACCGTCGAAGTGCACGTACGCCTCATCGATCACGACGAGCACGTCCTGCGGTACGGCGGCCACGAACCGCTCGAGCTCGGCGGCTCCCACGACAGTGCCGGTGGGGTTGTTCGGGTTGCAGACGAAGATCAGGCGGGTGCGGTCGGTGATCGCCGCGAGCATCGCGTCGAGGTCGTGCCGGTGCTCGGCGTCCAACGGCACCATGACCGGCGTCGCACCGGCGATCCGCACGAGCGACGGGTAGGCCTCGAACGAGCGCCACGCGAACATGACCTCGTCGCCCTCGCCGGCCACGGCATGGATGAGCTGCGCGGCCAGCTCGACGGATCCGGCTCCCACGGTCACGAGCGCCGGGTCCACGCCGTAGCGCGCGGCGAGTCGCCCGATGATCTCGGGCGCGGCCATCTGCGGGTAGCGGTGGATGGATCCGAGCCGGTCGGCGATCGCGGACACCACGGACGGCAGCGGCGGGTGCGGCGACTCGTTCGACGAGAGCTTCGACGCCCCGGCGGGTGCGGAACGTCCCTGCTTGTAGGCGGGGACCGCGTCCAGGCGCGGGTTGGTCGGCGGGGTCTGCCGTTGCGTGGTCATCGTCAGGAGGCGTCCTTGCTGCGAGCCGGGTGGGGAAGCGGCCTCGAGCGACGCCGTCAGGGCGTGGGCGGCGACGCTGCCGGGGCCTCGCCAGCGTAGACCGGCACTCTCGGCTGGGCAAACGGACCAGGGTTCAGTGCGCATCCCGCACAGCGTGTCGCCACCGTCGGCAGAATGTCTGCGCAGATTGCCCAGATCCGGCGGGAGAGCAGCTTTCAGCGCGCGATCGGCACGAGCGCCGGATCCGCCACCGGCAGCCGGCACACGAAGCCGCGGCAGTCATGCACCACGCCGTCCGCGCCGTCGCGCCCGTCGAAGAGAGTGAAGCCCGCCTCGGCGAAGGCGCGCACCTGCTGCGGCGTCAGCACGGCGGTGAGATCGGCATCGGCGGCGCGCGCGGCGATCGCGAGCGCGCCGCGCGGCTCAGAGGTCACGGCCACGATCTGCCGGGGCGGGCGGGCGATGCCGGTCGCCGCGCGCAGGAGCGCACCGGATCCGAACGGCTGTCGCAGCGCCTGCCCCGCGTGCGCCGAGACCAGGGCCTCGGCGCGCTCGCGGTGCTGCTCCCCCGCCCCGAGCCGCCAGGCGGTCAGCTCCGCCGCGGCCCGCGCGGATGCACCGGAGGGCAGGTCGCCGTCACCGCCGTCCGCGGTGGTGGGGATCGCGTACGCGGCGAGCACCGGATCGGTGGTCGCGTCCGCCGTGAGCACCGCGAGCCCGCGCGTCGCCCAGCGTACGTCGCCCGTGGCGAGAGCGAGGGCGAACAGCCCGTCCGCGAGCAGTCCCAGGTCGGCGTCGGTGGCGACGGCCGCCGAGGGCACGCCGTCGAGGGAGGTGCGCACGAGGCGCCCGGCCGCGTCGCGGTTCACGGCCAGCACGGTCTCCGCGGCGCGGGCTGCCGCGTCGATCCAGGTCTGCTCGCCGAGCACGGATCCGGCACGGGCGAGCGCGCCGATCGCGAGCCCGTTCCAGCCCGTGATGACCTTGCCGTCGACGGCCGGCGGCTGCAAGCCCTGGCGTGCCGCGATCGGGCGGCGGTAGTAGCCGCCCTCGCTCCGCTGCCCGTCGATCACGGACTCCGAATCCTGCGCGGCGCCGAACCCGCCGCCGGGGCGTTGCAGCACCCCGAGCAGGAACCGGGCGATGCCGCGCGCCACGTCCGCGCGGTCCGCATCGACGGCCACCTCGAGCAGCTGGGCGTTGTCGATGAGCATGCGCTCGTAGTGCGGCACGGTCCAGTCCTGCTGCGTGGCGTAGCGGAAGAAGCCGCCGTCCTCGTCCCTCAGTTCCGACGCGGCCATCGCGTCGAGTGCGCGCTCGACGACGTCGGCACGTCCCTCCGCCTGCAGGAACCGCAGGGTCGTGGCGACCGGGAACTTCGGCGCCGTGCCGAAGCCGCCGTGTCTCCGGTCCTCCCGGCCGGCGATCCCGTCCGCGGCCGCGGCGAGCGCCTCCTCATCCGGCAGCGGGGAGGGATCCACCGCCGCCGAGGACTCGAGGGCGCCCGCCACCGCACCGGCCAGCTCCTCGACCTCCGTGCGGCGGTCGGTCCAGGCCTCGCGGACGGCCGCGAGCACGGTGCGAAACGCCGGGAGCTGCCCCCGCGGCACAGGCGGGAAGTACGTCCCCGCGTGGAAGGCCCGCCCGGACGGCGTGGTGAACACCGTGAGAGGCCAGCCCAGATCCTGGGTGAACGCGGAGGCCGCCGCCATGTAGGCGGCGTCGACCTCGGGATGCTCCTCCCGGTCGACCTTGATCGCCACGAAGCCGCGGTTCAGCGCCTCGGCCGTGGCCGGATCCTGGAACGACTCCCGGGCCATCACGTGGCACCAGTGGCACGTGGAGTAGCCGATCGAGATCAGCACCGGCACGTCGCGGCGGCGCGCCTCGACGAACGCCTCCTCGCCCCACGGGTACCAGTCCACCGGGTTGTCCGCGTGCGCGCGCAGATACGGGCTGCCGGTTCCGGCGAGGCGGTTGCTCATGGCTTCACGCTACGCCGGGCCGGCAGCCCGTGGATCAGAGATCAGTTGACCTCGTCCGGGTGCGAGGCGACGCGGCCGGATCCGTCGCCGGGGTCGAGCGCCGAGATCGCCGCGAACTCGACGTCGCTCAGCGCGAAGTCGAACACGTCCAGGTTCTCCCGCAGGCGCTCCGCGCGCACCGACTTCGGGAACACGATGTTGCCCTTCTGCAGATGCCAGCGCAGCACGACCTGCGCCCGGCTCTTGCCGTGCGCGGCCGCGGCATCCGCGACGGCGGGGATGCCGAACAGGTCGTACTTGCCCTGGCCGAGCGGACCCCACGCCTCGATCTTCACGTCGTGGTCGCGCGCCCAGGAGCCGACGTCGCGCTGCTGGTAGGCGGGGTGCAGCTCGATCTGGTCGACCGCGGGCGTGACGCCGGTCTCGGCGACGATGCGCTCCAGGTGCGGCACGAGGAAGTTCGACACGCCTGCAGAGGTCGCCAGGCCCCGGTCGCGGATCGCCACGACCTTCTCCCAGGCGTGCACGTAGTTGTCCTTCGCCGGGGTCGGCCAGTGCACGAGGTAGAGGTCGACGCGGTCGAGCCCGAGCTTGTCCAGGCTCTCCTGGATCGCGGTGTCGGGCTCGTCGCCGTCATGCCGGTCGTTCCACAGCTTGGTGGTGATGAACAGCTCGTCGCGCGGGATGCCGCTGCGCGCGATCGCCGCGCCGACACCGGACTCGTTGCCGTAGATCGCCGCGGTGTCGATGTGCCGGTAGCCGATCTCGAGCGCCTCGCTCACGGTGCGTTCGGTGTCGGCCGGGTCGACCTTGAACACCCCGTAGCCGAGCTGTGGGATGGTGTGGCCGTCGTTCAGGGTGATGCGCGGGATCGTCGTCATGGATCCAGCCTAGGATCCCGATCGGGCGGGTTAGGCTGGAGGGCTATGTCTGCGCCCGTCATCACCTACCCGCCGGAACTGCCGGTCAGTGCCGCGCGCGACGAGATCGCCGCCGCGATCCGCGACCATCAGGTGGTCGTGGTCGCGGGCGCGACCGGATCCGGCAAGACCACGCAGCTGCCGAAGATCTGCCTGGAGCTCGGCCGCGAGCGCATCGCGCACACCCAGCCCCGCCGCCTTGCGGCCCGCAC
The DNA here is from genome assembly GCA_018268455.1 of Actinomycetota bacterium. GTDB lineage: Bacteria > Actinomycetota > Actinomycetes > Actinomycetales > Microbacteriaceae > Microbacterium. The sequence goes on along the minus strand of JAFDWM010000305.1, from coordinate 2,789 downwards.
CATCGCGGAGCGCGTGGCCGAGGAGCTGCGCGTGCCGCTCGGCGGGCTCGTCGGCTACAAGGTGCGCTTCACCGACCAGGTCTCGGACGAGACCCGGATCGCGCTCATGACCGACGGGATCCTGCTGGGCGAGATCCATCGGGATCGGCTGCTGCGCCGCTACGACACGATCATCATCGATGAGGCGCACGAGCGCTCCCTCAACGTCGACTTCCTGCTCGGATATCTGCACCGGATCCTGCCCGAGCGGCCGGACCTCAAGGTGATCATCACCTCGGCGACGATCGACCCGCACAGCTTCGCGCGGCACTTCGCCGACGCGCACGGTGAACCGGCGCCTGTGATCGAGGTGTCCGGGCGCACGTATCCGGTCGAGATCCGGTACCGACCGCTGGTGGAGGAGTCCCCCCGCCCCGAACACGACGCAGGAGATTCCGGATCCGAGTCGGCTTCTCACGCGCGCAACAGCCCGGCTCTCCTGCGTACTGCTCGGGGGAAGCGGGAGGCCGAACCCGAGGACGAGGTCACCGCGATCGTGCGGGCGCTGCGCGAACTCGACCGCGAGGAGCGCGGCGACGTGCTCGTGTTCCTGCCCGGCGAGGCCGAGATCCGTGATGCCGCCGACGCGATCCGCGGCGCGTACCGCTCGGCCACGGCGCCCGTGGAGGTGCTGCCCCTGTACGGACGGCTGTCGGCCGCCGAGCAGCACCGCGTGTTCGAACCGTCGACCGTGGCGGGTCTGCGCCGCCGGGTCGTGCTCGCTACGAACGTCGCCGAGACGAGCCTCACGGTGCCCGGCATCAAGTACGTGGTCGACACCGGCACGGCGCGCATCTCGCGCTACAGCAGCCGCTCCAAGGTGCAGCAGCTCCCGATCGAGGCGGTGTCGCAGGCGTCCGCGAACCAGCGTTCGGGCCGCGCCGGCCGCACCAGCGCCGGTATCGCGATCCGGCTCTACGGCGAGGACGACTTCGACAAGCGCCCCGAGTACACCGAGCCCGAGATCCTGCGCACCTCGCTCGCCGCGGTCGTGCTGCAGATGCTGAGCCTGGGCTTCGGCGACATCACGGAGTTCCCGTTCCTCACTCCCCCGGAGTCCCGCGACGTGCGCTCCGCGCTCGACCTGCTCGTCGAGCTCGGCGCCGTGCAGACGGGCCGCCCGGGCCGCGGCGGCGACGGCGAGGCCCCCCGCCTCACCCGCATCGGGCGCGACATCGCCCGCATGCCGATCGACCCGCGCTTCGCCCGCATGCTCATCGCGTCCGCGAAGACGGACGTGACCGCCCCCGTGCTCGCGATCGTCGCGGGGCTGTCCATCCAGGACGTGCGCGAGCGCCCGTCGGCGGACGCGCCGCAGGGCGTGCGCGATGAGGCGGAGCGCATGCACGCCCGGTTCGCCGATCCGACCAGCGACTTCCTCTCGATCCTGAACCTGTGGAACCACCTGCGCGAGCAGCAGAAGGAACTCGGATCCAGCGCGTTCCGCCGGCTCTGCCGTGCCGAACACCTGAACTACGTGCGCGTGCGCGAATGGTTCGACGTGCACCGCCAGCTGCGCACGCTCGTGCCGAAATCCGGCAGAGGCGATGCCGCCCCGACCGCGGACCCGGATGCCGTGCACCGGGCACTGCTGGCGGGCCTGCTCAGCCAGATCGGGGTGCTCGACGAGCGCAATCTCGCAAAGGGCCCTCCGACGAAGGGCGGCCAGAAGGATCCGAAGCGCCGGGTCGCCGAGTACCGCGGCGCCCGCGGCATCCGCTTCTCGCTGTTCCCCGGCTCGGCCCTGCGCAAGAAGGCCCCGCGTGCGGTGATGGCCGCGGAGATCGTGGAGACCTCGCGCACGTTCGCGCGCACCGCCGCGGCGATCGACCCGGCCTGGGCGGAGGCACTCGCGGGTGACCTCGCCAAACGCCAGGTCTCCGAACCGCACTGGTCCAAGGAGGCGGGTGCCGCCGTCGCCTTCGAGAAGGTGACCCTGTTCGGCGTGGAGATCGTCGCGCGCCGCCGCGTGCAGTTCGCGCGCATCGATCGCGCCGCAGCGAGGGAGCTGTTCCTGCGCCACGCGCTCGTCGAGGGCGAGTGGGATCCGAGCCGGATCGACAAGCGGGTCTCGGCGTTCTGGCGCAGCAACGCCGAGCTGCGCCGCCGCCTGGAGAAGCTCGAGGAGCGCGAGCGCCGCCGCGACATCCTCGTCGGCGATGAGGCGGTGTTCCGGTTCTACGACGAGCGGATCCCCGCCGACGTCTTCGACGTGCGCTCGTTCGAGTCGTGGTGGCGGCAGGCGCTCACGAGCACGCCGAAGCTGCTCGTGATGCGCGAGGACGATCTGCTCGACGACACCGACCGCGCCGATCAGCGCGACTTCCCCACGCGCTGGGCGCAGGGCGACCAGGTGCTCGGTCTCGCCTACCGGTTCGAGCCGGGTGCGCCCGACGACGGCGTGAGCGTCGTGATCCCGCTCGCGCTGCTGCAGCAGGTGCAGGACACCGGCTTCGACTGGCAGGTGCCGGGACTGCGCGCGGAGTTGGTCACGGCGCTGCTTCGGGCGCTGCCGAAGGCGATCCGGCGGCACGTCGTGCCCGCGGTGGACTGGGCGGAGAAGTTCGGCGCCGAGCTCGCGGCCGAGGGTCCGGAGTCGCACCAGGGCCTGCCGGTGCGCAGCCTCGCCGAGGCCCTCGCCCGGCTCATCCAGCCGCTGGCGAATCAGCCCATGTCGGCGTCCGCGTTCGAGCTCGACCGGGTGCCCGCGCACCTGCGGATGAATTTCCGCGCCGTCGACGAGCGCGGGC
>JAFDWM010000304.1 GCA_018268455.1 Actinomycetota bacterium | reverse complement strand
CTCGCACCGTCAGCACGAGGCGCCCGCTCGAGGTGCGCACGGAGTAGTCGATGATGTCGGAGTACGGAATCAGCCACTCGCGGCCCCAGATCGTGCGGAACGCGATCTCGTCCGCACGCGCCTCGACGTAGAAGTTGCGGTACATCAACAGCAGCGCGAAGCCGCCGAGCATGAGCAGCACCGAGGCGATGCGCATCGGCCAGAGCGCCCCGTCCGGATTCTCGGCGGTGAACGACGCGAGCGTCATGAGCCCGCCAATGACGGCGATCACCCCGCCGGCGACCGGCACGAACCACGGCATCCGCTGCCGCACCGGGCCCACCCGGCGCCGTCCGCGCATGCGGGCGATGGCCGCGGCCACGAGGATGATCACGGCCGCGACGAGCAGAACCTTCACGACGATCGCGGACACCCCTGAACGCTACCGCCTGGCGGACCGAGGATCCGACGGTCGCCGGATCCGGGACCCGGGATCCGAGCCCGACGACGTCCGGATCCGTAACCGGGATCCGACGACGGCCGGTCCGGAATCCGAGCCCGACGACGGCCGGTCCGGAATCCGAGCCGGACGCCAGCCGGCCCAGGGTCCGAGCCCGCCCTCCGGATGCGGGACCGGGGATCCGAGCCCGACGACGGCCAGATCCGGGACCGGGGCTCCGAGCCCGACGAGCCCCCGGATCCGACGACCACGCGGTCCATCCCGGCACGCACCATCCAGCGCGCACCGGGACGGACCGGTGGGCGGGTCTCAGACGAGCACCGCCTCCTGAAGGCGGGCGTACGAGGCTTCCATGCCGTCGACCATGCCGGTGGCGAGGATCATGTCGCGCGTCGCGAGATCCGGGTATTCGATGAGGAGCGTGATCAGGGTCGCGCCGTCCTCCTCGTAGAGGTTGAGGTCGTTCAGCGTCGACGGCCCCTCCATGCCCTGCATGCGCTCGGTCGTGACCGCGCGGCGCGGGGCGTCCACCAGCAGCGCCTCGCCCTCGAACCCGAAGGCCTGGCCGGCCGTGTCACCGATCGGCGCCCACGACGTGCGGTAGCTGTCACCCGCGGCGAGCGCGACGGTGCACTCCGTCATCTCCCACCCGTCCGGGCCGAGCAGCCACTGCTTCATGAGCTCGGGATCGTGGTGCGCGCGCCAGACCAGCTCGCGCGGGCCTTCGACGAGGCGGGTGATCCGCACGTGCGTGTCGTCGAGCAGTTCGAGCCGCGTGCCCTTGCCCTGCGCGTAGTCGCGCAGATCCTGCAGCACCGCGTCGAGCTGGCCCATCGCGAGCTTCGTGCCCTCGACAGCGCCCATGGCGACGACCTGCTCGAGCGCGTCGGCGGATTCGAAGTGGCTAACGGTCGTCATCCGAGTTCCGGCGCCGGCGGGCTCGAAGGCGAAGGTCATGCGCATCGAGGGCATGTCCGCGATCGGCTGGCCGTCGTCGTCGGCGAACCGGTCGATGACCTCGAAGCCGCGTGGCTCGTCGATGCGCAGGTACTCCCACGACCCTGCGGCGCTCTCGCCCCGCGGCCCTGTCATCCGATACTGGGCGAAGCCGCCGACGGTGAGATCGAACGCGGTGAACGCGGCCGGCCAGCCGGGAGGGCCCCAGAATCGCTCCAGCTGGCGCGGATCCGTATAGGCCTTCCACAACCGCTCGATCGGTGCGTCGAAGTCGGCGACGACGGTCATCGTCAGCTGCTCCGGGTCGGTGATGACATCGGTGACGGGCATGATGCCCCTCCTTCTGGGTCAGGTTCAGGACGCGGGGGTCGCGTCGTCAGGTTCGGTCGGGTCGGATCCGGGATCCTCGGCGAGCAGGTCGTCGAGGCGGGCGATGCGCGCGCGCCAGAGTTCCTCGTAGCGAGCGAGCAGGATGCGAGCGCGGGCGATCATGTCGGGGTTGGCGCGGACGAGCCGCTCGCGTCCCTCGGCGCGCTTGACGATGAGTTCGGCCGCCTCGAGCACGGCGACGTGCTTCTGCACGGCCGCGAACGACATGTCGTAGGAGCGGGCGAGCTCGGAGACCGACTGCTCGGCCTCGATGGTGCGGCGCAGGATGTCGCGCCGCGTGCTCGCCGCGAGGGCCTGAAACACACGATCGGTCTGTTCATCGCTGAGTTCTTTTCGTACAACCATTTGGTTGTACGTTACGACGGGCGGATCCGGGTGTCAAGAGGCGCTGTCGGAATCACAGATCTCGGACGACACCGGGCCGCTCGCGATTCAGTGGGTCGGTGTCGGCGGCCCGTCGAAGCCGCTGGTCAACGGTGTCTCACCGAACGCCCAGTGAAACGGCGAGATGACAGGAAGCCAGTCGAGGTCTTCGCTGTTGTTTGCGACCGCCGGGATCGCCATCCGCACGCACGGTGTCGACCGTTCACGGCGCATCCAGAGGAAGTGCCCACACGGACCCTTGCACACCACGTCAGGCGAGTCCGAAACGGCATACTTTTGGTATGACTACCACGATCAAGGTGAGCGACGAGCTTCGCGACCGCCTCAAGGCGCAGGCCGGGCGCGAGGGATTGACGCTCGGCGCACACCTTGCTCGCCTTGCAGATGCGGAAGATCGCCGGCTGCGGCTGCAGTCGCTGAAGACGGCGATCGCCCGGACCTCTCCCGCGGATGCGGCCTCTCATGCCGTGGAGTCGGCGCAATGGGAACAGACAGAACTGACAGACTCCGCCGCGTGACCGACCTTGAGCTCGCGCCGGGCGGCCTCGGCAGAGTCTCCCGCCCGCGGGATCGGAGACCGCGTCAGCCCTTCGCGGCGGGAGGCGTGGGCTCGCCCAGCGACAGCATGAGCCGGTTCGCCCAGTTGAAGAACGCGGCACTCTGCACGACGTCGACGATCGCCTGGTCGTCGAGCCCCGCCGTCCGCAGAGCCTCGACGTGCGCGGCACCGAACCGGGACGGGGTGGCGGTCAGTGCGGCGGCCGCCTCGATGATCGCGGTCCAGCGTTCGTCCTGCGCACCGTCGATGCCCTCGTCGAGCAGCCGCTGCACATCGTCGCGGCGCGACGGCGCCTGGATGGTCGCGAACCGCGAGTGCACCGACGCGCAGAACAGGCAGCCGTTCACGCGTGAGGCCGCGGCGGCCGAGATCTCGCGCTCCGCCCGGCCGAGGCCGGCATCGGTGTTGTAGAAGATGTCGTTGTCGGCGCGGGTGCGCGCACCGAGCACGACCGGATCCCGCACGAGCAGCCGGAAGTACGGGCTGGCGGACCGCGCGCGCTCGACGAGCGCGGTGTAGTCGTCCTCGGTGAGCTCGGCCTCGGGCTTCGGCTCGAGCCACGGCACCCAGCCGAGCTCCTCGGAGGTGAACACGACGGGCGGGGTCACCTCGGGGTGACGCAGCACCTGCTCCGACATCAGAGCGCCTCCTTCAGCACGGTGAGCCCCGCGACCACGCGGAGCTGGAAATGGGTGAACGCGACGAGCTGCGAGACCGTGACGACGCCATCGGTGCTCCAGCCCGCGTCGAGCAGCGCCTGCAGCGCATCGGGGCTCGCATCGCGCGGACGGTACGTGAGCAGATGCGCGTGCTCGAGCGCCGCGCTCAGCCGGCGCCCGACGGCGTCGCGCAGTGCCGGTGCGGCGCTCCAGCGCAGGCCGTCCTCGTCCTCGATGCTGAGCGGCCCTGCGGGGTACGCCCCGTAGGGCCCGGTGGTGACGGCGCCCGGCAGGGCCGCGTCGATCGCGATCCGGGCATCCGGATCCGCGTCGTCGAGCAGCGCCCGGTAGTGTGCGGCGAGGTCGTCGGCGCGGCTCAGCGCGGCGACCCAGTATCCGATCGCGGCGCGTTCCGCGGCGCTCGCGCGGGCGAGGTCGGCCGGCGCCGTGACGAGGCCGTCATAGGTGGCCTGGGCGTCGGTGCGCGCGACGGGGCGCTTCGCCCGCAGCGCGTCGAGCGGGCTGCCCGGCGCGATGCCGACAAGGGAGTCGATGAGGTCAGACATGGCTCTCCTCTGCGAAGGCGGCGGCGAACGAGGTGCGGGGGTCGGATCCGGCGGGGCTCCAGCCCAGGGCGGGGGCGACCCGCGTGGCGATGAGCTCGAGCGAGCGCAGCAGCACGTCGTGCGGCGGGTCGACGGGGTGCGACTGGAACACGATGTCGGTGGACGAGGTGAGCACGTGATCCTGCGAGAGCTCGTCGATGATCTGCTCCGGCGTGCCGACGTGCAGGTCGAACAGGATCCGCAGCTCCTCGTCACTCGCCCCGTCCGGCACCTGGATGCCGAGGGAGCGCGCCGACGGCAGCGACCGCTCGATGCCGCGGCGGACGAGCTCGGCGACGTCCGCCTCGTCGTCCACGACGACCAGGCCGCGCGAGGCAAACGTGCGCGATGCGACACCCGCCGGCAGCGCCGCCTCGTAGGCATCGATGACGAGGCGCTGCGTGTCGGCGAGCGCGGTGACGCCGGATCCGGCCGTGTGCGGCTGCGACTTCGACAGCATCAGGCCGGATCCCGCAGCGCCGATGCGCGCAGCGCCCTCGGCGGAGAACGTCGCCTGCCAGATCGTGTCGAGCAGCCGGGGCGCGGCGGGGTACAGCGCGCCGCCGTCGGCGGTGAGCCCGTCGCCGCGCAGCGCGGACTGCAGCTGCGCGAGGTGGCGCGCGTAGATCGCGCCGCGCTCCTTCGGGTCGTGCCCGAACGGCGGGAAGGAGCTGGGCGTGCCGCCGCTGCCGACCCCGAGCTCGAACCGGTCGCCGCTGAGCAGCGCGAGCACGGCCGCATCCTCGGCGACGCGGATCGGCTCCTCGAGCGGCAGGGTCACGATGCTCGTGCCGAGCACGATCCGCTCGGTGTGCGCGGCGGCATGGGCGAGGAACACGAACGGAGAGGGCAGCCCGCCCTCGTGCTCGTGGAAGTGGTGCTGCGCGACCCACGCCGAATCGAACCCGAGGCGCTCGGCCGTGCGGATCTGCTCCAGGGCGAGCCGGTATCGCTCGGCGGCCGGGGCGTCATCGAGCACGCGGGTGAAGAACCCGAGTCGCGGGCCGGATCCGCGTGCCGTTCGCGACGTGGACGGGGTTTCTGCGGTCATGAGCCGCTCCTTCCGAGGTAGGCCTCTTGGATCCGGGGGTCGTGCAGCAGCTCCTGCGCCGTGCCCTCCGCGACGATCTCTCCGGTCGCGAGCACGTAGCCGCGCGAGGCGATCGACAGGGCGAGCTCGGCCTGCTGCTCGACGAGCAGCACGGCGACGCCGAGCTCGCGGTTGAGCCGTGCGATCTCGTCGAGCACCTGGTCGACGAGCTTCGGCGAGAGCCCCATCGTGGGCTCGTCCATGCAGATCAGCCGCGGCCGGCTCATCAGCGCCCGGGCGAACGCGAGCATCTGCTGCTCGCCGCCGGAGAGCGTGCCTGCCTCCTGCCGGCGGCGCTCGGCGAGGCGCGGGAAGTGCTCCCGCATCCGCTCGATGTCCTCCGCGATGCCGGCGCGGTCGCGACGCGTGTATGCGCCGGCGTAGAGGTTCTCGTCGACGGTCATCTGCGGGAACACCCGCCGCGCCTCCGGCACGCTCGCGATCCCCGCCCGCACCCGCTTCGCCGTGGATCGGTGCGTGATGTCGTCGCCGGCGAACGAGATCCGCCCTTCCCTGACCCGGTTGAGGCCGAGGATCGACTTCATCGTGGTCGACTTGCCCGAGGCGTTGCCGCCCAGCAGCGAGACGATCTCGCCCTCGCCGACGGTGATCGACACCCCGCGCAGCGCATGGAACGGCCCGTAGTAGACGTTCAGCTCGTCCAGGCTCAGCAGGGCGGTCATGCGGATCCCTCCTCGGCGGAGCCCTCGTCGAATCCGCTCTCCCGCCGACGACCGAGGTAGGCCTCGATCACGGCGGGGTCGTTGCGCACGGACTGCGGGTCGCCCTGGGCGATGATGCGGCCACCGTCCATCACGATCACCCGGTCGGAGACGGTCATCACCAGGTCGAGCTTGTGCTCGACGAGCAGGATCGCCTGACCGGCCGCCTTCAGCTCGAGCAGCTGTGCGAGCACCTCGGCGGTCTCGGACTGGTTCATGCCGGCGGTCGGCTCGTCGAGCACGAGCAGCTTCGGCTGCAGCGCCAGCGCACGGGCGATCTCGGTGCGGCGCCGGTTGGCGTAGCTGAGGGTGTAGGCGGGGTCGTCACGGCGGGGGCCGAGCCGCGCCTCGAACCGGTCGACCTCGAGGTCGACGATCGCGTCGATCTCGGCGCGCTCCCGGCGTGCGGCCGGGGTGCCGAAGATCGCGACGAACAGTTCGGCGAGGAGCGGGATCCAGCGCAGCAGGAACACGTGCGAGAGCCGGCGGAACGGCCGGTGCGCGTGCAGCTGGGAGTGGATCCCGACCTCGATGTTGGCGGCGACGGAGAGCGTCGCGAACACGCGGCCGTTCTGGAACGTGCGCGCGATGCCGTGCTCGGCGATGTCGACGGTCTTCGCGTGATCGATGCGGGTGCCGTCCAGCACGATCGTGCCGCCGTGCGGCGGGATCGTGCCGGTCACCAGGTTGAGGGTGGTGGTCTTGCCGGATCCGTTCGGTCCGATGATGGAGACCACCTCGTGCGGCTGCACCTGGAAGGAGACGCCGTCGACGGCGCGCACGCCCTCGAAGTGGCGTTCCAGGTCGTTCACGTCGAGCAGCGCGGTCATGAGTTCCTCACCAGGATGCCGCCGGGCCGGAAGCGCACGACGAGGATGAGCACGAGGCCGTAGACGATGATCCGCCACTCGGGTGTGAAGCGCAGCAGCTCCATCGCCCCGATCAGCACGATCGACCCCACCACCGCGCCGTAGGGCAGGCCGACACCGCCGAGGATCACGATCGTGACGACCAGCAGCGACATCAGCATCGTGAACATCGTGGTGTCGATGTAGGTGTACTGATGCGCGAGGAGGGATCCGCCGATGCCGGCGAAGAACGCCGAGATCGCGAACGCGAGCGCCTTGTAGTCGCGCACCCGCACACCCGAGGCGAGGGCGGCGACCTCATCGGATCCGACCGAGGAGATGACGGTGCCGAGGTGGGAGCGGCGGATCCGCCACATCACCAGCAGGGTGAGCACCAGCACGATGAAGTCGATCAGGTAGTAGGCGAGCGGGGTGTTCAGGTCGACGCCCGCGATCGACGGCACCGGGATGCCGTACACGCCCTGCGGCACGATCAGCTGGATCACCGCGACGATCGCGATGCCGAGACCGAGCGTGGCGATCGAGATGTAGTGCCCCTTCACGCCCCAGATCGGCGAGGCGAGGATCGAGGCGATCACGGCGGCGCCGATGCCCGCGAGCGGCAGCGCCACCCAGAACGACAGATGCAGGTGCACGCTGAGCAGAGCGGAGATGTAGGCGCCGATGGCGATGGGCCCCGCCTGGCCGAGTGCGAGCACACCCGCCTGCCCCGCGGTCACGGTGAACCCGGCCGCGATGATCGCGTACACCAGCACCTGGGTGCCGGTCGTCAGCACGTAGGTGTCGGCGAGGATCGGCACGAGCACGCCGAGCACCGCGAACGCGACCGCCCAGACCCACCGCGGGATGCGCAGCGGGCGCCCCTTGCCGAGGAAGGTGCCGGTGAGCGGCTCGGTCGAGATCAGCGGCACCTTGCCGAGCAGCCCGCCCGGACGCACCACCAGCACGAGCAGCAGCACTGCGAAGACGATGATCTGGCGGGCGGCATCGCCGAACCAGTAGATCCCGAACGCCTCGAGCACCCCGAGCACGAATCCGCCGACGACGGCGCCGACGAGGGATCCGAGCCCGCCGAGAGCTGCGGCGACGAACGCCGTCATGCCGATGTTCAGGCCCGACGTCGGGTTCACGACGCCGATGTACAGCGAGAAGAAGACGCCGGCGAGCCCACCCAGACCCGACGCGATCACGAATGAGACGTTCTGCACGCCGCCGACCGGGATCCCCATCTGCAGGGCGGCCTCCTGATCCTGCGCGGTGGCGCGGATCGCCCGCCCGGTGCGGCCGTACTTGAGGAACAGCGACATCGCGACCATGACGACGGCCGTGATGCCCAGCATCACCAGATCCGAGGTGCCGAAGCGCATGTTCCCGATGTGCAGGTTCGAGGTGGGCAGCACCTGCGGGAAGGAGCGGAACTGCGCGGAGAAGGCGAGCTGGGATCCGTTGTCGAGGATCTGCGCGACCGCGTACGTGGACAGCATGGCCGCGAGCGGCAGGAACTTCGCGAGCGGGCGCACGACGGCGATGTTGATCACCAGTCCGAGCGCCGCGCAGATCGCGAGCACGAGCGGCAGCGCGATCCAGAACGGCTGCTGCAGCTGCACCACGAAGAACCAGGCCAGCATCGCGCCGAGCCCGAAGAAGGAGAACTGCGCGAAGTTCACGACGTTCATGACGCCGAAGACGAGCGAGATGCCGACCGCTCCGAGGGCGTAGACGTTCCCCCGGAGCAGCCCGGGGATCAGTGTGTCGAGCATGCGGCGCGATCAGCCCTTGATGGCGTCCCAGATGCCGTCCTTCAGCACGACCGGGGTCAGCTGCGGGTCGGCGACGCGGCGCGTGGCGGGGTCGAAGGTGATGGTGCCGTAGATCACGCTCGGGACGTCCTTGAGCTCCTGGAAGCCCTTGAGGATCCCGGCACGGTCGGTGCCGCCCTTCTTCGCCGCGGCGACAGCGACGTGCAACGCGTCGTACGCATTGGCCTCGAACAGCGTGACGTCCTTCTCCTCCGGGTACTTCGCCGTGAACGCCTTGACGAAGGCCGCTACCTGCGGATCCGTGCTGGAGGAGACGAACTCGGTGCCGATCACGGATCCGGCGGCGTCGGGCGTGCTGTCGAAGGACTGCTCGTCCTGCCCGCCGTAGAACGTGCCGGTGAAGCCGATCGCGCGCAGCTGGGTCACGAGCTTGGCCGCATCAGGGCCGTAGCCGATGTGCGCGACGGCCTTCGGGGATCCCGCGACCACCTTGGTGAGGGACGGCCGGTAGTCGTCGGACGCCGGGTCGATCGCCTCCGCGTCGGTGATCTTCAGGCCGATCTTGTCGGCCTCCGCCTTGAACGCCTGGAACGCCGGGATGCCCCAGTCGGCCGTGTTCAGGTAGGTGACGGCGATCGAGTCGACGCCCTGCTTCTTGATGTAGTCGGCGGTCCAGGTGTAGGTCGCGCTCGTGGTGATCGAGGTCGACCACTGGTACTGGGTGCCCTTGGCGGTGAAGTCGGGGTTCGAGTTGTTGAAGCCGTACTGCAGCAGCTTCGCCGACGAGTAGATCGGCGAGGCCGGGATCGACGCCGCCGAGGAGTAGTCGCCGAAGACCAGCGACACCTGCGGGTCGTTGACGAACTTCTGCGCCACGGTCACCGACTGCTTGGGGTCGGACTGCGAGTCCTCGTACTTCAGTGCCACGGGGCGGCCGTTGACGCCGCCGTCCTTGTTGACCTCCTCGACGGCGAGGTCGAACGCCTTCTTGAACTGCTCGCCGTACTGCGCGTACTGGCCGGTCTGCGCCGCGGAGACGCCGAAGTACACGGTGTCGCCGTCGGCGGATCCGCCGGACGGCCCGCTCGCGGATGCGGCGAGACTGCACCCGGACAGCACGAGTGCGGCGGCTGCGGCCATGGCCCCGGCGAACGCGATACGTCGGGTGTGCTGTGCCATGGGGGCCTCCTCTGGTCGTCGCCGAACGCGCGGGCGTCGGGCGGGATCGGTGCGGTCAGCGCCGATCCGGCGCCGCGTCGCCGCCGCGGTGCGGATGACCGGGGCGTGCCTCTACGCTCACACGCATGCCGCGCGGCAGGCCCGAGTGTTTCCGTTTTCGACGCCGTATGACGACATGAAGCACACCCCGGAATATGCGCGACACGTCGTGAGGTTCCACGGCTCGCGGTCGCGGGACGACGGGACCGGCCCGCCTACGGCAGCAGCGCGAACCCCGATTCGTAGCTCGTCTTGCCGAGGGCCGCCATGATGATCTGCAGGAATCCCATCGCCTCCAGCTCCCGAGCACGGGTCAGCGGGCCGGCGTCGACCGCCCGCATCCCGGATGCCTCGATGAGCGCCGCGACCCGCATCTTCGCGTCGGCGTAGTCGCCGGCATACAGCACGGTCGTGGGGGTGGTGCCGTTCGTGCCGCTCACGAGCGTGTCACCGAGGTTGACGTTGAACGCCTTCACCACGGCAGCGCCCTCGGGAAGCAGCTGCGCGAGTTCGGCCGCAGTGGACGAGTCTGCCGGCGACCTCAGCTCGTCGTAGGTGGAGAAGTCGATCGGGTTGCTGATGTCGATGATGACCCTCTCGCCGAGCTGGTCCCGGTATCGCTCGACGATGCCCGGATATGCGCTGTAGGGCACGGCGAGCACGACGAGATCGCCGCTGAGCTCGTCGCCCATGACCCCGTAGTCGAGCCCCGCGCGCGCCGCGGACATGCTGTCCGCGCTGCGCTTGATGATCTGGACGCCGGCGCCGGCGCGCAGGGCGACCTCGGCGATCGCACCGCTCATCTTGCCGCTCCCGATGATGCTGATCGAAGTCATGCGTACTGCACCTTCCTGAACCGGCTGAGCGCCTGCTCCGCCACCTTCTGCGCGTCGTAGTCGAACACGGCGCCGCGACGGAAGTCGCGGCCGACGCGGATGTCGGCGTCGCGCTTGCCGAGATCCGCGAACTCGTACTGGGCATCGAACATCGCGCCGGCCCGACGGGATCCGTTCTGCAGGATCGCAGTGCGCTGCATCCGAACGGAGGTGTAGCGACGGAAAGCCTCGGGGATGTCCGCGACGTCATCGGCCGCCGCGAGGAACGTGGCAAGGGCCATGCTGTCCTCGATCGCCTGGTTCACGCCCTGCCCCTGGTGCGGCAGCATCGTGTGCGCGGCGTCGCCGAGCAGGGTGATCGGGCCCCGGGACCAGTTGGTGAGCGGCTCGTGATCGAAAAGACCCCACCAGAACGTCTTGTCGATCAGTCCGATGAAGTGCCGGAGTCGCGGATCCCAGTCGTCGCCCGCGAACTCGGCGGCGAGCTCATCGACCTCGGCCGGCCCGGACCACGGTCCGCTGAGCGGCCGGTCGCTCGGAATGCCGGCCACGAAATTGAACAGCTTTCGCTGCTGCAGCGGATAGCACATGAAGTGTCGGCTGTTGCCCATCCACACCTGGCTGATCATCGGCCAGTCCTCGGGCAGACGAGATGCATCGACGACGCCGCGGTAGACGATGTAGCCGGAGTAGACCGCCTCCGGATGCTGGTCCACCGCCCTGCGCACCACCGAGTGGATCCCGTCTGCGCCGATCACGGCGTCGAAGACCTCATCCACGCCGTTCTCGAACGCCACGCGGACGCCCTCCTCGACGGTCTCGACAGCGGTCAGGCGATGGCCCAGCCGAATCGTCTCGGGATCGACCGCCTCGGCCAGGGCATTGATGAGGTCCGGCCGGTACATCCCGATGTTCCGGTACTGCTTCGCCGTGTCCTCCCAGGCCGCATCGGTGACCATGCGGCCCATGGCGTCCAGGTAGACGCCATGACCGTCGGGCACGGCGCCCACGCTCCGGATCCTGTCGAGCACGCCGAGCCGCTCGAGCACGCGCGCGGCGTTCGGCGCGACCGTGACTCCCGCGCCCACCTCACCCAGCCGGCTCGACTGCTCGAACACAGTGACCTGGACTCCGGCGATCCTGGTCAGAGCGATGGCGGCTGTGAGCCCGCCCATCCCTCCGCCGATGATTGCGATCCTGGTGTTCCGATCTACCATTTCTTCTCCTTGACCGATCCGCGTTCGAGACGCGCGTCTTTATCGCGTTCCGGCGAGCGCCGTGGCGGGCGCGCTCGCACCGAACACCGTGGCTCCGCTCGCCTGCTCCGCCTCGTGGTCGGGGCCGAGCGGAATGCCGGAGCGATCGCGCAGGCACAGCGTGGCCCCCGCGCCGAGCAGCGTCGCCACCAGCAGATAGACGGAGACCGCGGCCGTGGTGCCTGTCGCCCCCAGCAGCATCTGCGCGATCATCGGTGCGAAGGCTCCGCCCAGCACGGCGCCGATCGCGTAGGTGATCGACACTCCAGAGAACCGGATGGAGGCGGGGAAGATCTCGGCGTACCAGGCGGCGAGAGGACCGTACGTGAGGCCGAGTCCGATCGAGATCAGGAGCAAAGCGACGTAGAGCCCGGCGATCCCCCCGGCGTCGACCAGCCAGAACACGGGGAAGACGATGACCGCCTGCAGCGCGAAGCCGATGAGGAAGGTGTTGCGGCGTCCGATCGTGTCCGCGAGGTAGCCCGCCAGCAGCGTCGAGAAGAACCACACCGCGGCCGCGAACACCGCGGCGACCAGCACGGAGGTGGTGTCCAGGTGCTGAACGCTGATCGCGTAGCTGTTGAGGAAGCCGCCCGTGGTCATGTAGCCGAGGGTGCCGTTGCCCACGAAGACGAGAGCGGCGAGGAGCACGAGGTGCCAGTGCCGCCGGAACAGAGTGACGATCGGAAGGTTCGCCTGCTTCCCCCGCCGTGCGATCTCCGTGAACACGGGGCTCTCCGAGACGGAGCGCCGAATCAGGAAGCCGACGACGATCAGGATGACGCTCACCAGGAACGGCACACGCCAGCCCCACTGCAGGTAGGCATCGCCGCGGGAGATGACACCGGTCATGAGCGCGGTCATACCCGAGGCGAGGAGGAAGCCGAGCGGCACGCCGAGCTGCGGCCAGGCGCCGGCACGGCCCCGGCGGTTCGCGGGCGCGTGCTCGACAGCCATGAGGACGGCGCCGCCCCACTCGCCGCCCGCGGAGAGCCCCTGCAGGATGCGGAGCAGGAGCAGGAAGATCGGAGCCGCGATGCCGACCTGCGCGTACGTCGGCAAGACGCCGATCAGCGTCGTCGCCGCGCCCATGAGCACGAGTGTGGTGACCAGCATCGCCCGCCGTCCGACCACATCACCGAAGTGTCCGGCGAGGAACGCTCCGAGGGGGCGGAAGAGGAACGAGATGCCGACCGTGGCGAACGAGAGCAGGAGCGCGATCTCCTTGCCTGCCGGCTGGAAGAAGAGCTGGGCGAAGACGAGCCCGGCGCTTGTGGCGTAGATGAAGAAGTCGTACCACTCGATGGTGGTGCCGATGATCGTCGCGAAGGCGATCCGGCGCTGAGAGGTGGGGGCACCTGCGGCGACTGAGGTTGTCATCATTGTTCCTGACGTCGTTGTCATCCCCTCTCACGAGGGGTGCGGGAAGCGGGTCCTCTCATCGTGAGCCCGTCGACTCTGCATGTAAATCACGGTTATTCGTGGATATAGTTCGATCTGTCTTAAGTTCTGATCGAAACGAGACCAGTCATGGCCGATGTCAGCCTGCGGCAGCTGGAGCTGTTCGCCGCCCTGCCGAACTTCGCGACACTGAGTGCGGCGGCCGCGCACCTGCACATCTCCGAGTCCGCGCTGTCGCAAGCCGTCTCGTCGCTCGAGAAGGCGGTGGGCGAGCAGCTCTGCGTGCGACGAAAGGCGCGGGGGCTCACGCTCACGCCGACCGGACAGCGGTTCGCGGAGCACGCACGCAGAATCATCGCCGACACGCAGGAGCTCGTCCTCGGCGCCGGTGAGGGGCCGGAACTCCGCGGCCCGGTCAAGCTCGGCTGCTACGCGAGCTTCGCCACGAACGTCGTTCCGGAACTCCTCGAGGGCTTCCCGAAACGGCATCCGGGTGTGCACCTCGAGATCATGGTCGGCACGAACGAGGAACTGCTCTCGGCACTCGACGCCGGACGCCTGGATGTGGCCCTCCTGTTCGACGTGTCTCTGCCGATCGGGTACCGGCGGCGCAGGATCTACGCGACCGAGCTCGAAGTGCACCTGCCCCCCGACCACCCGCTGGCCACGGCTCCCGCGATCGATCTCGCGGACCTGGCCGACGAGCCCTACATCCTCTACGACGCGGCACCGGGGATCCGCAACGTGACGGATGCCTTCGCCGCCCGGGGCCTCGAACCCCGCATCGAGGCCAGAGTGGCCCAGATCGGTCTCGTCGAAGCACTCGTGGGCCGCGGCCTGGGTTACGGACTGCTGATGTCGCGACCGAACGCGCTCCCGATGAGCAGCGAAGGGCGCCCGGTCGTCATCCGCCCGCTCGACCCGCCCGTCACCCTCTCCCACGTGGTGGGGCTCTGGCCCGCGGACATGACACTCACGCCGCGCGCATCGGCCCTGCTCGACTTCGCCGTGGAGAAGCTCGGCGGCTACGGGCGCACCGCCGAGGCCGGCGCGCGTCGACTGACCTCGGAACGGAGGCGGTGAGACCCCTGTGATGCCGGAGTTTTCCGGGCCGGACCGACCGCAACCCGCCGGAGCGCTTTCGGCCCGCATCCGCGGCGGGCGCGATGTTATCTTGAGGCATGGAAGACTACCTCTGGGTGCTGAAGCGGTCCGAGTTGGACCTCATCCGTGAGATCGAGCCGGAGCGGATGGCCGAGCTCGACGAAGACGAGCTGCTGGCGCTGCACAAGCGAGTGCGCAAAGCCCGCAACAAGCACGTCAGCAACTATCGCCGCAAGGGCGCGAAACGCGTTGCGGAAGCGGGAGGCCGCGGGGCCGCGCGCCCCGGGAACAAGAAGTCGCTGTTGCGCGCCGAGGCATTCGAAGAGGCGCTGGCGCGCGTGTCCGACCGGCTTGCAGAGGTGGCGCATCAGGAAGCAGAGGCGCTGAAGCAGGAGCGTCTGGCCAGAGCCCAGCGGGGCAGGTCGACGGGACCCGCGTCGATGAACTCGACGGACGGCGGCGTCGGCGGACCGGGCCTGCAGCGGTCGCACCAGAAGACGACCGGAGGCGTCAAGCGCGACGCGTCGAGCCGTGCACAGGGAGCCAAGCGCCAGGCCAAGCGCGACGGGCGGTAAGCCCGAGGCACGGCACGGTGCCGCTACTCAAATCCTTGTTCCTTAACTCATGCTGGACGGGCGCTGCGACGCCGCGCTGACCCTGACCCTGGCGCGGGCACGCCGGCACCAGGCACCGCCGCCGAATGGTCCCGCGGATCCGTATCTGGGCTCATGGATGTTCCTGGAGGCGCTGCTGGCCGCCCATGGCGGATATCCGGCCGCCGCGCGGGAAGCCGGCGAGCACGCCGTCGCGGCGTTGGGCGCGGATGATCCCAAAGGGTCGCTGGGCCCGGCCACCGCACTGCAGGCGGCGCTGCTGGCGCGAGACGGGACCCGGGAGCCGCGTCAGCCGGAAGTCCCCGCCTCCCGCGCCCTTTGCGCCTTCAGCGCCGCGTATGCCGCCTGCCGCACTCCGACGACGCGCATCAGCTCACCGGCCGGCAGACGAGTCCGCGACGTCGGCACGAGCGTGAGCGCACCGCGTACGTAGGACGCCGCTTCCTCCGGGGCGAGCACGATGGCTGCCGCGTGAGCGGCCTGCTCCACCATGCGGGCGCGGGCGTACTCGATTCCGGACGTATAGGCGGGCAGGGTCGAGGTGAGCAGGCCACCCAGCTGGTCGATGGGATCCCCTGGCCGCGGTTTGCGGAAGGGCCGTTCGACCTGCTTCCAGCGTCCGATCAGCTCCTTCAGGCATGCCTCGACCTGATCGCTGTAGGAAGGGTCGAGCTCGATGATCGCGCCCTGCAGGCCGACGTTCACGGCCGGTGAGGACGTCGGCTCGCTCTGCGTGCGCCCCGTGATCTGCCCGTCTCGCACCGTGCAGGCGACGTCGAAGTCGAAGGATCCGCCCGGCGAGGGAACATTCAGGATCAGCCGGTCGGGCTGCACCTCGTAGTCGATGGCGACGACGGCCGGACTGAGGAGGGAATCACGCCCGTTGAAGCCGTCGATGGTCGTGGAGACGCGGATCCGGCCGCTGCCGGACACCTCCTGACCCGCGATCCGCCAGGTGACCTTCGGCGAGTGGAAGAGTCGCGTGGCGAGGGTGACCGTGACGCGCTGATCGATCTCCTCCGTCTTCCACCAGTACTCCCGATCCGCGACGCAGAAGGCGAGCTGACCCGCCTCCGGACGGAAGGTTCCGGAGTCGAGGTCACGTCGTGCGGTCTCGTGGGTCACCGCGGACAGTCGCGCGCTGTACCCCGGCTCCAGAGGGAGAACCGTCCGATTCCTCGACTGAGACCAGTAGGACTGCACTCTCGCACCGCCGACGACGGCCGTCTGATATCCGATCCCCGGTGACTGGCCGGCATCGGACACCTCGTTGCTGCCTCCACCACGCTCGGTGTGCCACCCGTCGCCCTCGGGATCCGTGAGGAGCTCCACGAGCTCGTGGCTGAGCGTTCGCATGGTGTCTTCGGGATTCTCTCCCGCCGCAGGATCGAAGTATCGGATCCATCCCGCCCAGTAGTTGTCCCGGTCGAACGGGCCGTCCTGGTCGTAGTCGTAGTAGTGGGCGCCGTTCGCAGGGTTGGCATCCTGGATCACGAATCCCGGCGGCATGAGCACGAGGAACGCGAATCGCGCACCGTCGTCCGGGTCGGGGAAGACGTCGTCGTCGATCAGGTCGTCGATGAGGTCGAGAGAAGCGGTCATCGCACCGTTCACGGAGATCGTGCCGGGAGGGCCCGGCCTGGTCACCGTGGTCGACCCGCGCCAGACCGGTGCATGCACGCCGTACTGCTCGAGTTCATGGAAGTACGGCGTCTCGAGCAGATCCTGAACGCGCTGCTCGAACAGCGCCCGGCGGGCGGCCCCGTCGGCCTGATTCCACCAGTCGCCCCAGAAGATCAACTGCACGGGATGCCCGGACGGATCCCCCGCAACGGGTCCGCCATGATGGGTGACGCTCGTGCCGTCGAGAATGTGGTCGGCGAAAACCACCGTCGTGTCGCTCGCCCTCGACCAGACCCCCTCGAACGTCTGGTCGTCGACCTTTCGGGTCACGACGAACGGCGGGCTGTCTTCGATCTTGACTCCGCTCACAACGGATTGAATGACCCGACCCAGCCCCAGCACTGTCATGTCAGACCCCCTCGACGGTCCCTCTTCGCGGACCCCTCCCGACACCAGTTGTCCTCCACATCTCCCGCAAATGCAAGAGCCGCGGCGAACCGGGACGCCGCCGCCGTAAGCTGGGGTTGACCCCTGTTCCCGGACA
>JAFDWM010000303.1 GCA_018268455.1 Actinomycetota bacterium | reverse complement strand
CACCGGGCGGGGCGAGGTGCGCCGGTCGGGCAGGCGCGGGCGCGGGCGGTGCGTGGTGCGTCGGAGTGGCGCCGGCCACGGCGCACGCCGGCGTCAGTGGTGCATGAAGGCGAAGATCCCGACGCCGATGACGAGCGCGCCGAAGGCGATCATGCCCCAGACGGGGGCTCCGTAGAACTCCCGCAGGAGCCACGGGGTGTTGTAGTCGTGGTCCGCGCCGTGTCGCGCCCTGCGGCTCATGCGCCCCGCTCCGAGTCGGAGCGCTTGATCGAGTTGCCCAGTCCCATGGGCAAAGGCAAACAGCGGAGCCTAGGGCGCCGCTGTGATGATTCACGCAGGATCCTGAATGTCGACGCATATTCGTTCGGAACCTGCGCAAAAGCGCGCCCGTACCCTGGAACCCATGTGTGGAATCGTCGGATATGTGGGGTCGCGCCCCAGCCAGGACATCCTGCTCGCCGGCCTCGCCCGCCTGGAGTACCGCGGGTACGACTCGGCCGGCATCGCGGTCATCGACGACGCGGGTTCGCTCGGCATGCGCAAGAAGGCCGGCAAGCTGCGGGCGCTGCGCGACTCGCTCGCCGACGCCGCGCTCGCCGACGGCCACACCGGCATCGGTCACACCCGGTGGGCGACGCACGGCGGTCCGACCGACGCCAACGCGCACCCGCACCTCGCCGACGACGACCGGCTCGCGCTGATCCACAACGGCATCATCGAGAACTTCGCCGCCCTGCGCGCCGAGCTCGAGGCCGAGGGCACGACCTTCCGCAGCGAGACCGACACCGAGGTGGCCGCGGCCCTGCTCGGTCATGAGTTCCGTCGCACCGGCAACCTCGCCGAGGCGTTCCGCGCGGTCGTCAACCGCCTCGAGGGCGCGTTCACGCTGCTCGCCGTGCACCAGGACGAGCCGGGTCTGGTCGTCGCCGCCCGCCGCAATTCGCCGCTGGTGATCGGACTGGGGGAGGGGGAGAACTTCCTCGGATCCGACGTCGCCGCCTTCGTCGAGCACACCCGTCACGCGCTTGCGGTCGGTGAGGACGAGATCGTCACGATCACGCCGTCCGCGGTCACGGTGACCGATTTCGCCGGCAACGTCGTCGAGCCTGTGCCGTTCGAGGTGTCGTGGGATCCCGCGAGCGCCGAGAAGGGCGGCTGGCCCAGCTTCATGGCCAAGGAGGTCGCGGAGCAGCCCGAGGCCGTCGCGAACACGATCCGCGGCCGCGTGCACGACGGCGCCGTCGTGATCCCCGAGCTCGAGGGATCCGACGATCTCTTCCGCGGCATCGACCGCGTCATCATCACGGCCTGCGGCACCGCCTCCTACGCGGCGATGGTCGGCAAGTACGCGCTCGAGCAGTGGGCGCGCGTGCCCGTCGACGTCGAGCTCGCGCACGAGTTCCGATACCGGGATCCGGTGATCGGCGCGAACACGCTCGTCGTCTCGATCAGCCAGTCCGGCGAGACGATGGACACGCTCATGGCCGTCAAGTACGCCAACGAGCGCGGCGCCCGCACGCTGTCGATCTGCAACACCCAGGGCGCGACGATCCCGCGCGAGTCGGATGCCGTCGTGTACACGCACGCCGGCCCCGAGGTCGCCGTCGCGTCGACCAAGGCGTTCGTCGCCCAGATCACCGCGCTGCTGCTGCTCGGCCTGCACGCCGGGCGCGTGCGCGGATCCGTCTCCGCCGCGGATGCCGCCGAGGCCGTCGCCGAGCTCGAGGCCCTGCCGGCCAAGATCGCCACGGTGCTCTCCGAGGAGCAGGCGCACGTCACGCAGTTGGGCGGCTGGATGGCAGACACACGCTCAGTGCTCTTCCTGGGGCGCCATGTGGGCTACCCGATCGCGCTCGAGGGCGCGCTCAAGCTCAAGGAGATCTCGTACATCCATGCCGAAGGCTTCGCCGCCGGCGAGCTCAAGCACGGCCCGATCGCCCTGATCGAGCCCGGACAGCCGGTGTTCGTGCTCGTGCCGTCGCCGCGGCACTCCGCGCTGCTGCACGCCAAGGTCGTGTCGAACATCCAGGAGATCCGCGCCCGCGGCGCCCGCGTGATCGTCGTCGCGGAGGAGGGTGACGCCGCCGTGCTGCCG
Organism: Actinomycetota bacterium; assembly: GCA_018268455.1. GTDB lineage: Bacteria > Actinomycetota > Actinomycetes > Actinomycetales > Microbacteriaceae > Microbacterium. The sequence continues at coordinate 10,068 of JAFDWM010000303.1, read as the reverse complement.
TTCGCCGACGAGGTGATCCGGATCCCGCTGGCCGGAGCCCTGTTCGAGCCGCTGCTGGCGGTCGTGCCGCTGCAGATCTTCGCCATGGCCCTCGCCACCGCGAAGGGCCTGGACGTCGACCAGCCCCGCAACCTGGCCAAGTCCGTCACGGTGGAGTGAGGTCGACGCCCTGCCCGCGGGGTGGGGTGGGCTTCGGGTGCTTCGTGCGTGCGCTTCGGGCGTGCGCCTCGGGTGCGCTTCGGGCGTGTGCTTCGGGGGTGCGCTTCGGGGGTGCGCTTCGGGGGTGCGCTTCGGCGGCGCGGCTCTCGTGTGTACCGGTTGTTGTCGAGTGCACCGGTTGTTGGCGCGGGGATCCGGTGCGTTCGGCAGGATCCGGTGTGCGCGCGGCGCTGGGCGGCGGGCTGAGCGAGCGACGAGGGGCGATGCGCGAGCGCCACGCCGGGTCAGCTTGGCGAGAGCCCGCGGATCCGAGCTCCGGAGGCAGGGACCGTGCGCCGGTAGGCTGAATCGGTGATCATCGGCACAGGTATCGACCTCGTGGACATCCCGCGGTTCGAACGCACGATCGAGCGCACCCCCCGCCTCATGGACCGGCTGTTCGCGCCGTCCGAGCAGGGACTGCGGCTGCCGTCGCTCGCCGCACGGTATGCGGCGAAGGAAGCGCTGATCAAGGCGCTGGGCGGATCCGACGGCGTGCACTGGACCGAGATCGAGATCGCGTCCGAGCCGTCCGGCCGGCCGTATTTCGTGCTCGCCGGCAGCACGGCGGAGGCCGTCACCGGTCGCGGCATCGACACGCTGCACCTCTCCCTCACCCACGACGCCGGCCTCGCCGCCGCGTACGTCGTCGCGGAGGGCGCGGGATCCGCGCTCGCGACCTCGTCCGTCGTCACCCCCTCCGAGCGCCGTGACCCCCTCGCATCCACGCCGCTGCAGGGGGGTGACGGCGCTGCAGGGGGGTCAGGATCGGCGTCCGGTGCCGTACCCGACATCGCGACCGGATCCGCACCCGCCGGATCCGCACCCGCTGGATTCGCACCCGCTGGATCCGCACCCGCTGGATCCGCGCTCGCCGACGCCGCGCCCGCCGACGCGGGAGCCGCTGAGACCGCCGCCGCCGTCACCCCCGGATCCGCACCTGCCAGATCCGCGCCCGCCGGCGCCTACGCCGTCGCCGTCACCCCCGGATCCGCGCCTGCCGAGACCGACGCCGTCGCCGCCACCCCCACCCCGGGGGTCACCGCGTGACCGGGCTGTTCCGCGAGGCGACGATCGACCTCGACGCGCTCTCCGACAACACCCGGCACCTGCGCCGCCTGACCGGGGTCGAGGTGATCGGCGTGGTGAAGGCGAACGCGTACGGGCACGGCGCGGCCGCGGCGGCGGTCGCCGCACTCGCCGGGGGAGCGACCCGCCTCGGCGTCGCCACGATCGACGAGGGGCTCGAGCTGCGCCGGCTGGGTGTGAACGCGCGGATCCTCGCCTGGCTGCATGCCCCTGCGCGCCGCTTCGACGACGCGGCCGACGCGGGCATCGAGATCGGGATCTCCTCGTACGATCAGCTTCAGGCGGCCGCTGCCGCAAGCCGAGGATCGGATCCGGTCGCCGTGCACCTCAAGTTCGAGACCGGGCTGAGCCGCAACGGCATCGCTCCGGCGGAGCGCGCCCGTGTGCTCGCCGAGGCCGCGCGGCTGGAGCGGATCGGGAAGCTGCGCATCGTCGGACTGTTCAGCCATCTCTCCAACACCTCGCGCGAGGACGACCTCGCCGCGCTCGCCGCATTCCAGACCGCGTGCGCCGAGGCCGAGGCGAGCGGGATCCGGCCCGAGCTGCGACACCTGGCTGCGACCGCGGCGGCGATCGACGTGCCGGAGGCCCGGCTCGACGCGGTGCGCATCGGCGTGGCCCTGTACGGGCTGAGCCCGTTCGACGACCGCAGCTCCAGCGACCTCGGACTGCGTCCCGTGATGACGCTGCGCGCCGCCGTCGCCGCCGTGCGCCGGGTGCCGGCCGGCACCGGGGTCTCCTATGGTTACACGCACCGCGCCGAAGCCGAGACGACGCTGGCGCTCATCCCGCTCGGCTACGCCGACGGGGTGCCGCGGCAGGCGTCGGGGCGCGGGCCGGTGCACATCAACGGCCGCCGCTACAGAGTCGCGGGCCGTATCGCGATGGACCAGTTCCTCGTCGACGTCGGCGACGATCCGGTCGCGGTCGGCGACGAGGCGGTGCTGTTCGGGGATCCGACCCTGGGATTCCCGTCGGCCACGGACTGGGCGGACGCCGCCGACACCATCAACTACGAGATCGTCACGCGCATCGGTCCGCGCGTGCCGCGGCGGACCGTGTCGTGACCGCCCTCGACGAGCTCGCAGGACGGCACGAGATCGCCACCGTCGATGCCATGGAGCAGCTCGGGCGGCGGATCGGATCCGACCTCGTCGCCGGCGACGTGCTCGTGCTGACCGGTCCGCTCGGCGCGGGCAAGACCACGTTCACGCGCGGTCTCGCCGAGGGCCTCGGCGTACGCGGTCCCGTGCAGAGCCCCACGTTCGTGATCGCCCGCACGCACCCCTCGCTGGTCGGCCGTGCCCCGCTCGTGCACGTCGACGCGTACCGCCTCGGATCCGCCGCCGAACTCGACGACCTCGACCTCGACGTCCCCGGATCCGTCGTCGTGGTCGAGTGGGGGCGCGGCATGGCCGAAGACCTCGCCGACGCCTGGTGGGACATCGAGCTGGAGCGTCCGGTGGGGGCAGGATCCGGCGGCCTCGCCGACGAGGAACTCGACGCCGACGCGCCTCGCGTGGTGACGATCACGCGCGCCGGATCCGCGCGTTGAGTCGCGACGTGCGCCCGGGTGGTTCCCGGGGTGCCCGGCGTGCGCCGGGTTGGTGGCCGGCGTGCGTGGCGTGCGCCTGGGCGGTCCGACCCGCCCAACTTCGGAGCCGGGTCGCGACACGCCGGTGAATGCGGGTCCGTGCCCGGCGTGTCGGGCGCCCGCTCCGAAGTTGGGCGCAGGACAGGGCAGGCGGATGGGGCACGGGCGGATGGGCACAGGCACGGGCGGTTGGGCGCAGGGCACGGCGTGCGCCTGGGCGGTCCGACCCGCCCAACTTCGGAGCCGGGCCGCGACACGCCGGTGAATGCGGGTCCGCGCTCGGCGTGTCGGGCGCCCGCTCCGAAGTTGGGCGGATGGCACGGGCGGATGGGCGGGCGGATGGGCACGGGCGGAAGGGGGGGGCAGGGCAGGGGCGTGCGGATGGGCGCAAGGCACGGGCGGATGGACGCACGGTCGGGCGTCGCGCGGGCTCCGCGACCGGGAACACGGCACCGACTAGCCTGGGAGGGTGATTCTGGGCATCGACACCTCGCTGGGCACCGCGGTCGGGCTGAGCGGCCGCGACGGCCGCACCGTCGCCGAGGTCTCGCGCGCCGAGGCGCTCGGGCACGCAGAGGTGATCGGATCCTTCCTGCAGCAGGTGCTCGACGACGCCGCCGAGACGATCGCTCAGGATCCGCTCACGCACGTCGCCGCGGGCATGGGACCCGGCCCCTTCACCGGCCTGCGCATCGGCATCGCCGCGGCCCGCGCCTTCGCGCTCGGCCGCGGCATCCCGGTCATCGCCGTGCCCAGCCACCACGCCGCCGCGCTCGCCGTGTTCGAGGCCGACCGTCCGGCCGAGCCGTTCGCGATCCTCACCGATGCGCGCCGCCGCGAGACCGCGGTCACAGTGTACGAGGGCATCGACGTCGACGGGATCCCGCATGCCGTCGTACCCACCGTGCTCGTCCCGCAGGGGGAGGTCGACCGCAGGCTGGGCGCGCTGCGCCGGGTCGAGGTCACCGCCATCTCCGCCCCCGCCCTGGCCCGCGTCGCCCGTCGTGCGATCGCCGCCGGGCGCACCCTGACCGGATCCGAACCCCTCTATCTGCGCGCACCCGACGCGAAGGCGCCGTCCGCGCCCAAGCGGGTGGGGCTGTGATCCGTCCCGCGACACCCGCCGATCTCGACGCGATCATGGACATCGAACGGCGCTCGTTCCCGACCGACGCCTGGAGCGCCGAGATGATGGCCGCCGAGCTGGCGAGCCCGCACGGGCGCTATCTCGTCGACGTGGACGGCGCACAGGTTGCCGGCTATGGCGGCGTGCGCGCGCTGCGCGGGTCGGCCGACAGCGACATCCAGACCATCGCGCTCGACGCGGAGCATCGCGGATCCGGCCGCGGTCGGGCCCTCCTGCGCGCCCTCCTCGCCGAGGCGCTCGAGCGCGGCGCGTGCGAGACCTTCCTCGAGGTGCGCGCCGACAACCCTGTCGCCCAGGCGCTGTACGCGTCAGAGGGCTTCGTCGAGATCGGCCGCCGCGCCGGCTACTACCAGCCCGACGACGTCGACGCCGTCATCATGAAGCTCGACCTGCGTGAGCGTTCATCCGTCGCAGACCCGGCGCGCCGACACGAAACACCGCACGCGGACGACAGCCTCGGCCAGGCCGAGTCCGCGGGCAGCGACGCACATGCGAAGGGATCCGATGTCTGAACCTCTGGTGCTCGGGATCGAGACGAGCTGCGACGAGACCGGGATCGGGATCGTGCGCGGACGCACCCTGCTCTCGAACACGATCGCCTCGAGCATGCAGGAGCACGCCCGCTACGGCGGCGTCGTGCCCGAGGTCGCCGCCCGTGCGCACCTGGAGGAGCTGCAGCCCGCGATCGAGCGCGCACTCGCCGAGGCACAGGTACGGCTGGAAGACCTCGATGCCGTCGCCGTGACCAGCGGGCCGGGTCTCGCCGGCGCGCTGATGGTCGGCATCGGCGCGGCGAAGGGCCTCGCTGTCGCCCTGGACAAGCCGCTGTACGCGGTCAACCACCTCGTCGGGCATATTGCGGCAGACATCCTCACGCCCGGCACGGATCCGCTCGAACTTCCCACGATCGCCCTGCTCGTCTCCGGCGGGCACACGTCGCTGCTCCACGTGCGCGACCTCACCACCGACGTGGAGCTGCTCGGCGAGACGGTCGATGATGCCGCCGGCGAGGCGTTCGACAAGGTCGCGCGGATCCTCGGGCTGCCGTATCCCGGAGGCCCCGAGATCGACCGGGCGGCGGTCGGCGGAGACCCGACCGCCATCCGCTTCCCGCGCGGCCTCTCCCGCGCCTCCGACCTGGAGAAGCATCGCTACGACTTCTCCTTCTCCGGGTTGAAGACGGCGGTCGCGCGCTGGATCGAGCGCGCCGAGGCGGCCGGCGAGACGATCCCGGTCGCCGATGTCGCGGCGAGCTTCCGCGAGGCGGTCGTCGATGTGCTCGTGACGAAGGCGCTCGCCGCGTGCGCCGACCGCGGCGTGCCCCGGCTGCTACTCGGCGGCGGCGTGATCGCGAACCGGCGCCTGCGCGAGGTCGCGCTCGAGCGCGCGGCGGCGGCCGGCGTCACCGTGCGGATCCCGCCGCTGAGTCTGTGCACCGACAACGGCGCGATGATCGCGGGCCTCGCGGCCGAGCTCATCGTCAGCGGCCGACGCCCCTCGACGCTCGCATTCGGAGCCGACTCGACCCTGCCGGTGACCGAGATCCAGGTGGCCGAACGGGTCGGATCCCGGGAACGGGTCGGATCCGGGGACGGCGGCGAGGTGGGTGGCCCCGACGACGGTGTGGGGCCCCGCGGCGACGCCGCGCCCGGCGCGGTACCTGCGGAGAGCTCTGGACCTGCGGAGAACGGGGCCTGACATGCCCGGCGTGCCGGATCCGGATCCGCAGCGGTACACGCGGCTGCCGACGGCCCCCGTGTCCGTGCAGCGCGAGAGCGGACCGCAGCCCGACGAGACCGGCTTCACGGCGCAGGACCACGACTGGCAGCCGTCCGACAGCACCAGCACCCCGACGTCGCGCGTGCGACGTGAACCGCAGCTCGCCCCGTGGGCGCTGCTGTCGGCGATCGTCGCGCTGTTCGCGTCGCTGTTCGTCGGCTGGGGGATCCCCGTCGCGATCGTCTCGGTGATCGCGGCGATCATGTCGCTGCGTCGTCCGGAGGAGAGCCGTGCGCTGTCGGTGTGGGCGCTCGTGCTGGGCCTGGTCGCGGTGCTCTACAGCGTGGGCTGGCTGCTCTGGGCCGCGTTCCGCTTCGGCTGGCTGGGGTAGTCGTGACGGATCCGCGATCCGCGCCCGACGTGCCCGGCTCCGTCGGTGGGTCGGTCGGTGGGGCGGCTGCTGGGCGCGCGGGTGCGGGTTCCGAGGTCGAAGAGGCAGCGCCCGAGGCCGAGCTGCGGGCGCTTGAGCGGCGAGCATGGTCGAGGGACGGATCCGGCCTCACCGGCGCGGAAGCGGCTCGGCTTGCCGACCTGCGCCGGGCTCGCACGCCCGTCCTCGGCGAGCCGGGCACGGCAGGTCGGCCGTCCGTGTCCACGCCCGGATCCGCCGCCGCGCCCGTTCTGCCGGCGTCTGCGTCCGCCGCCGGATCCGCCGATCCGCTCGTCGTCACGGGACAGGCCCGTCCGTCCGAGGCAGGAACCACGCCCGTCGACCCGTCGCCGTCCGATTCCGGGCCTGGACCTTCCGTGCGAAGTGCGCAACGGGATGGATCCGGCGGCGAAATCGAGCAAAGTGCGCACATCGAAAGCGGATCTCGGTTCCGGATCTGGACACGGGTGCGGGAGCGGATCCGGGGCTGGGTCGCGAGCGGACAGCGGCGACTCCCGCGGCTGCTGCTCGGCACCGGCGTGGCCCTGCTGCTGCTCGGCCTCGCGATCGGCTGGGCGATCCCACGCCCGCCCGACGTCGGCCTCGCCCTGCGCGCCGGGGAGAGCGTGCGCCTCGACGCGGTGCTGAAGGATCAGAACTACGACACCGGATCCGTCGCTCTGCTCGACCGGCTCGACGACGTGCTGCTGTGGGCCGGGACCAAATCCGAGGGTGCCGTGCGCTGTCTCGTGCTGGATCAGCCGACGCACCCACGGGTCACCAATTGCGCCGGGCGCGAGCAGCTCGCGCAGGAGACTCTGAGCGTGACGTCGACCGAGGTCGACAGCCCGGTGCCCGGGCAGCGCGGTACGCAGCAGACGCAGTTCAGCGGCATCGTGCTGGTGTCGCCCCGCGGCTATCCGGTGGGGTCGCTGCGCAAGTACACCTTCAGCTCAGACGGACCGATGAGCATGAGCGCCGAGGACCGGGCCGCCTCCGAGCGGATCAGCGGCGAGCAGGAGCTGCAGTACATCCAGATCGCGGGGCGCTGGCGGGGGCTCACCATCTGGCAGGGGATGTCCCGCGACGGCGAGCAGTGCCTGGTGATCGACGATGGCGCGACGCATGCCGAGTGCGCGGAACAGCAGGTCACCTTCCCCGGTGTCGCGCCTGAGGAGAAGCCGCTGCTCACGATCGACCTGCCCGCGCGTGACCAGCGACCGTCGGCGCGTGCGGAGATGTGGGCTCCGATGTACACGGGCCCGTATCTCGTGATCACCGAGGGGGTCACGGCGCGATCGCTGATCCCGACCGCGCCACCGGGCGACTGAGTGCGCGGCTGCCGGGGCTCGCAGGTCGACCTGAGGACGCCCGGGCTGAGGATCGGGCTCTTGCGCGCCGCGCGTGCTTCGACGACTGGGGTCGAGACGTTCGGGGCCGCAAGGTGCCCCGGCGCGCCGTTGTCTGGGGTCAGACCCGGTCGGCGAGAATCGCGTGTCGAGTGTCGCCGACCCGCACCAGGATCAGTGTCGCCTCTTCACGCCCCTTCAGAGCCAGCTTCTTGCGGAACGCGGCAGGATCCACGTCGACGCCGCGCTTCTTGATCTCGAGCCGCCCGATCCCCGCCTTCTTCAGCGCCGCAGCGATCGTCTTGGCGTGCAGCGGAAGCACCTCGCGCACCCGGAACGACGCGGCGAACGGGCTCTCGGCCGGTGCGTCCGAGGTGAGGTAGGCGATATGAGGATCCAGCATGCCGGCATCGAGACTGCGCGCGAGATCGCCGATCAGACGGGCCCGGATCACCGCACCGTCGGGCTCGTGCAGATACGCGCCGAGCGGACGCACGGCGGCGTCGAGGCTGTCGGCGGGAGCGGTCAGCTCATGCGAGCGCTCGCCGCGGATCACCAGCGCCGCGCGTCGCACGCCCTCGCGGGCGAGCACGCCCGACCACAGCACCAGTTCGACGACGTCGCCGTCTGCGCTGACCCACTGCGCCTCGACGTCGTCGGGGATCGCGTCGCGGTCATGGGCGGGCCCGAGCTTGATGCCGGTGGGGATGCGTGCAGCGAGCGCGAACGCCCAGTCCAGCGAGGGGGAGTAGTCGTCGGCGGCAACCCGCCGGGTCTCGGAATGCCCGGCCGTGCGCCGGGCCGGATCCAGCCAGACCGCGGTCGTTCCTGTCGTTCCTGTCGTTCCTGTCGTTCCTGTCGTTCCTGTCGTTCCTGTCGTTCCCGTCGTTCCTGTCGTTCCTGACGTTCCTGTTGCTCCCGAGTCGGACGGGTCGCCGCTCGTAGCATCCGCACCATCCGCTCCCGTCGCAGAAAGTGTCGCTTCGGGGCCGCCGGAGCGACCATTTTCGCGACGGGAGCGATCTGAATCGTCGGCTGGGTCCGCGTCGAGGACCGGATCCGCGTCATCGGTCGGATCCGCGTCGTCGGACCGGGGCGCGTGATCCTCCGCGAAGCCGTGCCGCACCTCGGCGTCGGATCCGAAGGGCGCGAGGTTGTACGCCGCCAGCGCGGCCGTGACCTCGTCGGCATCGACCGCGGTCACGCGGATCCCTGCTCCGGCGAACGCGAGCGCGTCGCCGCCGATCCCGCAGCCGAGGTCGGAGACGTGCGTGATCCCGGCGGCGCGCATGCGGCCGGCATGCCGCGCGGCGACGCCGAGCCTGGTCGCCTGCTCGAGCCCGGCACGGGTGAACAACATCCGTGCCGCGAACGGGCCGAACTTCGCCGCCGCCTTCGTACGCAGCCGGGCCTGGCCGACCACCGCCGCGACGAACTCGGGGGAATGCCCCTCGGCACGCAGGCGCATGACGGCGCGGGCAGCCGCATCCGTGGATCCGATCTCGCCGAGCTCGTCGATCGCCCGCAGCGCCTCGGGCGTCAGCAGGGTCGTGAGCTCGGCCATGTCCATGCGGTCCAGCCTAGGTGCGCGCCCGGCCCGCCGACACGGACGCGACGCCGGGGTCGACGGCGCCGAAAACGGTCCGCAGATGCCGCCCGGCTGGCACTCTGATTGCGTGAGTGCCAGCGATGCGCCTAGACTGTCGTTAGCACTCTCGGTAGGAGGGTGCTAACCAGTCTTGAACCGTCAAGAAAGAGGTAGACCGTGTCGGTTTCCATCAAGCCGCTCGAGGACCGCATCGTCATCAAGCAGGTCGAGGCCGAGCAGACCACCGCGAGTGGCCTGGTCATCCCTGACACCGCCAAGGAGAAGCCCCAGGAGGGCGAGGTCGTGGCCGTGGGCCCCGGTCGCATCGACGACAACGGCAACCGCGTGCCGCTCGACGTCAACGTCGGCGACCGTGTGCTCTACAGCAAGTACGGCGGCACCGAGGTGAAGTTCGGCGTCGAGGAGTTCCTCGTGCTGTCCGCGCGCGACGTGCTCGCCGTGGTCGTGCGCTGATCTCGCACTGACGTCTCGAAGGTCCGGATGCCCCGTTGCATCCGGACCTTCGTCGTTCCCGGGCCTTCGTCGTTCCGGGGCCTCCGTCGTTCCCCGGGCCTTCGTCGTTCCGGGGTGGATCCGGGCCGCTCCAGGTGGATCCGGGCCGCTCCAGGTGGATCCGATCTTCACCCTTCGCGCACCCAACTTCGGAGCTGCCGTGCGACACACCGTGTACTCGGCTTCGGGCACGGCGTGTCGTGGCTTTGCTCCGAAGTTGGGTTCGGGATGGGATCCGGTAGGCCGACTGGGCAAGGCGGGGCCCGGCTGCCGGGCTGGGCAAGCCGGGGTTCGGCACCCAGGATCCGGATCCGCCATCCGCCGCCTGGCCTTGGCGCCTGTCCGCTGTCCGGCGCACCCAACTTCGGAGTTGACGTGCGACACGCCGTGTATTCGGCTTCGGGCACGGCGTGTCGTGGCTTTGCTCCGAAGTTGGGTTCG
>JAFDWM010000302.1 GCA_018268455.1 Actinomycetota bacterium | reverse complement strand
GACATCCTCCCCGACAGGCCCGCGAACACACGGATCCCGCCTGGTCAGTGTCCGGGAACAGGGGTCAACCGCACAGGTGAGTGTTTCGGTGCGGGCGCGTCCGCCGAGGCGGGGTGGGGATCCGGTGCCGGGTGGGGGGAGGAACCAGACTTTGGCGTGGATGCCGGTGCCGTCGATGTGGATGTTCCAGTTGTTGTCGTGGATGAGGTGGTGGCAGGTTTCGCAGAGCAGGACGCCGTTGGCGAGGTTGGTGTTGCCGTGGTCTCGGGCCCACCAGTCGATGTGGTGGGCTTTCGTCATGCCGGGTGGGAGGCCGCAGAATGCGCAGCCGCCGTCGCGTTCGGTGAGGGCGTGGCGTTGCGCGCGGGTGAACAGGCGCCGGTCGCGGCCCCAGTTCAGGATTTCCCCGTTCTGTCCGCAGATCCAGCCGATGAGTCCTCCTCCTGCGGCCATGCGGCGCACGGTGGGGATGCTGATGGGCTGGGTGATGCCGTCGATGAGTCCGTGTCCGGTGCCGTGTTCCAGGTCGGTGGCGTTGACGCGGATGATCACGGTCGCCCCGTTCAACGTTTTGTTCTTCTGGCAGGTGAGGGCGTGTTCGGCGAGGTGGGTGAGTGCGTCGGCTTGGATCTGTGTCAGGGTGCGCCGGTCGGTGTCGGGGGCGTCGGGGTCGCGACCTTCACGTTTCGCGGCGAATTCGGCGGACACGAATCCTTCGATCGCGGTCTTCACGGCGGCGGCGCGGGCCGGGTCGAGGATCGCGTTCAGGTGCAGCATCCCGTCGCGTTCGAACAGGGTCAGTGCGGCTTTCGCGCGCAGTTCGTCTTCGCGGGGTGCGACACCGTCCGGGTCCAGGTGCGCCTCGAGCCGGGTAATCATCTTCCGCACTTCGTCGAGGGACAGTCCGGGTGCTTTCTCGACCAGCAGGTCTTCTGCTTCGGCGGCGGCGGTGCGGCCGATCTTCACGATCATCCGGTCCAGGAACGTGACCAGCAGGTCCGCGGTCGCCGCGCCGATCCGTCCGGTGGCGAGCGCGGCGGCCACGGCCGGGAACTTCGCCGGCAGGGCCTGGCCGATCAGGTTCGCGCGGGGTGCGGTCGCTTCTCCGACTTTCACGAGCCGGGCCGCGTCTCCGGTCGAGGCTCCGGTGGTCGTCGCGATCAGCTGTGCCGGGTTGCGGTAGCCCTGCTGCTTCGCGAGACTGCCCGGCCCGAGCTCGCGCCGGGACTCCCGCGCGATGCCCGCGGCGACCTCGGAATGCACCGCATCCGTGGTCCTTTTCACCAGGCCGATCGCGTCGTTCACCGCGACCAGTCGGTCCCGGGACAGTTCCGCGCCGGAGTGCGCTTCACCCCATACTTCCGCGAGAAGCCGGGTGGCTTCCAGAAGCGGATCAAGGGTGCTGGACATGCCCCCAGCCTACCAAAAATCGAAGAAAAATACGAGAGTTTTCCACAGTCGATTTTCCACTCAGACCTGGGAATTCCCTGCAAAAGTCGGTCGCAGCGACGACATGGTCGACCACGTACCCCGGTGCCGCTCACACCTCGTCGAATGGCCGCCCGAGTCGCTGCCCAAGCCACCCTTGCGTACGCCCGAACCACCGCCCATCGCGCCCGGTCGTGGCGCCGCTCGAGCGTCCAAGCCAGCGCCCGAGTCCCAAGGCGCGCGGTCGTGCCGCCGCCCGAGCGTCCAAGTCTGCGCCCGAGTCGCCGCCCGAGTTCCCAAGCCTGCGCCCGGTCGCATCGCCGTCCGAGTCCCCGAGCCTGTGCCGAGTCTCCAAGCCTGCGCCCGAGTCCCGCCCTCGAGCACACGCGAGTCCGCCCCGGAGCACACGATAGTCGGCGATCGGGTCGCGCGATCCCCCAGCCACCGGATCGGGTCATTCCCTCCGCCACCGAGCCGGCTGGATAATGAGCGCGTGCGAGGTCGGACACGGATGACGATCGGCGCCGCGATGGTCGCCGCGGTCGTCGCATGCGCGGGCTGCAGCAGCGAGCCGATCGTGTCGGCCAGGTCGGCCACGTCGGCCACAGCCGGCACGGCGAACACGGCGACACCGTCGTCCGCACCGAACTCCGGCGCGGCCGGTGTGACCGCCCTCATGGTGCAGCCGATGGACAAGGCTCTGGTGGTGCGCGGCAGCGACGGCAGAGACCACGTCGAGTACGACCTGCTCGTCACCAACGGCTTCAGCGACCCGGTCACCCTCACCGCGGTCACCGTCGTCGCCCCCGACGGGCGCGACCTCATGACGATCGAGGGCGCGGCGCTCACGGCCGCGACGCAGACGGTGTTCCCGGCCGTGCCGTCCGCAGTCATCGCCTCATCGGCGACAGTGGTCGTGGAGGGCGACCTCGTTCTCCCGGCAGGCGAGGCCGTCCCTGCCACGCTGACCCATCGCATCGGCTTCACGGTGCCGGCGGTGCCCGGTGCTGCGCTGTTCGCCCAGACCGAGATCACCGGGATCCCGGTCACCGTCGACCGCACGCCCGCCGTCGCCATCGCACCGCCGCTGGCGGGAAGCGGATGGCTCGCGACGAGCGGATGCTGCACGCCGAACCTGCATCGCGACCTGCGTCTGCCGGCCGGCGGATCCCGCATCGCGACGGCGGAGACGTTCGCGGTCGACTGGGCGAAGACGAAGGGCGACCGCGTGTACGACGGCACCGGCGCGACCAACGACGCGTTCTACGGGTTCGGCACCGACCTGCTCGCCGTCGGCGACGGCACGGTGGTCGCCGCCAGGGACGGCATCGCCGAGACCGACCCGTCGCACCCCGAGAGCGCCCAGTCGACCGAGAGTCCGGGCGGCAACCTGGTGATCCTGAAGCTCGCCGACGACGTCTACGCCTTCTACGGTCACCTGCAGACGGGCAGCGTGAGCGTGCACGTCGGCGATCGGGTGAAGACCGGACAGGTGATCGGCCGGCTCGGCAACACGGGCCCGTCGACCGGTCCGCACCTGCACTTCGGCCTGCTCGACCGTCCCGACGTCGCGACCGGCACCAGCCTGCCGTTCGTGCTGGCGCGGTTCACGCTGCGCGGCATGGTCGACTTCCCGGCGAGCACCGGCGACACGCTCGTGATCACGCCCGCGTCCTGCGCACTGACCAGCGCGTACCCGCTCTACGGATCCATCATCGACTTCGGATGAGAAATGCGCGAGCCGCGCCGGATCAGGCGACGGCGATCGGTCGGCCTCCCGCGGCGAGCGAGGCATAGGCGGCGTCGACCGCGGCCACGGCGGCCACACCATCGGCGGGCGTGACACGCGCCTCGCGTCCCGTGCGGATCGCCTCGGCGAAGTCGGCGATCTGCGCGCGGTACGGATGATCCTCCGTCGCGGGCGGCAGATATCCATCGGCGGGCGGGGCGATGTCGGATCCGGCGGCGCTGTCATAGGCGAGCGCACCACCGGCCCCCACGGCCTCGATCGTGGTGCGGAACGGCGCATCGCCGCCCAGCCAGCCCCCGTCGATGCGGGTCGTGACGCCACTGGTGTGCTCAAGGCGCACCGTCGCCGTGACCGGGGTGGACGAGCGCCCGTCGACGCTGGGCGGATCCTGCTCCGCTTGCACGGTCGCGACGGGGCCGGCCAGCCAGAGCGCCTGGTCGATGTCGTGGATGAGCAGGTCGCGGATGAGCCCGCCGCCCGCGTGCTCGTCGTAGAACCAGCGCGCGACCGGGCCGGATCCCGACCGGCTCAGCCGCAGCGTGCGCAGTGCGCCGATCGCGTCCCTGGCGATCTCGCGCTGGATTCGCTCGTACTCGGCGAAGTACCGCACCACATGCGCCGGGAACAGGCGCACTCCGGCCCTGGCCGCGGCTTCGACCATCCGCTGCGCCTCGGCGGCGTTCACGGCCAGCGGCTTCTCGCACACGACGTGCCGGCCGCGGGCGATCGCGCGCAGAGCGAAGTCGGGATGAGTGGGGGTGGGGGCGAGGATCCCGACCACGTCGACGCGGTCGAGGAGCGCACCGACGTGGTCCGTGATCTCGATGCCGTGCCGTGCGGCCAGCGCCGTCGGCCGGGTGCGTGAGAAGATCACGCACTCCGCACCGATCGCCTGCCACGCGTCGATGTGCGATGCGGCGATCCGCCCGGCGCCGACGAGGCCGACCTTCAGCGGGGCGTCGGTCACGGCTCGGGGCGGTGCAGCGGTGCGGGCGGCGGGCTCGTGGGCCGACGCACGGGCTCCGGGATCCGGTCGGGTTCGGGCAGGACCCCGGACGGGTCCTCGGCCGGCGGTGGCGTCAGCGGAACCGACGGCGCAGGACCAGGATCCGCCGGCGGCGTCAGCGGAACCGACGGCGCAGGACCAGGATCCGCCGGCGGGGTGAGCGGCACGGACTGCGTCGCGGCGGTGCCTGTGCGCTGCGGATCCGGCCTCTGCTCGAGCTGCAGGGCGACCTTCTTCTCCAGGTTCTCGACCGCGGCGTCGGAGAGGTCGATGAGACCGTCCAGCTCCTCGCGCACGCGGCGGTAGGCGGTCTGGCGCTCCGCGGCCGTGGCGGACTGGTCGACGGCGACCGAGAGCATGTGCTGCGCGCGCTCGAGGCGCTTGCGCTCGGCGTCGGTGAAGCCGGAGTCGCGCAGCCGCCGGGCGTCCTTCTCGGCGATCTCGAACGCGACAGCGTAGCTGCCCACGGCATCGAGGTACTCGCTCACCTGCTGCTCGCTGACCTTCGCGTCCACTGAACTCGGACGCAGCGCGTCGGCGGTCTTCTTCGCACGCAGGAATGCCGCCGTCAGCGGCTGTCGGCCGTCGCTCATCGCCGGGAACGCGATCATCTTCGCGACGTCGAGCTCGTAGTCCAGCCAGCGTGCGGTGATCTCGTCGTGCTCCGCGAACAGCCGCCCGAGCAACTCCTTCGAGGACTGCTCGTGCTGCGCGGCGGCGGCACGCGGCGACAGCCGCGGCGCGGCGTGCTCGCCGGCGGCGATCTCGGCGGCCCTGATCTCGCTCTTCAGACGCAGGGTCTCGAGCCGTTGCACATGACGCTGCCTCGACATGACCTGCCAGCGTCGGGCGAAGCCGCCGGCGATGCCCATGAGGGGGAAGATCATCCACCAGTAGTGACCGACGAACTGGAGGATCTGCTGCAGGGGATCCATGATGCCCCAGCCTATGCCGACGCGGATCCGTGTGACGTCGCGAGCGCCGAGGTCACAGCAGTCTCGTCAGCGGACCCTCAGTCCAGGCGGGCCGCCGCGACGCCGGCACGCAGCTTCGGAAGCACGCGGGAGCCCTCGGGATCCAGGCCGAGCACGGTGGCGAGTTCGAGGGCGAGCGCCTCGTGGCCGGCGGCGTTGGGGTGGAACGGGTCGTTGAGGAGCCCCCACGGCACCCGGCCGTTGCCGAGTTCGGTGAACCGTGCGAACTGGTCCACGAGAACCGTCTCCTCGGTGGCGGCCACATCGCGGATGGCCTGCGCGAATGCCGCGATCCGTGCGCGTTCGGGAGCGTTCGCGACGTCGATCACGGGCGGCGTGAGCAGCACCGGGATCGCGCCGATCCCGCGCACGCGGCGGACGAACTCGGCGACCGACGAGCCGAACTCCTCCGGCGTGATCACCGGGAACACTCCGGCATCGGAGCAGTCGTTCGTGCCGATCATCAGCGTGACGATCTGCGGGTTCCAGGTCGCGACGCGGCGGTCGAACTGCTCCAGCAGCTGCACGACGCGCCACCCGCTGATGGCGGTGTCGATGACGGCGTCGTCGACCCGGCCGAGTTCGCCGCGCACGATCGCGTGCAGGTGCTCGGCATAGGTGCGGGCGCCCTGCGTGTGCACCACGCCGTGGGTGATCGAGTCGCCCGTCAGCACCCAGGTGAGCGGGTCTGCGGAGGCGAGGGCGCGGGCGAGGACATCGGCGTCGGCGGGCATGGAGCCATTCTCGCGGATCCGCTGACCGTCCCCTGTCACGCCCCGGTTCCGCCGCGACGCTGGGCCACGCGCTGCCGGGCTGGGCGCATCGCGCGGTGGGGTAACCTTCCTGACCGAGAGGCGGCCCGCGACGCCGGGCCGAGGACGGAGGAGTCGTGGCGGATCCGGTGAAGCAGCGCACAGCCGCGGGACGGCGTGCACCGGGCGTCGTCGTCGCCGCCGTGGTGCTGCTGCTGATCGGCGCGCTCGGCTTCGCGGCGCTCGGCGTGTTCTACCTGGTCAGCGGGATCATCGACCTTTCGGCCGGGGTGTCCGACACCATCATCGCGTTCACCGTGACGCTCATCGGCGCCGGTCTCTGTGCGCTCGCCACAGGCCTCGCCGTCCCCGCCTCCGGGCTGCTCCATGGGCGCCTGCGGGCACGCGCGGGGGCGAGCACCTGCGCCGTCATCGGAGTCGTGATCGCCCTCGTCGCCGCCGTGCTCGCGCTCGGCGCCGGGAACCTGATGCCGGTGCTCCTGTTCCTGCAGGTCGCAGTGCTCGCCGTCGGACTCGCCCTGCTGCGCTCGGCGCCGGCCACCCGGCACTTCACGCGCTGACGGGAGTCAGCCCAGCAGCAGGGTGAGCAGTGTGGATCCGCCGCCCACGAGGATGAGTGCGACGATCGTCACCCAGGCGACGATGCGGATCCGGCGGCGCCGGCGCTCGCCGAGGTCGCCGTACTCGTCATCGATAGTCTCGAGTTCGTCGTTCATGTGTCGATCCTGGTGCCGCAGCCCCGCCGTCAGGCGGAGACGGGCTCCGCGACGGTCGGGCCGAACGCGTCCGGCAGCGTCGCCTGCGAGGTGGCGCGCAGCTCGTCGACTGAGACGGTGAAGATGTCCTGCACCTCGAGCGCGGGCTCGGAGTCGGTCACGCCGATGCGCAGCACCGGATAGCCCCGGCCCTCGCAGAGGCCGCGGAACTTCACGTCGTCCTCGCGCGGCACCGTGACGATGACGCGGCCGGTCGACTCGGAGAACAGCGCCGTCGCCGCGTCTACGCCGTCGCGCTCCATGAGCTCGGTCAGCCACACGCGGGCGCCGACGCCGAAGCGCATCACGCCCTCGGCGAGGGCCTGGCCGAGGCCCCCCTCGCTCACGTCGTGCGCGGACGAGATCAGCCACTCGTCGCGCGCGGCCGAGATGAGACCGGCGAGGCTGCGCTCGGCGGCGAGGTCGACCTTCGGCGGCAGCCCGCCGAGGTGGCCGTGGATCGTGTCGGCCCAGGCGGATCCGGAAAGCTCCGTCGAGGTGATGCCGAGCAGGTAGATGTTCTGGCCCTCGTCCTGCCAGCCGGAGGGGATGCGGCGGGAGACGTCGTCGATGATGCCCATCACGCCCACCAGCGGGGTGGGGTGGATGGGCACGTCGCCGGTCTGGTTGTAGAACGAGACGTTGCCGCCGGTCACCGGGGTGCCGAGCTCGAAGCAGCCGTCGGCGAGGCCGTCGACCGTCTGGCCGAACTGCCACATCACCTCGGGGTTCTCCGGGGATCCGAAGTTCAGGCAGTCGGTGATCGCGGTCGGCACCGCGCCGGTCACGGCGACGTTGCGGTATGCCTCGGCGAGGGCCAGCTGCGCGCCCGCGTACGGGTCGAGCTGGCTGTACCGGCCGTTCGCGTCGGTCGCGATCGCGAAGCCCAGGCCCGACTCCTCGTCGACGCGGATCATGCCGGCGTCGTCGGGGAACGCGAGGGCCGTGTTGCCCATCACGTAGTAGTCGTACTGGTTCGTGATCCAGCGGGTGTCGGCGAGGTTCGGGCTCTCCAGCAGTGCGAGGAACTGCTGCTTGAGGGCCTCGGGGTCGTTGTCGCGCGGCAGCAGCTCGGCGGCGTCGGCCTGCAGGGCGTCGATCCAGGTGGGGTATGCGACCGGGCGGTCGTAGACCGGGCCGTCGACGGCGACCGTGGACGGATCGACGTCGACGATGCGCTCGCCCTGCCAGTCGATGATGAGGCGGCCGTCGCCGGTGACCTCGCCGAGCACCGAGGTCTCGACATCCCACTTCTTCACGACGGCGAGGAATGCGTCGAGCTTCTCCGGCGCGACGATCGCCATCATGCGCTCCTGCGACTCCGACATGAGGATCTCCTCAGCGGTCAGGGTGGGGTCGCGCAGCAGCACGTTGTCGAGCGAGACATGCATGCCGCTGTTGCCGTTGGCGGCCAGCTCGCTCGTGGCGCAGGAGATGCCGGCGGCGCCCAGATCCTGGATCGCCTCGACGAGCTCGTCGCGGTACAGCTCGAGGCAGCACTCGATGAGCACCTTCTCGGCGAACGGGTCGCCGACCTGCACCGCGGGGCGCTTGGTGGGGCCGCCGTCGTCGAACGAGTCGGAGGCGAGGATCGACGCGCCGCCGATGCCGTCGCCGCCGGTGCGGGCGCCGAAGAGCACCACCTTGTTGCCGACGCCGGTGGCGTTCGCGAGCTTGAGGTCTTCGTGGCGGAGCACGCCCACGGCCAGCGCGTTTACGAGCGGGTTGGCCTGGTAGACCGAGTCGAACACGGTCTCGCCGCCGATGTTCGGCAGGCCCAGGCAGTTGCCGTAGAAGCTGATGCCCGCGGTCACGCCGTGCACGACGCGCGGGGTGTCGGGGTGGTCGATGGCGCCGAAGCGGAGCGCGTCCATGACGGCGACCGGGCGTGCGCCCATCGAGATGATGTCGCGCACGATGCCGCCGATGCCGGTCGCGGCGCCCTGGAAGGGCTCGATGTAGGAGGGGTGGTTGTGCGACTCGGCCTTGAACGTGACCGCCCAGCCCTCACCCACGTCGACGACGCCGGCGTTCTGGCCCATGCCGACCATGAGCCGCTGCTTCATCTCGTCCGAGACCTTCTGCCCGAACCGGCGCAGGTAGTTCTTCGAGGACTTGTACGAGCAGTGCTCGCTCCACATGACGGAGTACATGGCCAGCTCGCCGGAGGTGGGGCGGCGGCCGAGGATCTCGCGGATCCGGGCGTACTCGTCGTCCTTGAGACCGAGCGCCGCGTACGGCTGCTCCTTCTCCGGGGTCGCGGCGGCGTTCGCGACGGAGTCGGGGACGTGTGCGGAGGGGGTGTGGGGGCTGGTCACGCGGGCTCCTGGAACGAGGGGAGGCGGGGCAGGGTCCAGTCTACCGGCGGGCGAGCCCGGTGGATCCCGGGGCCGGTGGGGGCCGGACGGGGTCCGTGGGACCCACCCCTGTCACGATCTGCACCCCCTGTGACGATCTGCCCACCGGATCCGGCCAAAACCTGTGCGGATCGTGACTTCGTGTGCAGATCGTGACGTGGGGTCCCGGATCCGACCCCCGCCGTCTTCAGCCCACGCATAGAATCGATGGAGGCACCGTCTGTGCACGTGCCGATTCGGAGCCACGGCGCAACGGAGCGCTAGGAAGCAGGAATCACATGGCTGTGAAGTACGACCAAGGAGCGCCGGATCCGGCGACGCGCACGCTCGACTCGGTGACGGGCATCAGTAAGAAGGGCCTTCCGACCGGCACCGTGGGTGTGCTGGGCGCCCTCGTGATCGGGATCTCGACATGTGCGCCGGCGTACACGCTGACCGCGGCCGTGGGACCGGCGGCGAGTGAGGTCGGCTACCAGACCCCCGCGATCTTCCTCATGGGCTTCATCCCGATGCTGCTCGTGGCACTCGGCTATCGCGCGCTGAACTCCGCGATGCCCGACTCCGGCACCTCGTTCACCTGGGCGACCCGGGCGTTCGGGCCGTGGATCGGGTGGATGGCCGGCTGGGGTCTGATCGCGGCGACCGTGCTGGTGCTGTCGAACCTCGCCGGCATCGCGGTGGAGTTCCTGTTCCAGTCGATCAGCATCGTCGTCGGGGATCCGTCGATCGCCGACCTCGCCGAGAACAAGTTCATCAACATCGCGGTGTGCTTGGGGTTCATGGCGCTCGCGACGTTCATCTCGTATCGCGGAATGACCTCGACGAAGGTGTTCCAGTACATCACCGTGTTCTTCCAGATGGCGGTGATGGTGTGGTTCGTCGTGGCGATGTTCGTCGGCGCCGCGAACCCCGCCAACAAGGAGGCCAAGCTCCCGGAACTGAGCTGGTTTAACCCGTTCGAGGTGCCGAGCTTCAGCGCCTTCGCGGCGGGCATCGCGGTGTCGATCTTCGTCTACTGGGGTTGGGACACCGTGCTCACCATGGGTGAGGAGACCAAGCCCTCGAAGGGGCGCCTCTCCACCGAGAGCAAGGCGGCGATGATCCTCGTCGCGATCCTCGTCGTCCTGTACGTCGGCACCGCGACCGCCACCGTCGCGTTCGCCGGACTCGGCGACGGTGAGACGGGCCTCGGCAACCCGGACATCATCGAGAACGTGTTCGCCGCCCTCGCACACCCGGTCATGGGCCCGGCCGCGATCCTGCTCTCGCTCGCGATCCTTGTGAGCGCCATGGCGTCGATCAACTCGACCGCGATCTCGCCGGCGCGCACCCTGCTCGCCATGTCGCACTACGGCGCGCTGCCTGCATCGCTGAAGCGCGTGCACCCGAAGTTCAAGTCGCCGCACGTCGCGCTGATGTGGTCGTCGATCGTCGCTTCCGTGTTCTACGCCGTCATGCGCTTCATCAGCGAGGATGTGCTGTGGGACACGATCACCGCGCTCGGCATGATGGTGTGCTTCTACTACGGCGTCACGGCGCTCGCGAGCCCCTGGTACTTCCGCAAGTCGGCGTTCCGTGAGGGCTTCGGATCCGTCGTCATGAAGGTCGTGCTGCCGGGCATCGGCGGCATCCTGCTGCTGATCGTGTTCGTGAAGACCACGATCGACGCCATGAGCCCCGATGCGGGCTCCGGCAGCAATATCGCGGGCGTCGGCCTGGTCGGCATCATCGGCGTCACGGTGCTCGGCATCGGCGTGATCCTGATGTTCCTGCAGGCGAGAGTCTCGCCGAACTTCTTCCGTGGCAAGGTGCTCGCCCGCGCGGACGCGACGAACGACACCTCCGCGCTGCAGGTGTTCGACGACGGCCTGGGAAGCTGACGCGACTGCTGCGCTCGGGGTGCTTCGGGGGCGCGGACTCGGGGCTGCGCCGGGCCCCGACGCGGGGCGCGTGACGATCTGCACACATTGTGACGATCTGCACAGGGATCCAGCCGGATTCGTGTGCTGATCGTCACATGATGTGCTGATCGTGACAGGATCCGGCCGCGCTCCGCCCGGGACTTCGACGGGCTCGACCTGAACATCGTCGATCCGTGGGACGCCGTCTGAGCACACGCCTCCGTGACCCCGGCCTCCCCGGGAAGAACAGTTAGCGCAGGGCGACTGCCGCGAACTGCCGCAGCAGCGGACCGTCCTCGCGACGGCGGCCGCGCCAGGTCGTGTCGCCCAGCACCTCGAGCACCTGCTGCACCTCGAACGTCGCGTGATCGATGTCGGTCGGGGTGAACCGCCATCCACTCGACGACCGCCACCCGCACATCTCCAGGCCGAAGGCGACGGTGCGCCAGCGATCCTCGCGGGGTGTGCCGTCGGCGATCGCGAGCAGCAGGAGCGTGCCGGCGTCGACCTCGGCGTCGCTGAGCTTGCGCAGCAGGGAACCCGCGATCAGGCGCAGCTGGGTCAGCGGATCTCCGAGGGCCTTGCGGGCCGCGACCGACAGCAGCAGGCGCCCCTTCTGCACCCGCACCAGACCGAGTCGCTGGGCAGCCTGACGCAGATTGCCGATCGGCGGCGTCAGGTCTTCGCGGTTGCCCTTGCCGATCCACTCGTTGATCCACCCGAGCTCGATCATGCCCGCGAGCACCGTGGCGGGAGGAAGCCAGCCGGCGGAGGTGAGTGTGAGGCCTTCGGCGCCGACGGCTTCCATCAGCCAGCCGAACGGACGGATCGCCCGGGCGGCTTCCGCGGGATCCATCTCCTCCAGCGACAGAGCACCGGTGCGCTGCAGGTGCTGGCGCAGCTCCGCTCGAATCGGCACGGGCAGGGTGGACGCGAGTGCGACGAGCGGCGAGGCCTCGGTCAGATCCTGCGGCCGGCGCAGCTCGTCGACCTTCACCAGACCCGACATGTCGAACCGGGAGATGCCGGTCACGTCGGGCGCGAACAGCAGGTTGAGCTCGGTCTGCGCACCGATCAGGTCGAAGTCCTCGGGATCCTGCGGCACCCACGGACCGCTCGTGGTGCGGATCCAGTCCACGATTTCGCGGTGCTCGGGATGGCTCGGATCCGCCGCGATCGCCAGCTTCTCCTCGTAGCCGTGCACGCCCCCGGCGTCTTCGAACGGGCCCCGACGCGACCCGTCGAGAAGCACGACCGGTGCGAGCGCGGGGTCGTCGGGGAGCGTCTGCACGACGTCGAGGCGATGGATCCACCCGTCTCCGAAGTCGTACTCGTACCAGAGCGGCCCGCCCGCGTCGAAGACGTCGGCGACGGTGAACTCCTCCTCCGACAGCGCGGCGGGGTCTGCCTCCGGCATGTCGGGCGACTCCCAGCGGCGGCCGACGCTGCCGCGCGCAAGCGGATCCGCGTCGGTGAACATGTGCAGATGCGACTCCCGCCAGCCGAACATGGTCTGCAGGGCGAGGTGCAGCATGCGCAGCCGCTCGCTCCCGCGGATCTCGAAGGCGCGCCAGATCTCCGGTGTGCTGTCGACGAGGGTGGCGCGCAGGCGGTAGCGGGTCATGTGACCAGCGTAAGGAAGGGCGCGGACGTCGCGGGGCCGCTGTGGGGCCCGGAGTAGGGGCCGGGGGTGCTCTGCGGGGCCCGGGGCGGGGGAGGGTGTCACGATCAGCACACCCTGAGACGATCTGCACACGGATCCGGCCAGATCGTGTGCAGATCGTCACATCATGTGCAGATCGTGACGGGGCCCGCGGTGCCGACGACGTCTGTGTGGGATCCAGCCCGCTCTGCGGGGCGCTCTCGGTGCGACGCCCGCACGATCCTGCGACGGATGCAGGACGGATCCGGGGATCGCATCGCGCAGGCGTCCGGCGGTCGTGCAGGCGTCGCACGACGACGGGCTACTGCACCGACCACCCGCCGTCCGAGGCGAGGATCGCGCCGTTGATGTTCACGGCGTCGTCCGAGAGCAGGAACGTGATCGAGGCGGCGAGGTGCTCGGCGGTCGCGACCGTGGGGATCGCCTGCTGGAACGGTGCGAGGCGGGCGGATCCGGCCTCGGACATGTGCGGAGCCATCGGGATCCCGGTGGCGACACCGCCGGGGGCGACGGAGTTCACCCGGATCCCCTTCGGCCCGTACATGAACGCCGCCGACTTGGTGACGCCGATGATGCCGTGCTTACTCGCGGTGTACGCGTTGCCCGACGCGTTGCCGCGCAGGCCTGCCTCGCTCGAGACGTTGAGGATGGATCCGCGTCCCGCCGCCTCCATGAGCGGCAGCACCGCGCGCATGAGCTTGAACGGTGCGGTGAGGTTGATCGCGATCACCCGGTCCCAGACGGCGTCAGGCGTCTCGCCGGCAGGGGAGAAGTCGTCGTTGATCCCGGCGACGTTCGCGAGGCCGTCGATGCGCTCGCCGGCCGCCGCGATGACGCGGTTGATGGCGTCCTGCTGGGTGAGATCACCCGCGACGGTGACGATACCGGGAAGCTCCGCGGCCAGTGCGTCGAGCTTCTCCGCCGCGATGTCGCAGGCGATGACGCGCCCGCCCTCCCGCGCGATCCGCGACGCCGTCGCCTTGCCGATGCCCGACGCGGCGCCCGTGACGATGACGGTCTTGCCGGCGAAGCGGCCGGGAGTCGTCTGCTCGGTCCAGCCGGTCGGAGCCGCATCCTCGGGGGTCTCCCCGCCGTTCGCCGCGCGGACGAGATCGTCGACGACCGACTGCGGCATCGCACCCTGGCTCATCACGACGAGCTGCTGCAGGGGCAGCCCGAGCACGGGGGTGAGGGAGTCGGCGCTCGCTCCGGACTGCGCCAGCAGCCCGCGGATCAGGTCGCCGCCGGTCGGATCGGCCAGCCAGTCGCCGATGGTGGAATTCGCGGTCAGGGCCATGGGTGTCTCCTTCATCGGGTGGTGGATCGCGCGGCTGCCATTCGAGTTTCGCAACGGTGCGTCCACTTATTCATCAGAGTACACCTCGATACGCTCGGAGGATGCCTCGTCCGCGCAGTGAGAATGCCCGTCAGTCCGTGCTGGCGGCGATGCGGCGCGCACTCGCCGCGGACGGCTACGACGCCGTGACCATCGAGGGACTGGCCGCCGAGGCGGGCGTCTCGAAGCAGACGATCTACCGGTGGTGGCCGTCGAAGGCCGCGATCCTCGGTGAGGCACTGCTGGAGGGGGCCCTGCCGGGGCTGGATCCCGAGCGCCAGTTCACCACAGACCTCGCTGCCGATCTGCGCGGCTGGTTCGGTGCCGCGTCGAAGAATCAGACCAGCGCGGAGAATGTGGAGATCGCGCGGGCGCTGATCGCCGTGACCGCCACAGATCCCGAGCTGGGCGCGGCCCTGAACCGGCGATTCGCGGATCCGATCGTGTCGTGGATCGTTGCGAGGATCACCCGTGCGGTGGACGAAGGCGTCGTGCGCGCCGATGCGGATCCGGCGGTCGTCGCCGACCTGTTCGTCGCGGCGACGTCGTACGCGACGCTGCTCGGTCGTCCGTTGACGGCAGACCGGGTGGACGGACTCGTCGAACTCATCCTCCGCGGGATCGCGGTGGGCTGACGGGCGTTCCGTCCTCGCTGGGGTTGTCGAGGGGTGCTTTCCCGGGGCAGCGTGCGCACCGACGTCGTCGGAGCGAGACGGAACGCGGCCGCCCCGCGGGCATGCCTGTGGATAACTTCGCGGGAGCGCCTGAGCCTTGGCTAGCGTGGACTCGTGCACTCCCCGCGTCAGTCCGTCGTCCGAACCGGCATCGCCACCGGCGTCCTCGCTGTGGCTGTCGTGCTGGGCGGATGCACTCCGGGCCCTGCGCCCACGCCCACGCCGACCCCGCTGTTCACGAGCGAGGCCGAGGCGTTCAAGGCGGCGGAGGCGGTGTACCGGGAGTACACCGATGCGGGCAATGCCAGCCGGAACGGCGACAGCAGCGCGGCTCCCGATAAGTATCTCGCTGGGTCCGCGCTCGAAGACGACATCAAGGCTCGTCGCGACATTAAGGCAGCAGGCCTGACTGTCAGCGGAAGCCTCGTCGTGCAATCGTTCTCCGGAACCAAGTACGACCCAAGGGGAGGCTCCGTGGCAGCTATCGTCTGCCTCGGTGTCGGGGACACGCGAGTGATGAACAAGGACGGACAGGACGTAACGCCAGTTGGTCGCCCCAAGGTCTCCGCCGTAGCCGTTGAGTTTGCTCGCGCCAACAAAGGTGCGGCCCTGATGATCACACGATCAGAAAGTTCTAGCGAGACATGCGCGGCTTCGGGTTCCTAGCGAGGCATCTGATCGTCGCTGTCATGGTGGTGGGCACAGTCTCCCCATCGGCTGGGTTGATCGTCCGCACCCAGCTTTGTAGTCAGGAGATACTTGCGGTGCTGGGGCAGTGTCCGAGTGCCGACAACGATGGCGTGACCCTGACCGGTACGCAGACGCAGCAGACCGACGCCACAGACCCTGTCCCCGGTGGATGGAACCCGTCCGACGAGAGCCCCTACGGTTCCGAGCCGAACGGCGCCCCGGCACCGCCCCCGCCGATCTCCCAGACCTGTCGCGACGATGTCCACGAGAACCAGAGCTGCCTCGGCGGGATCCGCGTGGACGAGGTTGTCGCACTGCCCGCGGATCCGGCCGCTCCTCCCGCGCCGGGCACCCCGGCCCGAACGATCACCCTCTCCGATGTCGCGCGCTTCGTGCCCTCGAGCACGACGATCGCCGGCGAGCCGGACAACATCGCCGTCGTGGGCCTGCCCGCGAACTTCCTCAGCTCGGCGAAGACCGAGACCATCCCCGGCACCATCCTCGGCCGCACGCTGACCATCCGCTTCACGCCCGTCGGCTACGCCTTCGACTACGGCGACGGCGAGCAGCGCACGACCACGACGGCAGGCACGTCGTGGAAGGACGCCGGCCAGGCCCAGTTCACGCCGACCGACACGAGCCACGTCTACACACAGCCCGGCACGTTCACGGCCACGGTCGTCACGAGCTACACCGCCGAGATCGACCTCGGCGCGGGGTGGATCCCGATCGCCGGCACGCTCACCGGTCCGGCCGCGTCGCAGCAGATCCGCGTCGTGAAGGCGCACACCGCCCTGGTGCAGAACACCTGCACCGAGCGTCCCGGCGCACCCGGCTGCTGACGGCCTTCCCGCACGCCGAGTCGGAGTCGGCAGTCGAGCCCGCCCCGACCCCCACCCTCCCCGGACCGGGTCCTGCGATGTCCCCGGCAGATGGAAGCATGGACACCATGCAGATCTCCGCCCACGCACTCGACACCTTGCGCGACCAGGTGCCGATGGCGACCTTGGGTGAGGCGCTGCGACTTCTGCAGCGCGGCGCTGTCTTCGAAGTCAACCGTGAGCGCGTTCGAGGAGTGCTGGAGGTGGAGTTCGTCATCGATGAACCCGCCCGGCCCGTCTCGACGCTGATCAGGTTTCTCTCGGGCGAGGGGATCGACGCGCGGTGCACGTGTGCGCGTCCCGAGCCGTGTCCGCACGCGGCTGCGGGGTACCTGCGCGTCATCACCGATGCCGAGAACGCGCGCGGGGAGCGCTCGGAGCTTGTGCCGCAGCGGCCGGCCTGGCAGCGAGAGCTCGACGCCGTGCTCAGCGCCGGGCCCGTGACGGATGTCGAGCGCTGTGTGTTCTTCGGAATGCATGAGGAGAAGCACACCCGCTACCGCTACAACGACGACACCCCGAAAGGTCCATATCCGGCGCTGCGTGCCGGCGTGCGGGGCACGCGCGGCAGCTGGATCAAAGGACAGTCGTCGTGGTCCCGGCTGCAGAACGAAGTGGACCACAGTGCAACCGCGGCGGTGCTGGCGGGCATCCCGATCGCCTACGCGCTGAACAGCGGATACGGGCACTACGGCTACTACGCGCCCGACTGGATCCCGGTCGACGCGATCGCGGGTCGCGAGCTCTGGGACCTCCTGATCCGCATCCGCGATGCCGGCATCGCGATCGTGTTCGATGACAAGGCGCAGCGACCGGTCGAGCTGCGCGAGCACGAGACCCCGGTGGCCGAGGCGCAGCTGTCGCGTCGTGGCGGCGCGCTTTCGCTCACCGGAGCGACGGAGGTCGAGAACGCGGCAGAGGGATCCGAGACGTTCTGGATCGGATCCCCGCCGATGGTGTATGCCGAGCTGATCGACGAAGAGGCGGGGCGAGGGGTCGTGCTTCGTCGCGCATCGCAGCCGCTCTCGACGACCGCCGTTCAGCTGCTGCGACGCAAGGCGGCGATGCGGATCCCACCCGACGAAGCTCCGATGTTCCTCACCGACTACCTGCCGCGCCTGCAGTCGGCGGTGACGGTGCGCTCGCCCGACGGCAGCGTCGAGATCCCGAAGCCGCCGCAGTCGGAGTTGCTGCTGCGGATCACGCACACCGCGCCCCAACTGCACCTCAGCTGGGATTGGCAACGCCCCGGCGGCGCACGTGACCTCGGCCGCGAGCGGGGAGTCCTCGAGGACGTCCGGTCGGCGTTCGGATCCCATGCCGCGTTCCTGGAAGCGCCGGCGTCGGCGAGCAGAGCCGAGGGCGCGCCACCGGCAGATCGCACGCTCGGCCAGGCGCACGCCGTGCTGTTCGTCACCGAGGTGCTGCCTGCGTTGCAGGAGATCGAGGGCCTGCGCCTCGAGCAGAACGAGCAGCTGCCGGAGTATCGCGCGGCGGCCGGACTGCCCGTGGTCGGGGTCAGCAGCGAGAGCGACGGTGACTGGTTCGATCTGCACATCACCGTCACCGTCGATGGCGAGAGCGTCGATTTCTCGGAGCTGTTCACCGCGCTCGCGCTCGACGACCCGATCTTCGTGCTGCCCAGCGGCACGTTCTTCCCGCTGGACGCGCCGGAGTTCGACCAGCTGCGCGCGATCATCGAAGAGGCCCGCGCGCTCACCGACAAGCCGACCTCGGAGCTGCGGGTGAGCCGCTACCAGGTCGATCTCTGGCAGGAGCTCGCCGAGCTCGGCATGGTCACGGCGCAGGAGTCGGCATGGTGGCTCGCCGTGCAGTCTCTCGGATCCGGTGACGTGCTCGAGCAGGTCGCCGCGCCGGCAGGCCTGCGCGCGACGCTGCGCGATTACCAGCAGGCGGGTCTGTCGTGGCTGCACTTCCTGCGCACGCACGGGCTCGGCGGCGTGCTCGCCGATGACATGGGCCTCGGCAAGACGCTGCAGGCGATCGCGATGATGGAGATCGCGCGGGAGGAGGATCCGCAGCGTCCGCCGTTCCTCGTCGTGGCACCCACGAGCGTGGTCGGCAACTGGGCCGCCGAGTGCGCGAAGTTCGCGCCGGGTCTGACCGTGACCACGATCTCCGCGATGGCGGGCCGCAAGCGCGGACCGTTGGCCGATGAGGTGCGCGGGAGCCATGTCGTGGTCACCAGTTACGCTTTGTTCCGCGGCGAGGCGGACGCCTACCGTGAGCTCGAGTGGTCGGGTCTGCTGCTGGATGAGGCGCAGCAGATCAAGAACGCCGCCTCGCAGGGGTACAAGGCGGCGCGCACGCTCGGTGCACCGTTCACCATCGTGATCACCGGCACGCCCATGGAGAACAACCTGGACGAGCTCTGGGCTCTCGTCTCGCTGGCGGCTCCGGGCCTGCTCGGTTCGCGCAAGCAGTTCGGTGAGACGTATCGCCGCCCGATCGAGAAGGCGCACGACGGGGAGCTGCTCACCCGACTGCAGCGGCGGATCCGGCCCTTCCTGCTGCGCCGCACGAAGGATCTGGTGGCGTCCGAGCTGCCGCCGAAGCAGGAGCAGGTGCTCGACATCGAGCTGCACCCGAAGCACCGGAAGTTGTACGACGTGCATTTCCAGCGCGAGCGCCAGAAGGTGCTCGGGCTCATCGACGACGTCGATGCGAATCGTTTCCAGATCTTCCGCTCGCTGATGAAGCTGCGCCAGCTTGCTCTGGATCCGGCGCTCGGCGACATCGGCGACGCGCCGTCGGCGAAGCTCGACGCGCTCATCGAGCTTCTGGTCGAGGCCGCGGAGGAGGGACATCGCGTTCTCGTGCTGAGCCAGTTCACGCAGTTCCTCGGTGCCGCCCGCGATCGTGCCGCCACGGCGGGACTCGCCTTCGCGTACCTCGACGGTGCCACCGTGAAGCGGGACAAGGTCATCAGCGACTTCCGCACGGGCACGGATCCGGTGTTCTTCGTGTCGCTGCGCGCGGGCGGTTTCGGGCTCAACCTCGTCGAGATCGACTACGTCGTGCTGCTGGATCCGTGGTGGAACCCCGCCGTGGAGGAGCAGGCGATCGATCGCGCGCACCGGATCGGCCAGACCAGGCCCGTCATCGTGTACCGCCTGGTCTCGCGCAACACGATCGAGGAGAAGGTGATCGCCCTGCGCGAGTCGAAGGCGGCCCTGTTCGCGCGGGTCTTCGACGGGGAGGGTGCCGTGCAGAGCGGGGCGCTCACGGCGGACGACATCCGGGGGCTGCTGGAGTAGGTCGTCCCCGCTCAGACCCGAGCGCGCTCGCTGCCGATCCGCGGCCCATCGCCCGAGCCTGCACGCGCGCTCGTGCTCCCGTGCGCGGGCATGCGGAAGTTCAGTGGCACCGGGCTGCGGAACTCGGAGGCGAAGCGCCCCGTGCCGTGCAGGTCGCTGCCGAGCTCGCGGATCGTCGCGACGAGCTGCGTGAGCTGGTGCGACGACGGGCCGGCGGGGCCTCCCGACTGCGCGTCGAGCAGCGCCTTCTGGATGGTGCGCACCGAGGCGATGCGCGTCTGTGCGTTCGCGCTCTCGTCGAGTCCGCCGGTCCAGACGCGGGCGTCGGGGTGCGAGTAGAACACGCAGGTCTGCAGGTAGGGGGCGGATCCGTGCTTCGCCGCGAGGTGCCGATGGAAGCGCCGAGCCTGGTGCCGCACGCGGGAGGCGGGCGATTCGGATCCGAGCAGAGTGCGCACGTCGAGACGCTCATCGCCGTCGCGGGTCAGCGCGATGGCGTACGAGGCCGGCAGCGCGCTCTCGTCGAACAGCACGCCGAGCGCACCGGCGAGCGACGACGGCTTCCTGCCGTCGAGGATGACGCCGTTCCAGTTCTTGCTGTCGACCAGCACGACCGCCTTCTCGGTGATCACGAGATGGTCGAGCTGGGCGGCGTATGGCGCGATGGATCCCTCCTCGTGCGGAGAGAAGACGATGTTGGTCGCGATGATCGCGTCGAGCCCCGCCGCCTCGCAGGCGTCGACGAGCACCTCGCGCGAGGCGAG
Source organism: Actinomycetota bacterium (assembly GCA_018268455.1). GTDB lineage: Bacteria > Actinomycetota > Actinomycetes > Actinomycetales > Microbacteriaceae > Microbacterium. The sequence continues at coordinate 12,685 of JAFDWM010000302.1, read as the reverse complement.
TTCCCAGCGCAGTCCGCGACCGGCGAGCAGGCGGGATCCCTCCTCCGCGGCGACGGCGGCATCGCGCTCGGCGGTGAGCGTGCGCACCTGCTCTTCGTGCGCGTCGAGGCTCTGCTTGATCTCGGTGTCGTGCTGCGTGGTCAGCGACGCGAGGGTCTCGCTGTGCGAACTCTGCAGCTCGCGCGTCGCACTGGCCTGCCGCTCGACGAGCGAGCTCTCCTCATCGGCGTAGCGGCGCTGCAGCTCGTCCCGCGTGCGGCGATTGCGCCTGCTCAGAAGCCATACCGTGAGCGCGAACGCGATCAGCAGCGCGGCGACGACGACGAGCAGGGCCAGAGTGGGGATCTCCATCCGTCCAGCCAACCAGCCGCGGCGGACAATCCCGGCGCGTCGCGTGCGCGTGGCGTGGACGAGTCGGCCGGATCCGGATCCCGCTCTCGCGACCTCAGGCGAACAGGGGTCGCAGGCGCTCCCGCAGCCCCGGGTCGCACACGTAGACGAACGTGCCGCGGATGCCGCGGGTGAGCAGCACGCCGTAGATGTTGCGGATGAACGCGAGGAGCTGCTCGTCGGTGAAGCCGCCGGCGAAGGATCCGGTCTTCTCCTTGCCCTTCTTGTCGCGATAGTTGTCCCGATCCGCGACGATCTTCCCCGTCGTCGGATCCAGCCGGAGGTCGGGCCCGATGATGACGCCCGCGTAGTTCAGGTCGTAGCCCTGCACGGTGTGGATCGATCCGACCTGATCGACCGCGCCGGGCGAGTTGATCCAGTCCTTGTCGGTCACGTTCCAGAGCAGCCGTTCCCCGTCGATCTCGATGTCGAAATCGGTCCGGCGCTGCTTGCCCTTGCGCGGCTTCGTGACCCAGTCCCAGGCGAACCCGGCGACGAGTCGCGCCAGCCTGTGCTCCGCCTCCGCGGCGCGGATCGCGGCTCTCATCTCGCCGAGATCGTCGAAGAAGCGCAGGTCGTAGTCGCCCAGGTCGGGTCGAACCGGATCCTCACCGCGCAGAGCCGCCCGCACGAACCCGACGTAGTCGGATCCCGCCTTCACCCGCATCTGCGTCATCAGATGGAAGTGGTGGTCGGAGTTCTTCGCCGCCCGCACGATCTGCTGCAGCGTCTGCGGAGCGAGGTCGTGCGGACGCACGCTCTGCAGTTCGTCGACGAGCAGGATCTGGTGGCGGCTGCGGGCGCGGATCCAGTCGAGCTGCGTGAGAGAGGGGTCGTCGCGGCCGAACAGCCGCTCGTTGATCTGCGTGAACTTCTTGTTCTGCACACCTGAAGCCTGGTTCGCGCGACGCCCGAGGCGGTGCGCCTCGTCGACGAAGACCAGGTCGAACGCGTCGGCGGACTCCGCGAGTTGGAACGGGCTCAAGACGGATTTCGGATCCAGCCCGGGCGTCTTGCCGAACACGCGCTGCACCGAGGTGCGCAGCGACTGCTGCGGGATGACGAGTGCCATGCGCAGGCCCGCGAGCAGGTCGCGGTTGCCCTCGAGGAAGTAGTCGACGAACAGCGAATCCTGCTCGATCTCGTCGCCGTCGCGATGGGCGGCGATGTCGGCGAGCAGCTTCATCAGGAAGATCGCGACGATCGTCTTGCCGGTGCCCGGACCGCCCTGAATCACGAGCGTCGAGCGTGTCTCGGGGTGGAGGAGATCTTCGAGCAGCGCCTTGAGGATGCTGTCGACGGCGACGTTCTGGTCGTGATTGAGGGCCTTGAACGGCGAGAGCTTGAACATGTCGCTGTTCTCGATCTCGCGGATGCTCTGCCGGAACAGGCCCTCGGCGCGCAGCTCGTCGAACACGTCGCGGAACGAGTCGCGGTAGCGCGTGCGGTCGAAGTACTGCGCGTCGGACGCGAGCCCGGCGTTGCTGTTCAGCACCTGGTAGGCGCCGTCGCCCGAGAACCACCGGATCAGATGGGCCTCGAGGTCGAGGCAGGCCGACTTGTTGAACTGGTCGTCGATCACGACGTGGATCGTGTCGAGCCGGGCGTCGCGCTTCGGCCCGGTCAGGTGCTGGATCATGCGCTGGTGCGCGTTGACGGTCTCGCCGACGTACAGATCGGGTGCCGCCCGCCGGCTTCGCGCGCCGTCGATCACGTACACGACGGGCCAGTTGGTGAGTTGCGGATCCGTGCCCGCGCGCGCGTCGACCGCCTCGCGCCGGAACGGCACCCGCTCGATGCGCGTCATGGTGCGTCGGTCTCTGAGCCGGTTCCGGTCGCCCCGACCTCGTCCGCCGCGGCCGCCGCCTCCCGTTCCGCCGCGAGCTGCGTGTACTTCACCATCCGCCCGCGCGCCTGATCCGCCGGATACTTCGTGCGCGTCGACTCGAGCTTGCGCAGCACGATCTCGTCCAGGTCGACCCCGATCCGATTCGCGAGGTGGATGCAGTACGTCACGACGTCGGCGAGCTCTTCCTCCACGCGCGTCTGGTCGTACTCGCCACCCCACTGAAAGCACTCGAGCAGTTCGCCCGATTCGATCGCAATGCTCTTGGCAAGGTTCTCCGGAGTGTGGAACTGATCCCATTCCCGCTCCTCGACGAAGGCGCGGAGGGCGGCGAGAGTCGTGGGCGACGGCATGGGAGTGACGGTAGCAGGGGCGAGGGATGCGCGCCTCGATCGGATCCGGGTCGCCGTCCCCGCCGTCGTCGACGAGGGCGCCCTCATCGTGCGCCGCACGATCCGCATCGCCGCGCCCATCGAGAAGGTGTGGCGCGCGGTCACCGAGCCGGCGCTCATCTCGCAGCGGTTCGGCGAGACGGCGCTGGCGGATCCGACCCCGGGCGGACACGGGATGATGGCCTGCGCCGGCCACGGGGCGGTCCCGCTCCAGCTCGAATCGCATGGCCCGCCGCGTCGGCCTCGTCGGGCCCGTGCGCGTCGGCCGCGAGGAGCCCTTCCGCGTGATCTGATTCGCGCTCAGCGCCACAGCCTTATGGCTGGACGCGATCAGCTCGGGGTTGGACGCGGCTGGAGCGGATCCGGGGATGCGAAGGTCTGCAGTTTCGGCCCTACAAGCGCTCGCGCTCAATGCGGCGGGTGGCGGGCCTTTGGGGCGACAGCATGATCGCCTGACGAACGCGTTCTAACGCGTCATCAACACTCTCGTGCTCCCAGATCCGGATGACCCTCCAGCCGGCCGCTTGAAGTTGCTCCGTGTTCTGCTTATCCCGTTCGACGTTGCGGGCAAGCTTGGGAGACCAATAGGACTGATTCACTGACGGACGGGATCCGTGCGCGGGGCAGCAATGCCAGAAGCAGCCATCGATGAAGACCGCAACCTTCTTCCGGGTGAAGACGATGTCCGGGCGTACCCGGCCCGCGGGAAGGTCGAGGCGGAGATCACAGCGATAGCGCATGCCGGCGCGATGCATCGCGGACCTCAAAGCGAGCTCTGGCTTGGTATTGCGACGACGATTCGCCTGCATGTTCCGTCTGCGGGCCGCGCTCGGTGTGACCCGCAGACCCGGGGCGCCGGTTGTCGGGTCCATCTGTCAAGGCTACGACGAGAGCGCGCCGAGCACCTCGGGCTCCCGGAGCGGCAGCGGCCAATGTCGGAGGGGCGAATTACCATGGCTCCGTGAGGAAGAGCCGCGCAACAGATAAGCAGGAGTTCAGCGTCGTTGAAGTATGCGCGGGTGCCGGTGGGCAGTCGCTCGGACTCCACAAGGCCGGATTTGTGCACAGGCTCGCAGTCGAGCTTGACGGGACGGCAGCCGACACCCTCCGGCAGAACCTGGGCGCCCCGGTGGTTGTTGGTGACGTTGCGAATCCGGATGTCTGGAACCCCGCGGACTTCGCAGGAGTATCGCTGTTCGCGGGAGGCGTGCCGTGCCCCCCGTTCTCGGCAGCGGGGAAGCAGCTTGGCACATCAGATGAGCGTGATCTCTTCGCGTGGGCGATCGAGCAGATCCCAGTCATCCAACCGAAAGCCGTGTTGCTCGAGAACGTGCGAGGTCTCGCCGCGCCCCGATTTGCTGCCTATCGTCAGCGGATCCTCGATCGGCTCGAAGAGTTCGACTTCATCGGCGAATGGAAGCTGCTTCATGCGTCGGACTTCGGCGTCCCGCAGCTTCGGCCGCGATTCGTGCTTGTGGCGCTCCCGGCCGCCGACATGCCTTACTTTCGATGGCCAGAGCCGGACGTGAAGAACCGTGTGACCGTCGGGGACTCGCTCTACGAGCTCATGGCATCGAACGGGTGGAAGCATGCAAACGCATGGCGCGAGATGGCGAACGACATCGGCCCTACCCTCGTTGGCGGCAGCAAGAAGCATGGCGGGGCTGACCTCGGACCCACGCGCGCAAAGCAGGCATGGGCAAAGCTCGGCGTCGACGGCCGCGGGGTTGCCGACGACGTTCCTCGGGCGGACGCCCCAGCGCCTTCGGTCGTGATGCCGCGCCTCACAATCGAGATGGCTGCGCGGATCCAAGGCTGGACTGACGAGGACAAATATGTGTTCTCCGGGCGCAAGACATCTCAATACCGCCAGATCGGCAACGCGTTCCCGCCGCCGGTGGCGAAGGCAATCGGTGAGCGGATCGCTGCAGCTCTGCGGCACGACGGAGAGCCGCGTGCTGACTTCGCTGGGATAACGCAGCTCCATGACCCCGTGTATAGGGCGCTTGCTAGGAGCGAGCGGCCGCTGAGCCTCGAAGAGCTGGTTGAGGCCTATAACGAGGGCAGCGAAGCTGCTGTTCAGCAGCGGCTCGCGGCATTGAAGCGAGACTTCGAGCTCACTGTTGTTCTTGAGGATGGCGAAGAGCGCTACAGCCTCGGAGAATTTAAGGGTTTCACCGGGCAGTCGGGCCACTGGCGGCACGAGGTCGTTGCGAAGTTCGCGAGCAGGGTGAGCTGATGATGGAGAGGAGCGGGTACGCGCGCCTCTCCCTGGCGCGTGCCGACTTCCACCGCGAGCTGATTGCAGAGCGGACTCTGGTGGTCGATGACAAAGGCGTTGCATCGAATGCCGACTCGAGTCAGCGCTTTTCGAGAGAAGCCGCGCTTGCGATTGCGACGCAGCTTGGAGCGGGAATCGGCGGTGTGAAGCTTGATGGTCAGCGAGCAGGGAGTCAGTTTGAAGGATCTGTGCGTACCTTTATTGCGCGTACGCTGCCGCTTTTCAGTATGCTTCGTCCGGCGCGCTGGGCAGTCGAGAATGTAGGGAGTTCCAGGAAGGGATATCACCTGGCTCGGTTCGAGCCTTATCGTCATCTCGCGGAGCTCGCACAGATGGTCGATGAAAGCCCGACCTTGGCGGCGGTATTGGGCAACGCGTACGATGTGTCCCCCGATGTGATTGTGATTCGTCTGCCCGTCCCCGACAGTGAAATCAATTCGACCAATATCCTGGTAGACGGACAATATGGCGTGCTTTCACCAATTCGTCAAGCGAATCAATCTCATGGCATTGTTCATGCCGTTGTCTCGTGCAAATGGACTTTGCGTTCCGATCGAGCGCAAAACGCACGAACCGAAGCGCTTGGCGTCCTTCGTAACCGTAAAGGGCGCGCCCCTCACATCGCGGTGGTTACGGGCGAGCCGTCGCCCGCCCGCATCGCCTCACTTGCGCTCGGTACTGGCGATGTCGACACCGTCTATCACTTCGCCCTTCCCGAACTGGTTGCCGCCACAGCAGCGCTGGACAACGATGAATCTCAATCGATTCTGGAGACTCTGATCAGCGGCAAACGCCTGCGGGACATCGCCGATCTTCCCCTTGATCTGTGCGTGTGAGCGCAGGGGAAGTCGTGACTCGAGAAGACGGAGCGGAGCGAACCAGGCGCCTGGTTTCGTGACACCGTATACCGGCGCAGACGCGTGAGACCCGACCGCGTCAGGTGGAGGTCGCACGAACATGCCGACGCCGTGCACGATAATCCGACCTCGCTCATCGCCGATCTTGCCGACGCGCTGCGCTCGCCGCATCCACTCGACTTCCTTCAGGCGGCGAGCAGCCTCGCGCAGGTGACTGCCCTGCTGCGGCGATCGTTCTTCGGCAAGGCGGGCGAGTGTCGAGCAGAAGGCGATCGATCGAGATCAGTTGATCGAGTCGCGCTCGCGTCTTTGACTTTCTCCCCTCTGAATGTCCGGCTTTTTCCTACATGAGGCTCCCTCTTTTTCATATTTAGAACGTCGACTTTGTCCTATTTGCTGAGCACGATTGCCCGGCGGGAGAACCCGCGGCCCGGGAAAGGCGTCCTGATCCGTGCCGACGGTGCGGGCGGGACGAAGGAGTTCACGACCTGGTTGACCGGGCGCGCTTGTCGTACTCTGTCGGGTTCACGTTGCCGTTCCACACCCCGGAGCTCGACAAGATCCTCACCGACGAGAACGTCTGGAAGCCTGCGCTCGACGCCGACGGAGACATCCGCGGCGCCGCCGTCGCCGTCGCCGAAATCACCCCGCTCCTGAGCATGGACGGATGGCCGAAGGACATGCGGGTCATGGTGTGACGAGAACGTCCGCACCCCGGCGTGCAACTTCGACCGCCGGCACGCGGCTATCGCAGCGCGAACTCCGCAGGCAGGACGACGTTCTCGGGAGCATCTTCGAACAGGTACGCGATCTCGTCGGCGCGATAGCCGGCCACGCCGGTGCCGATCGGGGTGACGAGGAACCGCAGCTGCGGGTGGCGTCGCGCGTAGCGGAGGAACGTCGCGACCTCGTCGCGCAGCACGCCCAGTCCGCTCATGGTGTCGATCGCGTATGACTGGCCGTGGGGGCCGGACCCGGATCCCCACTCGGCACCGAACTTCTCGTATGCGGTGCGGGCGGCACCCGCGCCATGGCGCCCTTCCGCGTTTGAGCCGAAAACGAAGACCTCGTCTGGCTTCAGCTCGGTGATCCACCCCGATCGCTCGCGTTGGTAGCCGGTCTGCCGTCGCTCCTCGTCGACGACTTCGCGGGTCACGCTCAGCTGCAATCGCGCCAGGGCGTCGAGTCGGCGAGACGGTGGCAGATCGCGCAACGCCGCAGCCGCGCGCTCGACGGCTTCATCGAACGTCGGTCGTGCACTCGTCGACGGCGGCGCGCTCGGGGCCGAAAGTGTGCTCGTCGCGGAGACCCCCTGCCGCTTGCGCGCGCATCCGCTCGCCTTCTTCGCCGAGAGTTCTCCGAGCGGGAAAGCCTCCGACACCTGCGCCGGCGCGCTGGCCGGTGGGCTCGATGCGGAGTCATCGAGCGGCGCTTCGAGGAGGTCGTCGTCCTCGCCGAACAGCTCGTCGAGCCGCGCGCCGAGAGACTTGGCGATGAGCAGCTGCTTCTCGTACGACGGCATCCGCCATCCGGTCTCGATCTGCGCGACCATCGCGTACGACGCACCGATGCTGCGGGCGAGATCCTCTCGGGACATGCGCAGGCCACCGCGGCGCTCCGCGATGCGGCGGCCGACCTCCTCGTCGCCGGTCTTCTTCGATGCGGATGCCATACGCGCTTCCCTTCAGCTCCGAGCGGTGTCAGTGACTCTTCTTATGCTATCTGCAACGAACGGCTTGTGCTCTTTGCATATTGGGGGTATAACTAAGAGCACAATAGGAGTTGCTACTAAGAGAGAAGGATTCTCCATGGCTGACATGAACTACACCGCGATGTTGATCGTCCTCGACCGCTCCGGATCCATGGAGGGCAGCGCGAAGGAGATGGCCGCCGCCGCTCAGCACCTCGTCGACTCTCAGGCCGCAGGATCCGGCATGGTCACCGTCGATGTCGTGACGTTCGACAACGTGATCGAGCACACCTACGCCTTCGCTCAGCCCGGCGATGTGAAGATCGTTCTCGAACCGCGCGGCGGCACCGCGCTCTTCGACGCGATCGGCATGTCGTTCGCCGGCTTCGGCGCCGCCTTGGCGGCACTGCCCGAGCATGCCCGCCCCGGCACCGTGCTCGCCACGATCGTCACCGACGGGGAGGAGAACTCCTCGCAGGAGTACGACCGGGCCGCGATCGAGCGCATCATCCGGCGCCAGCGCGACGACTACGACTGGGACGTCTCGTTCCTCGGCGCCAACCAGGATGCGGTGCTCGCCGCCGGCCATATCGGCATCGACGCGAAGGACGCGCTGACCTTCGACATGCACAACATCGCCCCCATGATGGCGGCCCACGCGGCCAAGCTCACGCGGCGGCGCGCCGGTGATCGCACGGGGTACACGCAGGCCGAGCGCGGAGCGGCGGATCCGACCCGTCCGTGATCCAAGGTCTGGCTATGCAGATCAATAAGCCAACAATACGGCGTAATGCTATTGCCATCATGCCGTAATCTGATTGATTCAATGTGTCGTATTGATCCGCGATTTGGCCCGGATCCCCCCGTGGGCGGATACTTCTCCCATCCTCGCCGCCCCGATCCCGGCCCGGATCCGACCATGAACACCACACCTTCTCTCGTCGCTGTCGCGCCCGCCCGTACTGTCGCCGTCATCGGCGCCGGGCGGCTCGGATCCGTGCTCGCGCGCGCCCTCGTCGACGCCGGCTTCGACGTGCGCGGGCCGCTGCGTCGCGGCGAGCGGATCCCGAGGTCCGACATCGCGCTGCTGTGCGTGCCGGACGCCGCGATCGCAGAGGCCGCCACGAACGCCCGCCCGCACGCGGGTCTCGTCGGCCACGTCTCCGGCGCCACCGGCCTCGACGACGTCGACTTCAGCGTGCATCCACTGCAGACCTTCACCGGATCCGAAGCACCCGGCATCTTCCGCGGCATCGGCGCGGCGATCGACGGACGCACCCCCTCTGCCCTCGCGCTCGCCCGCGCGCTCGCCGAGGCGCTCGGCATGCGGCCGGTCCGCATCGATGACGCGCACCGTGCCGGCTACCACGCCGCCGCCTCGGTCGCCTCGAACCTGGTGCTCGCTGTGCTCGACGCCGCCGAGCAGATCGTCGGATCCGCGGGGATCTCTCCGGCCGACGCGCGCGCCGCGCTCGCACCCCTGGTGCGGCAGACCGTCGAGAACTGGGCCGCGCTCGGCGCCGACGCCGCCCTCACCGGGCCGATCGCCCGCGGTGACGAGCAGACGGTCGCCCGCCAGCGCGCAGCGATCGCCGCCGACGACCCGGCCCTGCTCGGTCTGTTCGACGCGCTCGCCACGCAGACCCGCGAGATCGCCGCCCGCCGCACCGCTGCCGAGCGCGCCGCTCAGCCCGCCCCCGACGCAGCCTCGTCCACCGACAGCAGCGAGAGCACGCGGAGCGCCGCATGAGGACCCTCCGCACCATCGCCGAGGTGCGCGCAGCGGTGCGTGAGGCCCGTGCCGCAGGGAAGACAGTCGGGCTGGTCCCGACCATGGGCGCCTTCCATGCCGGGCACGTCCCTCTCATGCGCGAGGCCCGCGCGAACGACTCGTTCGTCGTCGTCTCGCTCTTCGTGAACCCGACGCAGTTCGGGCCGAGCGAGGATCTCAGTGCCTATCCCCGTGATGAGGCACGCGACGCGGCGCTCGCCGAGGCCGAGGGTGTCGACGTGCTCTTCGCGCCGGATCCCGCCGAGATCTACCCCGACGGCTTCGCCACCACCATCCACATCGACGGCGTCACCGCCGTGCTCGACGGGGCTGCGCGCGGCGCCTTCCACTTCGACGGCGTCGCGACCGTCGTCGCCAAGCTGTTCGGCATCGTCGCCCCCGACGCCGCGTACTTCGGGCAGAAGGACGCGCAGCAGATACTCGTCATCCGCCGCCTCGTGCGCGACCTGAACATCGACGTGCGCATCGTCGCGTGCCCGATCGTGCGCGAGGCCGACGGGCTCGCGATGAGCTCGCGCAACGTCTACCTCGACCCGGATGCGCGCCGGCAGGCGACCGCACTGAACCGCGCCCTCGACGCGGCCGCCGCCGTCGCCTACGCGGGCGAGCGCGACGCCGTCGCGATCGTCGCCGCTGCCCGCGCCGTGCTCGACGACGCCGGGATCGCGCCCGAGTATCTCGAGCTGCGCTCCGCCGACGACCTCACGCCGGTCGCGACGCTGGAGACCGAGGCGCTGCTGGCCGTCGCGGCGCGGGTCGGATCCGCCCGGCTCATCGACAACCACCTCCTGCACGGCACAGACACGAGAGCGAGCGCATGATGCAGCGCACGATGCTGAAGTCGAAGATCCACCGGGCAACGGTGACCGGATCCGACCTGCACTACGTCGGATCCATCACCATCGCCGCCGACCTGCTCGAGGCCGCCGACATCCTGCCGCACGAGCAGGTGCACGTCGTCGACGTCGACAACGGCCAGCGCTTCGTCACCTACGCGCTGGAGGGCGAGCGCGGATCCGGCGTGATCCAGGTGAACGGCGCCGCCGCGCGGCTGGTGCACTCCGGCGACACCGTGATCGTCATCTCCTACGCCGACTACTCGCGGGAGGACCTGGCGGCCTACGAGCCGACAGTGGTGCACGTGGACCGCTCGAACGCGATCATCCGGGTCGACGATGCGGTGGGCACGCTGCTCACCGACGCCGGCGCCGAGGCGGTGTTCGCATGAGCGCCCGGCCCGCGTCCGAGAAGCCGCTCATCCTCGGCGACCTGGCCGCGAAGAAGGCCGCCGGTGAGCCGATCGTCATGGTCACCGCCTACGACCACCCCGGCGCGCAGATCGCCGACGCCGCGGGCGTCGACATGGTGCTCGTCGGCGACTCCGCGGCGATGACCGTGCTCGGCTACGACAGCACCGTGCCGGTCACCGTCGACGAGATGATCATGCTCACGAAGGCGGTGCGCCGGGGCCTGCACCGCGCGCTGCTCGTCGCCGACCTGCCGTTCGGTTCGTACGAGGGATCCGATGCCGAGGCGATCGCGACGGCGCAGCGCTTCGTGAAGGAGACCGGCTGCGACCTGGTGAAGATCGAGCGCGGCGGCACCTCGGTCGACCGGGCACGCGCCCTCGTCGCCGCGGGGATCCCGGTGGTCGGGCACGTCGGCCTCACGCCGCAGACCGCGACCTCGCTCGGCGGGTACCGCGCCCAGGGTCGCAGCGCCGACGCCGCGCTCGACCTCATCGACAGCGCGCTCGCCCTGCAGGCCGCCGGCTGCGCGCTCATCGTCGTCGAAGCCGTGCCCAGCGAGGTCACCGCCGCGCTCGTGCCGCTGCTCGACATCCCCGTGATCGGCATCGGCGCAGGACCGGCCGCCGACGGCCAGGTGCTCGTCTTCCACGACCTGCTCGGCATCTACCCCGGCCCCGCCGCGAAGTTCGTGAAGCGCTACGCGGATCTGCGCACCGCGGCGATCGACGGTGTCACGGCGTATGCGTCCGAGGTGCGGTCCGGGGCGTACCCGGCGCCGGAGCACGGATACGGCATGCCCGAGGGTGAGGCCGACCGGCTGCGGGAGCTGCTCGCGGGGCGGTAGAGCGGGCGTGGCTTGGCGGATCCGTGCTGGCAGGGTCGCGTGTCTTGCGGACCGTGCTGGCCGGGACCACGCTGGTCGGGTCGCGTGTCTTGCGGAGACTGCGCTGGCCGGGACCACGCTGGCCGGATCCGCGTGCGCCCGGCTCGGAGATGTACGCGATCTTCGGACCGAATCTGCGGATCCGTCCGAAGTCGTCGCAGATCTCCGAACTCGATGCGCGACTCAGAAGGTGCGGGGCCAATTGACAGCCCGGCACTCTCAGATCAGTCGGCGCAGCGCTTCCTCGAGCGAGATGCCCTGGGCGTCGGCGCGGTCGCGCAGGCGCGCGTGCTCGTCGGCGGTGAGCGCCACACGCAGCTCGATCGGAGTCGCGGGGGAGGGAAGGTCCAGGCCGTCGAGGAGATCGGACGCCTCGGCCCAGAGTGCGGGCGCCGGGGCGGCGGATGCGGCGACGACCGGGAGCGCGGCGACGGCGGGGGCCTTCGCTGTCGGGTCTTTCGGTGCCGGCGCTGCCGGTGCCGTCCTGGATGCCGGCTCTTTCGCAGATGCCGGCGTGGGCGTTTTGGTGGTGGAACCCGATGCGGATCCTGCTCCGGAGTAGCCCGGCCCGCGGTCGGGTTCCTGCTTGCGCTGATACGCGGTCGCCGCGGCGTTGGCCCGGGAGTCGGCCGCCTCGTTCAGTGGGTGACCGGCGTGGCCCTTGACCCAGGAGAACGACACGTCGCGGCCGCGCAGGGCTTCGTCGATCCCCTCGAGCAGGTCGCGGTTGAGCACAGGGCCGCCGTCGGCCTTACGCCAGCCCTTGCGCTTCCAGCCGGGCATCCACTTCGTCACGGAGTCGATCACGTACCTGCTGTCGCACTCGATCACGAGATTGTCGTCGGCATCCGCGGTCGCCTGCAGCAGCTCGAGCACCGCCCGCAGCTCGCCCTGATTGTTCGTACCGTGCGGGGATCCGCCCGCCGCCCAGTTCGCGTCGTCGATGTACCAGGCCCAGCCGTTGGGTCCGGGGTTACCCAGGGCGGATCCGTCTGCCGCGGCGGTGATCGTCATCCCTCAACCGTACGGTGCGAGACGGTGCGCGCCGGGCGCGTCCCGCCTCGGGCCCGCCCGGGCGATGCCGGATCCGGCCGCGAGCCTCGGGAGGGGTCCCCCGTTCGGGAGGAGAACTCGGGTTCGGGAGGAGGGATCCTGGGGATTGGTCCTCCCGAGGGGGAGAATTCCTCCCGAACTGTGCGGCGAGGGGCGTGCGGTTGACCCCTGTTCCCGGACACTGACCAGGCGGGATCCGTGTGTTCGCGGGCCTGTCGGGGAGGATGTCCGTGATGGGCACGAAGAGCAGG
>JAFDWM010000301.1 GCA_018268455.1 Actinomycetota bacterium | reverse complement strand
ACGGCGACGGCTCCCCCGCACGAGCTCGGATCCAGTCCGCGCACGCCGACGCGAGCCCTCGGTCGCCGAACGGCCGGATCACCGCGAAGCCCGCATCGGGCGGGGCGCTCGGCGCGGTGGCGTGCCACTTGCCGGCATAGGCGCCGTCGTACCCCGCGGCCGCGAGGCTGTGGCCGAGGCTGTCCGGGCGGGATCCGGGCTCCGCGACGTCCCCCGACGCGATCCTGTTCCCGCCGATCCCGAGCTCATGCGGCATCCGCCCGGTCAGGAGCGAGGCCCGCGACGGCACGCACAGCGGGAACGCGACGTACGCGCGGGAGAACTCCGCCCCCTCGCGCCGCAGCCGGTCCAGGTGCGGGGTGCGCACCCAGCCTGCGTCGCGGTCGATGACGTGTGCGCCGAGCTGATCGGCCATGACCACGAGCAGGTGGGGGCGCGCGCCCGGCTCCGGCATTACTTGCCCATGCCGAGCGTGAGCCCCTCGGTGAGCCGTCGGCCCAGCCACAGGTAGATCACGAGCATGGGCAGCACCACGATGCACAGCCCCGCGAACAGCCCGCCCCAGTCGGCGCCCGAGTAGGTCTGCTGCTGGATGAAGGAGATCAGCGCCACGGGCAGGGTGTACTTGTCGGTGGACTGCAGCAGGGTCAGCGCGAGCAGCGTCTCGTTCCAGTGCGAGATGACCTGCAGCACGAAGGCCGTCAGGATCCCGCCCTTCGCGAGCGGCAGGGTGATCCGCCAGAACGTGCCGAACGCGGTGGATCCGTCCAGCGCCGCCGCCTCCTCCATCTCCAGAGGCAGCGAGCGGAAGAACGCGGTCAGCAGGAACACCGTGAACGGCATCGAGACGCCGATGTACACCAGGTTCAGCCCGATCAGGCTGTCGGTGAGGTACACCTCGTTGAGCATCACGAACAGCGGGATGACGATGACCTGCGCGGGGATGCCGAGTCCGAGCACGAAGTACATCGTGAGGCTGCTCGTGAGCCGGTTCTCGACGCGGCTCAGGTAGTACGCGGCCGGGGCCGCGATCGCCACGGTGAGGAACGACGACACGACCGTCGTCACGACGCTGTTCAGCGTCGCGGTGGCGAAGTCGCCCACCGTCCAGGCCGTGACGAAGTTCACCGGATCCAGGGAGGTCGGCAGCCCCCACGGGTCGCTGAGGATCGAGCGGGTGTCGCGGAACGCCTGGATCACCATCCAGACCATCCAGGCGACGTTGAGCGCGACGAAGGCCCACAGCAGCACCAGGCCGATGCCGCGCAGCAGGCTGCGGTGCCGGCCGATCGCGGCACGACGCGGGCGCGGGCGCCGTCCGTGCGGGGGCAGCACCAGCGTGCGCGTGGTCTGCGTGGAGACGGGGGGAAGGTCGGTCATGGTCACTGTCGTCTCCTAGAACTCGATCGCGTCGCGCTTCATCACGCGGCGCAGCAGCAGCACCAGTACCGACACCAGCGCGAGCGACAGCACCGCCGAGGCGGACGCGGCGCCGTAGGCCGGCACGGACTCCCCGGAGAACGCGGTCACGTAGGTGAACACGGCAGTGGTCCAGGTCTGCGTCGGGGGCATGCCCTGGCCGCTGGATCCGCCGAAGACCCAGATGATCTCGAAGATCTTCACCGAGGAGATCGTCCACAGCACCGCGCAGGTGCCGAAGACGTCCCAGGTGAGCGGCAGGATCACGTAGCGCAGCCGCTGGAACGCGTTCGCGCCGGCGAGGGCGCAGTCCTCGTAGTAGTACGGCGGGATCCGGTCGACCCCGGCCATCAGGATCGTGGTGAAGTACCCGGTGGTGATCCAGGTCATCATCACCATGATCAGCGGGAACAGGTTGTCCTGCGCGAGCCAGGCGGGCGGGTTCTTCACGCCCAGCCCGCCGAGCAGCGTGTTGACCAGCCCGCCCGGGTTGAGGATGAACCCCGCCAGCACGCCGAAGATCATGGCGTTGACCAGGTGCGGGAAGAAGATCACCGAACGGGCGACCTTGCGGCCGGTCATGTCGCGCAGCACGAGGGTGAGGCCGAACGCAATCACGAAGATCGCGAGCCCCACCACGAACAGCAGCAGCAGGGTGTTGCCGAACGAGCGCAGGAAGAGCTTGTCGGAGAACAGCCGCACGTAGTTGCGGAATCCGACGAACTCCATCGGACCGGCGCCGGCCCACTTGTTGAAGCTGATCCACACGGCGTACGCGGCGGGCACGACGAAGAGGATCGAGTAGAGCAGGAAGGCAGGCCCGACGAACGGGACGAGCAGACGACGACGCGCCCTGTCGATGGTGCTGCCGCCGCCGCGCCGCCCCGGAAGGGCGACGCGACGGCCGGCGGGCGCCGAGGCGACCTGAGTCATGAGTTCTGCTTCCAGTAGTCGATCTGACCGGTCTTCATCGTCTGCACGAAGTCCTTCGCGCTGGTCTTGCCGAGCACGAGATCGTTGAGGGCGGGCCACAGCAGCTTCTCCGTGTAGCCGGGGAAGGTGATCCCGTCGTTCTGCAGGAAGTACGAGCCGGCGCTGGTGAGCGCGGCCTTGACCGTGGACATCTCCTCGCTCACGGTCGCGTCGGAGCGGATGGGCAGGATCTTCGCGTCGGTGCCCAGTGCGTCCTGGTACTTCTTCTGCAGGAAGAAGGCCGCAAGCTTCTGGGCGTTGTCCGCGTTGTGGGCGCGGGCCGGCACCGCGAAGCCGACGAAGTCGGCGCGGGCAGCCTTGCTGCCGCCGTCCACGAGCGGGAACGGGAAGGAGGAGTACTTCATGCCGGCCGCCGCGTAGGGACCGGTCTCGGTCGGGATCCAGGTGCCGTTGAACAGCAGCGCCGCCTTGTTGTCGGCCCACGCCTGCTGCTGGGCGGGCCACTTGCTCGCGTTGTAGCCGGAGATGAAGTAGCCGCCCTTCACGAGCTGCTCCACCATCTCAGCGGCCTTCAGCGCGTCCGGCGAGTCCCAGCCCGCGCCGGTCTTGTCGGACGCGATCTTCTTCAGTGCGCCGGGACCGTCGAGGCGGACCATCGCCGAGGTGTACCAGTAGGCGTTGTAGCCGGCGACGTCGCCGTCGATCGCGAGCGGGGTCTGACCCGCCGCCTTCATCTTGTCCATCACCGCGAGGAAGTCGTCCCACGTCTTCGGCGGGGAGTCCACCAGCTCGGGGTGCTCGGCGGCGTTGAACCAGATCGCGTCGCTGGTCAGGGAGTACGGCAGCATCCAGGGCGCGTCCTCGCCCTTCACGGTGAGCGTGTCGCCCTTCAGGTACGCCTTCGGGATGAGATCGGAGATCTTCTTGCCATCAGCCTCCGCGGCGTACGCCTCGGTCAGCGGCTTGGCCTGCTTCGTCTCGGCGAGCACCGGGGCGAGCTTGGCGAGCGAGCCGTCCAGGAGGTCCGGCACCTTGTTGGTGTTCAGGGTCGGGACGGCCTTCTTGATGTTGTCGCGGCCCTGCCACTGCACGGTGACCTTGACCCCGCTCTCCTTCTCGAAGTCGGAGATCGCGGACGCGACGACCTTCTGCTGCGCCTCGCCCTCCTTCCACATCGACCAGTAGGTGAGCTCGCCCCCGGACGTCGCCGAGCCTCCGGCACCGGCGCCGGACGCGCATCCGGCGGCGGAGAGCGCGAGCGCGCTGATGAGGGCGAGGGCTGAGAGCTTTCGGAACTTCGCCATCGGATTTCCTTCCGTCTGAGAGAGGCATCGTCGCCTGTGTCGCATGACTCTCACCCGCGCCGAAAGGAGCATTCAAGGAGTAATCCAAAATTGGTTCCTCATTCCCAGCATGGGATTCGGTCGATTCGGTCGATTGCACCGGCGCAGTTCGGGAGGAATCATCGAATACTTCTTTATTCCTCACTTCCAAGGCAACAGAATCAGAGAAAGAACGACGGAGGGAACGTGATGGCCGGAAAGCGCAGTGCACCTGTGCGCGACGCGGAGACGCGGGGACTGAAGTTCGAGCTCCTCGCGGATCAGCTGCGTCGCGGGATCCTGGCCGGCACCTGGACCGCGGGCCAGAAGCTGCCCACCGAGCAGGAGCTGGCCAAGGAGAGCGGGCTGTCACTCACCACCGTCCGGCGGGCGTTCGACGAGCTCGTGGCCGAGCGCATCGTCGTGCGCCGTCAGGGCGCAGGCAGCTTCGTCGCCCACTCCCGCCCGCGTGAGGAGCGCTCCCGCCGCCGCATCGGCGTGCTGCTGCCCGACACCCAGCTCTACTACCCCCGCGTGCTGCAGGGCATCGACGAATCGCTGTCCGCGGCCGGCGCCTCGCTGCAGCTCGCCACCTACCGCTACCTGCCCGAGCGCGAAGACGAGTCGATCGCCGCGCTGCTCGACGCCGGCGTCGACGGCCTCCTGCTGGCGCCCACACTCACCGGGATCCCGGATCCGCTCGCCCGCACCAGGGAGCTGCTGTCCCTCCCGGTGCCGGTGGTGCTCGTGGAGCGCAGCCTGCACGCGGTGGGCCCCGCCGACACCACGGAGCACGTGTGCTCCGACCATGCGGGCGGCGCCTACGACGCGGTCATGCACCTCGCCCGGCTCGGCCACCGCCGCATCGCACTGCTGACGCGCTCGCGCACGGTCACCGAATTCGGAGTGCTGCAGGGCTATCGCAGCGCGATCGCCGACCTCGGACTGGTCGCGGATCTGGAGTTCTCCCAGGCGAAGGACGACTGGGAGAACGATTCGGCCGACTCCGCGTTCCAGGCGCTGCGCTCCTTCGAGGCGACGGCGGCCCTCGTGTTCGGCGATCGCGAGGCCGCCATGCTCGAGGGCGCCGCACGGCGCGGCGGGGTCAGCGTGCCCGACGACATCGCTCTCGTCTCCTACGACGACGAGTTCGCCGATCTCGCCGAGGTGCCCCTGACCGCCGTAGCCCCGCCGAAGTACCGCATCGGCCGGATGGCGGCGGACGTCATGCTGCGCCGCCTCGTCGAGGGCGACGAGTGCCCACTGCACCAGATCAGACTCCGCCCGCGCATCGTGATCCGCAGATCCTGCGGCGCCGGCGACCGACCAGACGACAACTGAGGAGAACACGTGCGCATCGGATTGATCGGAGCGGGCGCCGTCGCGCCCTTCCACATCGCGGCGGCGTCCGCACTCGACGGGATCGAGCTGACCGCGGTCTGCGACATCGACGAACAGGCCGCCCTGCAGGCCGCCGCCGGCACGGGCGCCGCGCTGTTCACCGACCACCGCCGGATGCTGGACGCGGGCGTCGTGGACGCGGTGATCGTGAACACGCCGCACGCCCTGCATCTGCCGATCGCAGAAGACGCGGCGGCCGCCGGCGCGCACATGCTCGTGGAGAAGCCGATGGCGACGAGCATCGCGGACTGCGACCGCATGATCGCCGCCTGCGCCGACGCGGGCGTGGCCCTGACCGTCGGGCACATCCAGCACTTCCTCCCCGAGAAGGTCGCCGCCGCACGCGTGATCGCCTCGGGCGAGCTGGGCGCCGTGCGGATGATCCGCGACAACCGCAGCACCGACTACCGCCCCGGATCCCGCTCCCCGTGGTTCTTCTCGCCGGAGATCGCCGGCGGCGGGGCGCTGCTCAACATCGGGGGCCACTGCCTGGACCGCTCGCTCTGGCTCGGCGGCGGTCGCGCCGTCGAGATGCTCGCGACCACGGTGAACCGGTTCGGGTCTGCCGTCGAGACCGACGGCGGCATGCAGCTGCTCCTCGACAACGGCGTAGGCGTCACGATCTCCGTGGTGAGCGATCCGGCCACCCGTGCCGACAGCATGACCATCGTGTGCGAGAAGGGCGTGATCGAGGTGGATCCCCGCGGGGGCGCGGTCGTGCACGCCGACGGCGTGTCGCGCCTCGAGCATGCGATCACGCCGGAGGGCATCCAGGAGGCCTTCACCGCGCAGCTCGCGGACTTCGCGGCCGTGGTCGCCGGAGCGCCCCCGGCAGTGCCGCTCGCGCACGCGCGCCACGTGGTCGAGCTCGTGCTGGCCGCGTACCGGTCGGCGGCGGAGGGTGCGCCCGTCTCCTTCGCCCCCGCCGAGGCCATCGCATGAGCCGTCCCAACCTCGTCCTGATCGTCAGCGACGACCAGGGTCCCTGGGCGCTGGGCGCCGCGGGCAACAGCGAGATCCGCACCCCCGTGCTCGACGGCCTCGCCGCTCGCGGCGTGCGGCTGGACCGCTTCTTCTGCGCTTCCCCGGTGTGCTCGCCCGCGCGCGCGTCGCTGCTGACCGGCCGGATCCCGTCCGCGCACGGCGTGCACGACTACCTCGACGGCGCACACACGGGTCCCGCCAGCCGCGACTACCTGCGCGACCTGCCGACCCTCACCGACGCGCTGGCCGACGCCGGGTACCGGCTCGGACTCAGCGGGAAGTGGCATCTCGGGGCGAGCGATGTGCCCCGACGCGGATTCGTGCACTGGTACGCGCTGGAGGGCGGCGGCAGCCCGTACCACGACGCCGTGATGTACCGCGACGGCGTCCCTGAGCACGTGACGGACTACCTCACCGACGTGATCGCCGACGATGCGGCCGCGTTCATCGATGCGGAGCAGGCATCGGATGCGCCGTTCTTCCTGGCGATCAACTTCACCGCTCCGCATCGTCCGTTCGCCGGAGAGCATCCGGACGAGTACACGGCGCTGTACCGGGACTGCGCGTTCGAGAGCTGCC
The DNA here is from genome assembly GCA_018268455.1 of Actinomycetota bacterium. Classification (GTDB taxonomy): domain Bacteria; phylum Actinomycetota; class Actinomycetes; order Actinomycetales; family Microbacteriaceae; genus Microbacterium. The sequence continues at coordinate 17,602 of JAFDWM010000301.1, read as the reverse complement.
CGCAGGAGGAGCCGCACCCCTGGCTGCAGACCAAGGACGGCGCACCGGTCGGCGGCGAGCCCGACGCGCGCGAGGCGCTGATCGGCTATTTCGCCTCGGTCACCGCCATGGATGCGGCGATCGGGCGAGTGCTCGAGCGGATCCGCGCGCACGGCATCGAGGACGACACGATCGTGGTGTTCCTCAGCGACAACGGCTTCAGCTGCGGGCAGCACGGCTTCTGGGGCAAGGGGAACGGCACGTTCCCGATGAACATGTACGACGAGTCGGTCATGGTCCCGTTCATCGTCTCGGCACCGGGGCGGCTGCCGGCCGGTGTGGTGCGCGACGAGCTGCTCAGCGCCTACGACCTGCCGGCGACGCTGCTGGAGCTGGTCGGCTGCTCCCCCGACCCCTTCGAGGAGGGCCCGGGGCGCAGCTTCGCCACGCTGCTGCGCGACGGGGAGCCGGACCGTCCGGAGCGCCCGATCGTCGTGCACAGCGAATACGGCCCGGCGCGGATGATCCGCACCCGCGATCGCAAGTACGTGCACCGGCATCCGTACGGGCCGCACGAGCTCTACGACCTCGTCGAGGACCCGCATGAGCGCCGGAACCTCGCCGACGACCCGTCCCGCGCCGACGAGATCGCGGTGCTGCGGCGCGCCCTGCGGGACTGGTTCGCCGCGCACGCCACGCCACAGGCCGACGGGGCAGCGCTCCCGGTGCGCGGATCCGGGCAGAACCGCCCGCTCGACGGCGACCCGCTCGGCGCCTTCAGCGCCCCGAACTGGGACGGCGCATGAGCACCCGGCCGAACATCCTGCTCATCGTCTCCGACGACCACGGCTACGCCGACCGCTCGGCCCACGGCACCGCCGGCGTGCACACCCCCGTGCTCGACCGCCTCGCCGCCGAGGGCGCGACCTGCACCGACGCGTACGTCACCGCGCCGATCTGCTCGCCCTCGCGGGCGGCGATCATCACCGGCCAGTACCAGCAGCGCTGGGGCGGGCTGTGGTTCGACTCCGCCGACATCGGCACGGCGCCGACGATGGCGGAGCGGCTGCGCGGATCCGGCTACGCCACCGGGTACTTCGGCAAGGTGCACTACGGCGAGGAGACCTCCGCCGATCGCGGGGCACCCCCGCATCACGGCTTCGACGAGTCGTTCTACGGCCTCGCCGGGCAGTCGATGGGGCGGCTGCACTACCGGCACCACTCGACGGCCGCCGTCGAGGAGTACGGCGAGGCCGCCGCCGCGATGGGGGTGCAGCCGTTCTGGTCCGGCGAGGAGCCGGCCGAGTTCGACGGCTTCACCACCGACGAGATCGCCGACCGCGCGATCGACTTCATCGGGCGGCGGACGGGCGAGGAGCCGTTCTTCGCCATGGTCGCGTTCAACGCCGTGCACAACTTCTGCTGGCAGCTGCCGGACGCCGAGCTGGAGGCCCGCGGCCTGCACGGGTTCGAGGACTGGCATCCGGGTGCCTCCGAGTATCTGGACTGGTACGACGGGGCGATCAGCCCCCACCTGCCGGACGGTCGCGCGTACTACCTCGCCCAGCTCGAGCTCATGGACCGCGCCATCGGGCGCCTCCTCGACGCCGTGGACGCGCACGGCGCGGCCTCCGACACGATCGTCGTCTACCTCACGGACAACGGCGGATCGCGGTGCAACTACGGCGACAACGGCGACCTGCGCGGCACGAAGTACACGCTCTGGGAGGGCGGCATCCGGGTGCCGTTCCTGGTGCGGTGGCCCGGCGTCGCGGCCGCGGGCAGCACCGTGCACACGCCGGTCAGCGCGCTCGATCTCGCCGCCACGTTCCAGGCCGCGGCGGGACTTCCGCCGGCGCCGGAGTGCGACGGGCACGACCTCCGCGCCGTGCTGGCGGATGCCGGGGCCGTCGCGGCGGATCCGGCACCCGCGCCACCCGCGGTGGCTCCAGTCTCGCCGGTCTCGCCGGCCTCGCGGGAGCTGCACTGGGACTGCGGCTGGCAGTGGGCGGTGCGCCGCGGCGATTGGAAGCTCGTCTCCGTGGCGGGCGATGACCCGACCGCCTCCTACGTGCGCACCACCGAGCACACCGAGACCGGGGACGGCCTGTTCCTCGCCGACCTCGCCGCAGACCGCGGCGAGCGCGAGAACCTCGTCGCGACCCGCCCTGACATCGTGAGCGAGCTGCAGCAGGCGCACGCGCGGTGGCGGGCCGAGGTCGGGCTCCCCGTGGAGCCGACCGACGAGGGCGGGCTCGCCGCCGAGGCTGAGTCCGGCGACGCTGGGTTCCCCGCCGCCGAGGAGGCGCCCGGCGACGAGCCGGCAACGGTCTGACGTCGGCGACAGGCGATCCGGGATCTGCGATGAGGGCGCGGATCCCGGATCCTCTCTCCCCGTGCCCGCACCCGAGCCGATCCGGGGACCGGTTCCGGACCCTCGGATCCGAGCCCTCACCACTCCGCGGCGACGATCGTGGCCAGTGCCGCCGCACCCTCCCAGGCGTCCTCGGCGTCGCTCAGCGCCGTGATGAGCGCAGCGCTGAGCGCGCGCGCCGTGGGCGAGGATGGATCGCTGTGCAGCTCGTACGGGTCGGTCGTGAGGTCGAAGAACTCCAGGCTCAGCCCCTCCGCGGGATGCCAGGCCGCGATCAGCTTCGCCTCCGCAGTGCGCAGGCCGCGCGCACTGGTCGGGTCGGAGCGCGAGGCGTGCCGCAGATACAGCGTCGCGTCGCCCGGGTCGGCAGGGGCGTGACCGCGCAGCACCTCGGACCGATCGCGACCGGCGATCCGCGGATCCCTCGTCGCAACGCCCGCGAGGCCCAGGATCGTGGGCGCGAAATCGAGCGAATCGATCACCGAATCCGATTCTCCGGGCGGGACGAGTCCTGGCGCGTGCACGATGAGCGGCAGCCGCATGGACTCCTCGTACGCGACGTTCTTGTAGAGCAGACCGTGGCTGCCCAGCTGCATCCCGTGGTCGGAGGTGAACAGGATCACGGTGGGCCGGCCGTCATCGAGCGCGGCCATCGCATCGACGAGGCGCCCGATCTGCTCATCCACGCCGGTGACGGCGGCGAAGTAGTCCCGGGCGATCGCCGCGGCTTCGGCAGCGACCGCGGTGCCGTGCGGCACGTTCGGCCGGTTCAGCAGGGTGCGCTCGTCGAGGCCGGCGTAGGCGGAGCGATACCTGTCCGGCACCTGGTCGAACGGCTGATGCGGCGGGTTCAGCGACACCATGAGCGCGAACGGATCCTCTGATCCGGCGGCGATGAACTCCCGCGCCACGTCCACCTCGTGTTCGGCGGACCACTGCGCGACGTCGACGCGCTCGTGCCGACCGGCGTCGGTGGTCCAGTAGTGCGGGGCGAGGTGACGGTCGGCCGCACCGTACGAGTACCAGTAGTCGAAGCCGAAGCGCCGTTCCGGCGGCGACCACGCGTCCCACACCTTGCCGTCGTCTCGGCGTCCCTCCCCGAAGCGCTCGTCGTCAGCCACGGGAGGCTCCAGGTGCCACTTGCCGATGTATCCCGTGCGCCAGCCCTCATCGCGCAGCACGCTCGCCCAGGTGGGCAGACCATCGCGCAGGCCGACGCCGTCCTGCGCGGTCTCCGAGTTGACGTTCAGGGTGACGCCGTTCACAGCGGGGCGCATGCCCGTGAGGAACATCGCGCGGTGCGGGCTGCACACCGGATAGGAGCTCACGGCCTGACGCACGAAGAGCCCCTCATCCGCGAGCCGGTCGAGGTGCGGCGTGTGCACCGGATCGGATCCGCGGGCGCCGAGAGCGGCGGCGCGGAACTGATCGGCCATGACGACGAGGATGTGGGGACGACGGTGCGGCACGGTGCCTCCAGGCAGGGATCGCCGCCAGTCAACGCGGCCGGGACAGGAGGAATCAACACCCTTTGCACGCCAGGCGCAGGAACACCGTCGTGGCGGTCGCGCAGCACCCGGGGGTCACCGGCGCAGCACCGCGGAGATCTTCGCGTCTTCGATGTGCGGCATCACGCGCATTTGGCCTCCCCGGCTACCCTCGATTCATGACCGCCGACTGGACCGGATCCGCAATCGCCCTGCTCGAGGCAGACGGGAACCGCAGTGCCGACACGCACCTGCACGTGTTCCCGCTGCCCGCCGAGTGGGGCATCGACCTGTATCTCAAGGACGAGTCGGTGCACCCGACCGGATCCCTGAAGCACCGCCTCGCACGCTCGCTGATCCTGTACGGGCTGGTGAACGGGCGGATCCACGAGGGCACGACGCTCGTGGAGGCGTCGAGCGGGTCCACGGCCGTGTCCGAAGCGTACTTCGCTCGCATGCTGGGGCTGCCGTTCGTGACCGTCGTGCCGCGCTCGACGAGCCAGGAGAAGATCGACCTCATCGAGTTCTACGGCGGACGCTGCCATTTCGTGGACTCCGGGGCGGCCATGTACGCCGAAGCCGAGCGTCTCGCCGCCGAGTGCGAGGGGTACTACCTCGACCAGTTCACCTACGCCGAGCGCGCGACCGACTGGCGCGGCAACAACAACATCGCCGAGAGCGTGTTCAGCCAGCTGAGCCACGAGCGGCACCCCATCCCGAGCTGGATCGTGGTCGGCGCGGGCACCGGCGGCACGAGTGCGACGTTCGGCCGCTACGTGCGATACCGCCGGCACGACACGCGCATCGCGGTGGTGGATCCGGAGGGCTCTGCGTTCTACGGCGGCTGGGCGAACCAGGATCCGTCCTTCACCACCGGCACCCCGAGCCGGATCGAGGGCATCGGCCGCCCGCGGGTCGAGCCGTCGTTCGTGCCCGGCGTGATCGACGAGATGATCCCTGTGCCCGACGCGGCGTCGATCGCGGCGATCCGGCTGCTCAAGCAGCGCACCCTGCACTGGGCCGGAGGATCCACCGGCACGAACCTCGTCGGCGCCTTCCAGCTCATCGCACGCATGCTGCGTGCCGGCGAGCGGGGCAGCGTGGTCACGCTGATCTGCGACGGCGGTGCCCGCTACGTCGACACGTACTACTCGGACGCATGGGTCGCCGCGCAGGGCTGGGACCTGGCCCCGCATCAGTCCCGCCTGGAGCACTTCCTCGCCACCGGCGCGTGGGACGAGGCCTGACCCCCACCCGCCACCCGACCCGCCCGGCCCGCCCGCCGGGCCGGTGTCCCGATGCAACCCCATCTCACCGCGAGACTCCATCTGCGTAACGAGACTGCGGTGCGGGCGCGCAGTCTCGTTACGCAGATGAAGTCTCGCGGTCAGCGGGCGGGCTCGCCTACGCTGGCGGCATGACCACGCTCATCCTCACCGTCGTCGGATCCGATCGCCCCGGCCTCGTCGCCACCGTCGCGCACATCGTCGACGAGCACGGCGGCAACTGGGAGAACAGCCGCCTCGCCGAACTCGAGGGCACGTTCGCCGGCGTGATCCAGGTCTCGGTGCCGGTCGAGCGGGTCGAGGAGCTGCGCGCGTCGCTGGACGGGCTGGATGGACTGCTCACGATCGCCGTGCACGCCGGATCCGAGTCCGCGCCGGCCGAGGCGGCACAGGAGCTGACGATCCAGGTGCTCGGCAACGACCGGCCGGGCATCGTGCGCGAGATCTCCGCCGTCCTGAACTCCGACGCGCTGAGCATCGAGAGCATGACCACGGCGACCCGCGATGCGGCGATGGCCGGCGGGCGCCTGTTCGAGGCGTCGATCGTGGCACGCGTGCCGGCGGATGCGGATCCGGAGACCCTGCGCGCCGATCTGGAGCGGATCGCGAACGACCTGCAGGTCGACATCACGGTCGGCTGAGCGGATCCCGGATCCGCCCGCCCCCGGGATGCCGCGAGACCGAACCCGCGTCCCGAGACCGCGACTTTCATCGTCGGTCTCGGGACGGAGGTTCGGTCTCGCGGACCCAGAGGTCCTGGTCAGACCAGGCGGGCCTTCGGGGAGACCTCGTACGTGTCCTCGGGGTCGTCGTTGACGACGCCGGCGAGAGCCGTGTCGATCGCCGCGAGGGTGTCGGCGTCCAGCACCACGCCCGAGGCCTTGACCGTGTCGGCCAGCTGCTCCGGACGGGAGGCGCCGACCAGCGCCGCCGCCACGTTCTTGTTCTGCAGCACCCAGGCGATCGCCAGCTGCGGCATGGTGAGGCCCGCCTCGGCGGCGATCGGCTTCAGCCGCTGCACGGCGGTGAGGATGTCGTCCTGCAGCAGGCTCTGGATGAAGTGCGCGCCGGAGTGCGGATCCGTCGCACGCGACCCGTCCGGCACCGGCTGACCCGGCAGGTACTTGCCGCTCAGCACGCCCTGCGCCATCGGCGACCAGACGATCTGCGAGATCCCCAGCTCCTGGGAGGCGGGCACGACCTTGCCCTCGATCACGCGGTGCAGCATCGAGTACTGCGGCTGGTTCGAGATGAGCTGCACACCCAGCTGCTTCGCCAGCGCGTGGCCCTCACGCAGCTGCTCGGCGGTCCATTCGGAGACGCCGATGTAGAGCGCCTTGCCCTGCCGGACGACGTCGGCGAACGCCTGGAACGTCTCCTCGAGCGGGGTCTCGTAGTCGAAGCGGTGCGCCTGGTACAGGTCGACGTAGTCGGTGCCGAGGCGCTTCAGGGATCCGTCGATCGACTCGCGGATGTGCTTGCGGCTGAGGCCGGTGTCGTTCGGGCCCTTGGGCCCGGTCGGGAAGTAGACCTTGGTGAAGATCTCCAGGCTCTCGCGGCGCTGCCCCTCGAGCGCCTTGCCCAGCACGACCTCCGCGGCCGTGTTCGCGTAGGTGTCGGCGGTGTCGAAGGTGGTGATGCCGGCGTCGAGTGCGGCGTGCACGGTCTTCACCGCAGCGTCGTCGGCGACCTGCGATGCGTGCGTGACCCAGTTGCCATAGGTGATCTCGGAGACCTTCAGACCGCTGTTGCCCAGGTATCGGTAGTTGACCATGGATCCAGGCTACGGCCCGTCGCAGGACACCGAGGCCGGATCCGCTGGCGGATCCGGCGTCGGTGATCTTAGACGCGGGCGGTGTCGGGGTGGACGGAGCCGACCCCGGGGTGCGCCGAGACGGGCCAGGCTCGGCCTGTTGCCGGCACGTGCGATCCCCTCGGGCCGTCGGCGGGCTCCGCTACTGGCGCGGCGGACGGTGCCACGAGCGGGGTCGGCGGGGCAGGGTCGGCGGCGCGCGCGATCGCCGGGTCCGCGGCGGCCGGATCCGCGGCGGCTCGACCCGCGACGGCCGGATCCGCATCGCTCACCGCGACGACGGCCGGATCCGCGACCCGGGCTCCTGCGGCGGTCGTCTCGGCCTCGTGCGCGTCGGCGAAGGCGCGGTGCCTGGCCTCCTCCGCGATGATCGCGGCGCGGTCGCGGTAGCCCTTCGACGTGACCCGGTCGAGTTCGACCTGCTTCGCGATCGCCTCCGCCTTCTCGTACAGCGACGGGTCGCCCCAGCTCGTGAGCACCTTCACGATGACCGGCAGCAGCTCGATCATGAAGAACAGCGCGGCGATGAGCCAGTGCGCGAAGCCCAGCACGGGCTCCTTCGCGGAGAGCCGGTCAAGCGCCGAGATCTGGCTGAGCAGGCCCACGGCGCCGGCGTTCGTTCCTGCGACGGAGGCCGCACGCTGGTTGTACGCGTCGAGCGCGGTCTTATAGGCCTGCTCGGCGGTGGGGAGCTGGTCCTTCGCCTGCTGCCGGTTCTGCGTCTCGGATGCGCTCGTCGCGCTCTTCGACGAGGCGTCGGCCGACTCAAGATCGGTGTTGGCCTGGCGCAGCTGCGCGGCGAGCGCGTCGTAGGTCTGCTGGGCCTGGTCGAGCTGCGACTTGGCGGCGTCCGAGCTGGCCCCGGTTCCCTGCACGCCCGTGCAGCCGGGCACGGTGCCGGCGCCCTCACCGGTGAGCTCGCACTGGTAGACGGCGCGCGCGGAATCGATGACCTTCTGCTGGTCGCTCATCTGGCCGGTGATCTTGGTGACCGTGTCCTGCGCGGCCTTCTGCGACGCGGAGTCGCTCGAGGTGCCCTTCACGATGCCGGTCGAGGCCTGGTTCTGCAGGTCGGCCAGCCGCGTGGAGGCGGCGTCGAGCGCCTTCTTCTCCGGTCCATCGGCGACGGCCTTCTGGTCGGACTGCGCCTGCACCAGGTTCGTGGCGGTGACCTCGCGCGCGATGTCGTTGTGGAACGCCTGCAGCACGATCGGCTCGGCGACGACGAAGCCGATGATCGCGGCCATCAGCACCCGCGGGATCGCAAGGCCCAGCAGCCGCCAGATGCTGCGGGTGGAGCGCATCGTGGAGGTGAGGAAGCGGTCGAGGTTGAAGATCAGCAGCGCCCACACGATCGCGAGCGGGACGGCGATCCACACGAGCACCTGCACGCCCGTGGTGAGCGCGAAGAGCATCGACAGCGCCGACACCACCGCGGTGCCGGCCAGCACGAAGAACATCTGCACGAAGCGCGGCTGCTCGCTGGGCACGCGGTCGAGGATGGCGCCGTCGGCACCGCCGAGCACGGCGAGCCGGCGCAAGAACCAGCCCGCCGGGCGCGGCTCGCGCGGCGGCTTCGGGGCCTTCGGAGCCTTGGCGACGATCGGTGCAGGGGCCGCGGCGACGGGCTCGACGACCGCGGCCGGATGCGGCTCAGCGATCGGAGCCCCGGCGGCGGGGAACAGATCGTCGATCGTGGGCGCGGCCTCGGTCTGCGGCGCGGGTGCGGGCTCGGGCAGCGGCTCGGGGTCAGCCGGGAACGGCGGGGCGACCTGCTCGATGACGCCGGTCGCGACCTCCTCCGGAGTCTCGGATCCGGTCGGGGTGTAGTCGCGGACGAAGACGAACGGGTCCTCCGCGGTCGAATCGGCGGGGTTCGCGGGGTCGGGCTGTCCGTCGACGTCGAAGGAGATCCGGCCCTGGGAATCCATGCGGCCGGGCCTGTGCGCGGAATAGGACATCCCATAAATGTACGAAAACCCGCCTGGAAGACCGATGCACAGACCCTGAATGGAAACCCAGCGGATCCGAGGCACGCGCTATGCACGGCACCGGACACCGTCCCCGTCAGCGCCCGCCAGAGGGGCGGCCGAACGGGGACGACGCGGAGGAGAAGCGGACTCAGACCCCGATGTGTGCGGCGAGCTCGCGGTCGAAGACCTCTGCCTCGTCGAGGTGCGGCGCATGCCCGGCGTCGGCGAGCGCGACCTCGCGGTACACACCCCCGTTCGCGGCGTAGCGATCGAGCACGGCCCTGGTCTGGGTCACCATCGGCTGGGCGGGGGCGACGTCGGCGCCCGGCCAGCCGGGGATGGCGCCGATCGCGCCCAGGTGGTTGAGGTCGAAGAACGAGGCGTCCGAGACGATGGCGTCCTTCTCGCCCCGGATCCACAGGATCGGCGGCTTCACGGCGAGGTCGACGATCCCGGACAGGTCGAGGTGCTGCGGGGCCATGGTGTTCAGCACGCCGCGAGTGCCGGCGGCGAATCCGGGCCAGTTCTCCGAGGCGACCGCGTCGCCGGGATAGTTGTCGAGGCCGGTGCGCGTGGTGAGCATCGACGCCACCCAGAGGTCCTCGTGCGCGCTCTGCCGCTCCGGCTGCGCGACGTACGCGGTGCGGTAGACCGTGCGCGGCGAGGTCTGCGCGTCATCGGTGGTGTCGCCCGCCTCGAGCCGGGCCACGAAGTCGGGGTTCGCCCCGCCGCCGCCCGTGCCCGCGCCATCCGCGTCGTTGCGCGCGCCGTCCGGCCCGTGCGTGCCGCCGAAGCCGTACGGCGAGACCGGGGATTCCAGCGTCAGGGACAGGATCCGCTCCGGCGCGTCCAGGGCGACCTGCAGCACGACGCCTCCGCCCATGCTCCAGCCCACGAGGTGCACGGCATCGAGGCCGAGTGCGTCGAGCACCGCGCGCACGTCGTCGGCGAAGTCGCGCAGCCCGCGGCTCGCATCGACCGGCTTCGTCTCGCTGTCGCCGAAGCCGCGCAGGTCGATCGCGAGGGCGCGCACGCTGTCGGGCAGCGCGAGCATCGTCGGCTGATAGAAGAGCGACGACGACACGTTGCCGTGCACGAGCACGACGGTCGCGGAGGGTGCATCGGGATCCGCGGCGGGCCGCTCGAGCACGTTCGCGGTGTAGCGCGGGGTGTCGACGCGGCGGGCGGTGATGCCGTCGAACAGCGGAGAGGTCATGGCGGCTCCTTCGGGTGGTCGGCCTTGTCGCGGTCGCGGTGAGCGCCGTCGGGCCTCGGGGGTGGGTGGTGATCGGATCGGGTGGCGGACGGGGACGACGGATCAGGATCGGCTGACGGCCGCGGCGACGAGCGAGGCGCCTCGCTCGGCGAACACGATCGTGTAGTGGTTCACGTCCGCGACCTCGACGACCTCGAGCTGCGGCACGAGCACACGGAACGCCTCGAGAGCGCCGGGCGCGTAGAGCGGATCCGCATCGAGCAGTCCGCGCGGAGCGCGCAGCACCGTCACCGGCATGCGCAGGCCGCGCAGCGCGTCGAGATGCCAGGCGGGGCCGTAGAGCTCCGCGCCGTCCTGCAGCATCGCGGCAGCGACGGTGGACGAGCGCAGATGCGGCGCGGATCCGTCGAGATCGTGCAGCACGTACGCCTCCACGGCCGGCGACCAGTCCCGTCCGAGGGCGGGGTGCTCGTGCCAGAAGTCGAGATAGGCGTCCTCGTCGGCGAACTCCATCGACAGCCGCTGGGCGGCGGGCCCCAGGAGCGCCGCGATGTCGAGATCCTCGGCGCGCACCCCGGGCGGCACGGCGAGCGGGAACCCGCCGTCCACGAGCACGAGCCGGCGCACGAGATCCGGGCGGGCTGCGGCGAGGGCGACCGCGACGAATGCGCCCATCGAGTGTCCGATGACCGTGCGGGCTCCGCCGCCGTCGGCGTCCAGCAGCGCGGCGAGATCCTCCGCATGCCGGCGCAGTCCGTACGGAGGCGGCAGCGCATTGCTGCGCGCCCGTCCGCGCAGGTCGGGGGCGAGGATCCGCCGCCCGGGGAGGAGGCCCGCGAGCGTGTCCCAGGATCGTCCGTTCGCGGTGATGCCGTGGATCGCGAGCACCGCGTCACGATCGGACTCCGGCCCGAACACGGTGACGGCGAGCGCCTCATCAAGGGGCACGGTGGCGGCATCGGATCCGTCCGCGCTCATCGGGCGCTCCATCCGCCGTCCATCGTGTACGAGGAGCCGGTGACGGAGCCCGCCGTCGGGCCGCACAGCCAGCGGGCGAGATCCGCCACCTCGTCGGGTTCGAGCAGCCGCTTGATCGCCGCTTCCACGAGCATGACCTTCTCGACGACCTCCGACTCCTGGATCCCGTGTGCGCGGGCCTGATCCGCGATCTGCTTCTGCACGAGCGGCGTGTTCACGTATCCCGGGTTGATGCAGTTGCTCGTGACGCCGTGCGGCCCGCCCTCGAGCGCGGTGACCTTGGACAGCCCCTCGAGCGCGTGCTTCGCCGTCACATACGCCGACTTGTACTCGCTCGCGCGCAACCCGTGCACGGAGCTGATGTTCACGATGCGCCCCCAGCCGCGCTCGTACATGCCGGGCAGCACGGCTCGGATGAGCAGGAACGGTGCCGTGACCATGATGTCGAGCATCCGCCGGAACACGATCGGGTCGAAGTCGACGATCGGGGCGACGGTCTGGATCCCGGCGTTGTTGACCAGGATGTCCGCGTCGAACGCGTGCTCCGCCAGGCCGTCCGGATCGCCCAGATCGACGGCCAGCGCTTCGCCGTCGACCTCGGCGGCGACCGCGGCCGCCCCTTCGGCGTCGCGGTCGAGCACCAGCACATGGGCGCCGTCACGCGCGAGAGCCCTGGCGCAGGCGGCTCCGATCCCGCTCGCCGCCCCGGTCACGAGGGCGGTGCGACCGCGTAGATCGGTCCCGGATCCGGTGATCAGCTGCTCTGTCATGCCAGCACCGTACGTGACAGGCATGCACGAGGGAAGGGGCCGGCTCAAGGAAGCGCCGCCCCTCTGGCGGCGCGGGTCGCCGGCTGCTCCCCGCGGAGGGGTGCGCGGATGCCGCACGGCTGTCACCCTGGTGAGCATGAAGACGCTGCTGTTGGCACGCCACGCGAAATCCGACTGGGACCTGGCGGGCCTGCGCGATCACGACCGGCCGCTGAACGCGCGCGGGCTCCGCGACGCCCCCGCGATGGCACGGCGTCTGCTCGACGAGGGCGTCGGCGTGCAGCGGATCGTGTCCAGCACGGCGACCCGTGCGCGCCGCACGGCCGACGAGTACGCGGCGGCCTTCGGCCTCGCCGTGCGTGAGGAACCGGCGCTGTACGCCGCACACGATCGCACGATCCTGGCGATCGCCGGGGCGCTCCCGGACGACGTCGAGGTCGCGATGCTCGTCGGGCACAACCCCGGGATGGCGGATGCGGTGGCCGAGCTCACCGGATCCTTCGTCGAGTTCCCGACCTGTGCCGTCGCCGAATGCACCCTCGACATCGGATCCTGGAGCGAGCTGATCGAGGGATCCGGACGCCTGCTCCGCTTGCGCACCCCGCGGGACTGAGCCCGGCGACGCGAGTGCGCGTCGCCGCGGGCGCGTCAGGCCATCGCGGCTGCGGCGGCCTCGTCCTCGGTCGTGGCGACGAGCTGACCGCAGGCGCCGTCGATCTCCTTGCCGCGGGTGTCGCGCAGGGTCGTCGGGATGCCGGCGTCGTTGAGGCGGCGCACGAACTCGTCCTGCACGGCCTTCTCGGAGGCGGTCCAGATGGATCCGGGAGTCGGGTTCAGCGGGATCGGGTTCACGTGCACCCAGCCGCGGCCGCGGGCGTTGAGCTTCTCCGCGAGAAGGTCGGCGCGCCAGGCGTGGTCGTTCATGTCCTTGATCAGTGCGTACTCGATGGAGACGCGGCGGCCGGTCTTCTCGAAGTACTCGCGCGCGGCGTCGAGCGCCTCGTCGACCTTCCAGCGCGAGTTGACCGGGATGAGTTCGTCACGCAGCTGGTCGTCGGGAGCGTGCAGCGACAGCGCGAACGTGACCGGGATGTTCTCATCGGCGAGCTTGTGGATCGCGGGCACCAGTCCCACGGTCGACACGGTGATGCCGCGGGCGCTCATGCCGAGCCCGTCGGGCTGCGGTGCGACCATGATGCGCACGGCGTCCATCACGCGCTTGTAGTTGGCGAGCGGCTCACCCATCCCCATGAACACGATGTTGCTGCCGCGCTCCATGGAATGGTCATCGGCCTTCTTGCCGCCGAGGCCGCCGTCGGCGATCAGGCGGTTGGCGCGCACGATCTGCTCGATGATCTCCGCGGTGGACATGTTGCGGGTGAGCCCGGCCTGGCCGGTGGCGCAGAACGGGCAGTTCATGCCGCAGCCGGCCTGGCTCGACACGCAGAGCGTGATCCGGCCCGGGTAGCGCATGAGCACCGACTCGACGAGGGCCCCGTCGTGCAGCCGCCAGAGGAACTTGATCGTGTCGCCGCGGTCGGTCTCCAGCCGGCGCACCTCGGTGAGCAGCGGCGGCAGCATGCCGGCGACGAGCTCGTCGCGCTGCGCGGCGGGCAGGTCGGTCATGTTCGCGGGATCCGACGTGTAGTGCGTGAAGTAGTGCGTGGCGAGCTGCTTGGCGCGGAAGCCGGGCAGACCCAGCTCCTTCACCTTCTGCACGCGCTCGTCGGGCGTGAGGTCGGCGAGGTGCACGGGCGGCTTGCCGCGGCGCGGGCTCGCGAACTGCAGCAGCGGGCGGCCTTCGGCGTCCTTCTTCTGCGTCCATCCTTCGGTGGCGGGGCGCACCTGGGGGACGCGCTTCGTGGGCGCGTCGGATCGGGTGGAGGCGGGGGTTTCGGACATGCCTTCCAGGGTAGGGCCTGACGGGTGCGAAGGCGCTGGGTGCGCGGGCGGATCCTGGGCGGCGCGCCCGCCGGGAGGCGCCGCCCGAGGACGGATCCTCAGCCCAGGAAGATGTCCGGGAAGAGCTGGTCGTCCGGGGTGCCGGGCACGGCGGCGTAGCCGGAGAAGTCGGTCACGCCCTCGGCCTCGAGCACGTCCTCCACGACGAGCGTCTGCCCCGTGTACTCGCGCGACGGCTTCGTGAGCACCGCATAGGCGGCATCGGCGTAGATCTCCGGCGTCCGGCTGACGCGCATCATCCGGTCGCCGCCCAGCGAGTACTGCACGGCGGCGGTGGCGATCGTGGTGCGCGGCCACAGCGTGTTCGCGGCGATGCCCTTGCCGGAGAACTCCGCGGCGATCCCGAGCGTGGCCATCGTCATGCCGAACTTGGCGAGCGAGTAGCCGGTGTGCGCACCGAGCCAGCGCGGGGTGATGTTCAGCGGCGGCGACAGCGACAGGATGTGCGGGTTGGGCGCGTCCTCGAGCACCGGGATCGCGGCGCGCGACAGCATGAACGTGCCGCGCACGTTGACGTCCTGCATGAGGTCGTACTTCTTCGCGGCCAGGTCGACGGATCCGGACAGGTCGATCACGCTCGCGTTGTTGACGACGATGTCGATGCCGCCGAACTCGCCCTGCGTCTTGAGCACGGCCTCGGTGACGCTCTCGTCGTCGCGCACGTCGCCGACGATCGCCAGCGCCTGCCCGCCCGCGGCGCGGATCTGCTCGGCAGCGGTGTGGATCGTGCCCTCGAGCTTGGGGTGCGGGGTGTCGGTCTTGGCGAGCAGCGCGATGTTGGCGCCATCGGCGGCGGCGCGCAGGGCGATCGCGAGGCCGATGCCGCGGCTGCCGCCCGACATCAGGATGGTCTTGCCCGCGAGGGGCTTGCCGGTGGTCGGCGCAGTCTCGGTCATGTCTTCCTCAGGTTCGTGGGTGTCATGGATGCTCCCGTCGCGAAAGATGTCACTCTTCGGGGTTCAGAACGACATGTTCTGCGACGGGAGCCTCAGCGGTCGGCGAAGAGCGGATCCGGATCCGGCCTACTTCGGAGCCATCCGGATCGCACCGTCGAGACGGATCGTCTCGCCGTTCAGGTAGTCGTTCTCGACGATGTGCTGCACGAGGGCGGCGTACTCGTCGGGGCGGCCCAGCCGGGACGGGTACGGCACCTGCACGCCGAGCGAATCCTGCGCGGCCTGCGGCAGCCCGGCGAGCATCGGGGTCTCCATGATCCCGGGCGCGATGGTGCACACGCGGATGCCGTAGCGGGCGAGTTCGCGCGCGATCGGCAGCGTCATCGCGTGCACGCCGCCCTTCGACGCCGAGTACGCGGGCTGCCCGATCTGGCCGTCGAACGCGGCCACGCTTGCCGTGCTCACGATCACGCCGCGGTCGCCGGACTCGGTCGGCTCGTTCTTCGCGATGACGGCGGAGGCCTGCGAGGTCACGTTGAAGGTGCCGACGAGGTTGATCCGGATGATGCGCTCGAACGCGGCGAGGTCGGCCGGGTTGCCCTCGCGGTCGAGCACCTTCGCCGGCGGGGCGATGCCCGCGCAGTTCACGACGATGCGCAGTGGCGCTGCGGCCTGCGCGGCGGCGACGGCAGCCGCGACCTCCTCGGCGCTCGTGACGTCGGCGGGCGCGAACACCCCGCCGAGCTCGGCGGCGATCTCCGCGCCCCTCGACGAGGGCAGGTCGACGATCGTGACGGTGGCGCCGGCCTCGGCCAGGCGGCGGGCCGTGGCGAGCCCGAGGCCCGAGGCGCCACCGGTGACGAGGGCGCCGGATCCCTGGATCTGCATCGCGCTTCTCCTTTCTGAACGACAATGTCCTTTGAAGCTGCAACCGAGTCTCAGCATAGGTGACCCTGAGTTCCAGAACCGGCGAAAGGCCGGACGGGCGCCAGGACACCTCCGAGACGGACGGTCTGCGTCAGAAGAGAGCCTACGTCCCCGGGATCCGTCTGCCGTCGTCCGCGAGCGACGCCGTCCCGCCGCTGAGCGAGGACGGGCACGGCGCGCCGGATCAGGCCGACGCCGCAATCCGCGGCCTGAGCTGAGCTGTTGGCCTGTTCCCGCGCGATCGCCCGCGGCAGGATTCCGCCCGCCCGGGCAGGATGGACGTATGAGCGTCCCCGTGGCCCGGATCCCCGCCTCGGACACCTCCGTGCCCGAACGCGTGCGGGAGCTCGCCGGATCCGCGGCGCTCGTGCCGGTGTGGGAGAACGGGATCGGCGGACTCACGTTCCACACCGACGACGGCCGGTTCATCAAGTGGGGCCCGCGCCAGCTCGAGACGACGATGCGCGACGAGGCGGAGCGCGCGCGCTGGGCCTCCGCGTGGACGCGGGTGCCCATGGTGCGCGCTCAGGGTGAGGACGGCGCACATGAGTGGCTCGTGACCACCGCCCTGCCCGGGCTCAGCGCCGTGGATCCGCACTGGATCGCCCGCCCGGAGACGGCCGTGCGCGCGGTCGGCGCGGCCCTGCGCCGCCTGCACGATGCGCTGCCGGTGGCCGAGTGTCCGTGGAGCTGGGGCGTGGACGAGCGGATCCGCAATGCCGCCGCCCGTGGCGTGATCGTGCCCGAGCGGCTGCGGGACGCTCCGCCGATCGACCGGCTCGTGGTGTGCCATGGCGACGCCTGCGTGCCGAACACGCTGCTCGACGACGCCGGCCGGGGCTTCGCCCACGTCGACCTCGCGGCGCTGGGGACCGCCGACCGCTGGGCCGACATCGCGGTCGCCTCGATGAGCACGACCTGGAACTACGGCCCCGGATACGAGGACCTCCTCATCGAGGCGTACGGAGTGGATCCGGACCGCGACCGCCTCGCCTACTACCGGGATCTGTGGGACGCGACCTGACCGGATCGCGTCCGGCGCCGGCTCAACCCACGCGGCACAGGATCTCGCCGTGCAGCACCGAGAACCAGCCGTCGCCGTCGGCCGCCCATGCCCGCCAGCCGTCGCTGATGCGCTGCAGATCGGCGGGCGTCGCCGCGCGGGTGTCGAGGAGCTGGCGGGCGATCGCGGAGTCCAGGATCCGATCCGCCCACATTCCGCCCCACCAGGCCCGGTCTGCCGGGTTCGCGTAGCACCAGGTGCTCGAGGTAGCCACGACGTCGATGATGCCCGCGGCGTGCGCCCAGGACAGCAGCCGTCGCCCGGCGTCGGGGTGACCGCCGTTGGCCCGGGCCGCGGTGCGGTAGAGCTCGAGCCAGTCGTCCAGCGCCGGGATGGCCGGCCACCAGCGGAAGCCGTCGTAGTCGCTGTCACGCACGGCGATGATGCCTCCTGGCGTCGTCACGCGGGCGAGTTCGCGCAGCGCCTGCACCGGATCGGCGACATGCTGCAGCACCTGGTGCGCATGCGTCACGTCGAAGACGTCGTCCGGGAACTCCAGGGCGTGCACGTCGGCGACGCGGAAGTCGATGTTGGTCACCCCGCGTTCGGCCGCGGTGGCGCGGCTCAGCTGCAGCTCCTCCTCGCCGATCTCGGTCGCGACGACCTCCGCGACCAGACCCGCCAGATCCGCCGTGATCGTGCCGGGGCCCGCGCCCACGTCGAGCAGGCGATCGGTCGCCCGCAGGTGCGGCAGCAGGTGCGCGGCCGAGTTCTCGGCGGTGCGGTTGCGGTGCGAGCGCAGCACGGAATCGGCGTGTCCATGGGTGTAGGCGGGCATCCCAGCTCCTCTGTGTCGGGCGGCGTCGTCCTCAGCGTCGCGGTTCGGTGCGCGCGGCGGAAGACCGTAGTCTTCCTAGGAGCGCCGCACCCTCGTTCCG
>JAFDWM010000300.1 GCA_018268455.1 Actinomycetota bacterium | reverse complement strand
CGGTGGGGTGCTGGGTGGAGCACTGGATGAAGTACTGACCCTCGGAGTCGCGCACGGCGAACGACGCGTGCGTCTCGAGGTAGAAGTGCTCCTGACCGCCGAACTCGGTGACACCCTCGAAGACGTGCGCGGATCCGGCCAGCCCCGCCGCGGCGTCACCACGCTGCACGGTGCGCGGGGTGCCCTGGAAGGACTGCGCCTCGAGCGCATCCTGCACGGTGATCAGCGACGGCAGCGGCTCGTAGTCGACCTTCACGCGCTCGGCGCCGAGCCGCGCGGCCTCCTGGGTCTCGCCGAGCACCCACACCAGGGCGTGGCCGTAGAACATGGCCTCGCTGGGGAACAGCGGCTCGTCGTTGCGGATGCCGGCGTCATTGAGGCCCGGCACGTCGTCGGCGGTCAGCACGCGCACCACGCCGGGCACGTCGTAGGCGCCGGACACGTCGATCGTGACCTTCGCGTGCGCGTTCGTGGACTGCACCGGCCACGCGGTCAGCGTGCCGTGCGTGGCGTTGGCGATGTCATCGGTGTACATGGCGGCGCCCGTGACATGCAGGGCGGCGCTCTCGTGCGCGGCCCGCAGGCCGACGACGGGGTTCTCCGGGCGGTCGGCGAGAGTGCTCATGCCGACACCTCCTTCGATGCGAGAGTGGTCTGACTGTAGAGCTTGAGCAGGGCCGTGCCGAGCATGAGCGAGCGGTACTCGCTGCTGGCGCGGTGGTCGGACATCGGGGTGCCCTCGGCGCGCAGGATCTCGGAGACGGCCTTGACCGTCGCGATGTCCCAGGGCCGGCCGATCAAGGCCTCCTCGGTGGCGCGGGCGCGCAGCGGGGTGGCGGCGACGCCGCCCAGGCCGATGGTGGCGCCGGTCACGACGCC
This sequence comes from Actinomycetota bacterium, assembly GCA_018268455.1. Classification (GTDB taxonomy): domain Bacteria; phylum Actinomycetota; class Actinomycetes; order Actinomycetales; family Microbacteriaceae; genus Microbacterium. The sequence continues at coordinate 27,302 of JAFDWM010000300.1, read as the reverse complement.
GCCGGAGATGTCGAGGGCGAACGCGACGGCGACGCTGGAGATGTCGTCGAAGCGGCGCTTGGCGATCTTGTGGAACGCGGTCGTGGTGGCCAGCGGCAGCGGGATCCGGATCGCCTTGATGAGCTCATCGGGCTGCTTGACGGTCTGCCGGTAGCCGGTGAAGTACTCGGCGAGGTCGACCTCGCGCTCTCCGGCGACCGACGCCAGCACGACCCGGGCGCGCAGGGCCAGCAGCGCCGGCGGGGTGTCGCCGATCGGGGATCCGGTGCCGAGGTTGCCGCCCAGCGTGCCGCGGTTGCGGATGAGGCGGGAGGCGAACTGCGGCAGCAGCTGCGCGAGCAGCGGGATCCGCCCGTCCAGGCCCTTCTCGATCTCGGAGAGCGACAGCGCCGCGCCGATCTCGATCACATCGTCGCCGAAGCTCAGACCGCGCAGCTCGGGGAGCTGCTCGATCGCCACGACCAGTGGGGCGCGGCGGCCGCGGATGTTCACCTCGACACCCCAGTCGGTGGATCCGGCGACGAGCAGCGCGTCCTTCTCGTCGTGCAGGATCCGCAGCGCCTCGGCGAGCGACGCCGGCCGCACGAAGCGGGAGCCGTCGACCTCGGCATCGGTGGGCGCCGGCTGCGGTGCCGGCTGTGCGAGCCGCTGCTGCAGCGGGTCGTCATCCGCGGGGGTGTCCAGCGTGTACGCGGCGTCGCGGATCGGACGGTAGCCGGTGCAGCGGCACAGGTTTCCGCTCAGCGCGTGCAGGTCGAACCCGTTCGGGCCGTGCTCGGCGTCGTGCACGGGGCACGCCTCATCGGCCGTGTCGGCGGACGGGCTGCGATCGGCGCGGTAGTACTCGCTCGCCATGCTGCAGGCGAAGCCGGGTGTGCAGTAGCCGCACTGAGACCCGCCGGCCTCGGCGAGCTTGGATTGCACGGGATGCAGATCGTCGGGGGTGCCGAGGCCCTCTGCGGTGACGATCTCCTGGCCGTCGAGCGCGTAGACGGGCACGAGGCACGCGTTGACCGGGGTCCAGGCCGTGCCGCCCTCGGCGGTTGGCGTGGCCAGCAGCATCGCGCAGGCGCCGCACTCGCCCTCGGCGCACCCCTCTTTGCTGCCGGAGAGCCCGGTCTCGCGGAGCCAGTCCAGCGCGGTCGCGTGCGCAGGCGTCCCGTCGAGCGGGCGGCGGTCTCCGTTGACGGTGACGGCGATGTCAGTCATAGGGTCTCCTCGTGTCGGCGACACTTCGATCGTGCCGCGAAGGGCGGGTCAGGACAAGGGTGTGCGCGGGCGGACGGCGCCGCGGCGCGGATGCGCGGTGAGGGTGGCGCGCGTGCGCAGATCCGCGGAAGGAATCGCACCGAGGTGCGCCGGGACCGAGTGCCGGAGGCTGCCGCGCCGGGCGCGGACGTTCGCATGGTTCGGCGTCATCGCCTCTCCTCGCCTTCGCATTCCAGAAGTTTCCGAGATTCGGAATAGTGGTTCTGGAACATGGAAAGTGTACGACGACCGTCGTCAACGGGTCAAGAGTGAACGGCCGACGCGCCTGTCAGCCGGCGTGCGCCGCGCGGGTGATCTCGGCGACGGTGTCCCTCAGCAGCGGCAATGCGCGCAGGACGAAGTCGTCATCGACCCGCGAGACCGGGCCCGAGATCGACACCGCGGTGAGCGCGGGCATGTCCGCAACGGCCATGCCGACGCAGCGCACACCGACCTCGTGCTCGCCGTCGTCGAAGGCGTAGCCGCGATCCCGGGTCAGCGCGACGTCGGCGAGCAGGGCGTCGACGGTGGTGAGCGACCGCGGCGTGGATGCGGGCAGGCCGGTGCGCCCCGCGATCGCGCGCACCTGGTCGTCGGTGAGCTGGCTGAGCATGGCCTTGCCGGCGCTCGTGGAGTGCAGGCCGGCCCGGCCGCCGACTTCGGTGAACATGCGCATGGCGTGCGGCGACGGCGCCTGCGAGATGTAGACGACCGCGTCGCCGTCGATCGTGGCGAGGTTCGCGGTCTCGCCGAGCCGGTCGACGAGCGCCTTGAGCTGCGGCATCGCGATCTGTCCGAACTGGCGGTTCGCCACGTCACCCAGGCGCACGAGTCGCGGGCCGAGCGCATAGTGCCGGTTCGTGAGCTGGCGGGCGTAGCCGCGGTCGACGAGGGTGCGCAGGAGGCGGTGGATCGTCGGCAGCGGGAGCCCCGTGATGCCCGCGATCTCGCTGATGGTCGTGTCGCCGCCCGCGTCGGCGATCAGCTCGAGCAGGTCGAAGGCGCGGGTGACGGACTGCACGGTGGCGGTGCTGGGCCTCGCGGTGGTGGTCGGTTCAGCCATGCGGGGGCCTCCTTGCCTCGTTCGGTCGCGCGTGTCATTACGAGGACGACTCGCGACTCTTCCGGTTGCCGGAAGAAGAATACCGTGCGCGGGAAGGAAGGATCTCCCTGGTTCCTATGCGTTCAGCGTCACGCCCCACTGCGCGATCCAGGTCTCGCCGGTGCCCAGACGGCGCAGGCCGCGACCCGAGTTGAACGCCTCCGCCGGAGCCGACATCGGCTCGAGCGCGACCACGAGTTCCTGGCCCGGGTATCCGGTGCTCGTGTACGCCTGCAGGTAGTCCAGGCCCTCGCCCTGCCACAGCGTGACGGTGCGGCCGTCGGCGGCCTGCAGCGTGCTGCGCACCCGGCCGTCCTCGTCGCGGCGCAGCGTGGCGAACCCGGTGTCGAGCTGCAGGGCGCCCAGCGGACGCGGCGTGCGCAGGTCGGTGCCGCCGGACACCGGGCACTCGCCGATCGGGAGCAGCCGGTCATCGGTCTCGAAGAACGTCTCGGCCGGAACCCGCAGCAGCAGCGCCTTCGGATCCGCCCCGGAGATCGTGAGGTAGGGATGCGTGCCGAGGGCGACAGGTGCGGGGGATCCGGATCGGTTGGTGATCGTGTGCTCGACCGCGATGCCGTCGGAGACGAGCGTGTAGCGCACGCTCGTCTCCAGGAGATAGGGGTAGCCCGTCTGCGGCACGACGTCGGCGCGCAGCAGCACCGACGCCGCGCTCTGCTCGGCGATCTCGTAGGCGGTGAAGCGCAGCAGGCCGTGGCTGGCGTTGTTGAGCTTCGGCTCGGTGATGGCCAGCGCGCGGGTCTGCTCGCCGTCGATCCAGATCCCGTCGCGGATCCGGTTCGGCCACGGCACCAGCACGATGCCCGAGGCCCCCGGCGTCGGCGCGTCCTCGGGGTAGGGCGGCACGACGGTGGTGCCGTCGACGACCAGGTGCCGCAGCGAGGCGCCGACCTGCGCGACCTGCGCACGGACGCCGTCCGCTTCGAGGTGGATCTGGGCGCCGGTCGCAGTGGTCATGCCGCCATCGTAGGGCGGCTCGGGATCCATGCGGAGCAGGATCCGCGGTGGATCGTCGACCACATTTCTACTAGTGTAGAAAAACAATGCCGCGATGGGCGCGGAATCACGTCGAAGGGACGGCTCATGGAGGACGGATCTCAGCCCCACGGGGAGCCTGAGGGCACCGACGCGCCGCGCGGCGTGTTCGGCGGGCACCTCATCGCACGGTTGCCCGCTGTCCGCCCGGAGCGCGCGTCGGATGCCTGGTTCTACGAGCAGCCGGTGGCGATGGCGATGCTCGGTGACCTCATGCTCGGTCGCGCGAACCGCGACGACGCCACGCTCGAGGCCGCGCACGCCCGCGTCGAGCTCGAGCGGTTCGCCGCCGCCGGAGGGCGCGTGGTGGTCGAGCTGACCGCCCCGGACGAGGGTCGGGACGTCGCGATGCTCAAGGCACTCGCGGCGGAGACCGGCGTGCGCATCGTCGGGGCTGCGGCGGTGTCTGCCGACGGCGCGCAGCGGGCGGTCGATGACGTCTCCCGCGGCGACGCGGGACTTCTGCTCGTCCGCGCGGACGATGAGAGCCTCACCGGTTCCGAAGGAACCGTCATCGCCTCTGCGACCTGCCCGGTTGTGATCCGAGGCGCGGGAGCGGAGCTGGTCGGCGCCGCACGCCGCGCACAGGACGCCGGTGTGGATCCGGCGCGCATCGCGGTCACGAACGCCGTGAGCCTCGTCCGTGAACCCGAGCAGCTGGCCGCGCTCATGCAGCTCGGCGTCTTCGCGGTCTTCGACGGACTGGGCCGGATCCCGTCGGTGCGCACCGTCGTCTCCGATCACGAGGTCGCCGTCGCGATCGCCGGCCTGGTCGGCGCCGGACACGGCGACCAGGTGCTCCTGGGCACCGGACTGGATCGCAAGCACGCGTTCACCAGCTTCGGCGGGCACGGACTGCGTTTCGTGCCCGCCCAGTTCGTGCCCTACCTCGGGATGTTCGGCCTGGGCGATCAGGCCCGCCGATTCGTCACCGCCAACCTGCACCGCTTCCTGGAAGGCGAGACCCGCGCATGACCGCCCAGATCCCGAACCTCGCCGGCAGCGCCCTCACCGTGCGCGGCCCCGTCGACCCTTCGGCGCTCGGCGTCGTGTCGATGCACGAGCACATCTTCATCGACATCACGCGTCCGCCGCACAACCCGCGACCGGGCTATGACCAGCCGGCCGCGCACGATCCGCTCACGCTCGAGAATCTCGCCGACGTGCGCGCCGGCGCGGCGAGCATCGCGAACGACCAGCTCGGCTCGTTCGAGGAGCAGCTCGCCGAGATCCTCCTGTTCCGCGACGCGGGCGGCAGCACGCTGGTCGAGGTGAGCAACGAGGGGCTGGGGCGCGACGCGGTCTCGCTGAGCCGCGCGAGCATCGCGAGCGGTCTGCACCTGGTGATGGGTGCGGGCTGGTACGAGAAGAACTTCCATCCTGCCGACATGGACGAGCGCACAGTCGACGACCTGACGTCGGTCATCGTGCGGGACGTCGTCGAGGGCGTCGACGGCACCGGCATCCGCGCCGGGATCATCGGCGAGGTGGGTGTGGAAGGCGCGCCGCTCACCGACAACGAGCTCAAGAGCACCCGCGCGAGCGGTCGTGCCTCGCGCATCACCGGCGCGCCGATCACGTTCCACCGCGGTGGCACCGGCGAGGAGCAGCACACGGTGCTCGACGTCCTCGAGGATGAGGGCGTCGACCTGCGGCGGGTGACGATGGGGCACGCCGGCGGGATCGGACACGATCTCCCGTTCGCCCGGCGCCTGCTCGCCCGCGGCGTGTTCGTCGAGTACGACTTCCTCGGCACGACCGGGAGCCCCTGGGGCACGCTGTGGCCGATGACCGACCGCTCCGCCGCGGAGGGGATCGTCGCACTCGTCGACGCCGGCTATGCCGACCAGATCGTGCTCGGGCACGACGTCTGCCAGAAGGTGCAGCTCAAGCGCTACGGCGGGCACGGCTACACCTACCTGCTCGATCACTTCCTGCCGGCGCTGAGCGATCTCGGTCTTCCGGACGAGGTGCTGCACGGATTCATGACGGGCAACGCGCACCGCGCACTCACCTTCGGGGCGCCGCAGTGACGCGAGGCCCGGAGGGGTGCTCCGCTACGACCCCGGTCGCGCGGCGGTGCAGTCGGCGCTCTCCCAGCCGCGTCGGGTAGAATCGAGGGTCGGCTTCGGGCAACCGCTGCTCTCGGGATCTGCGAGAGTGCGGCTGTGTGTGAACGTGTGAGCCCCTCGTGGGCGGCCCAGGGCCGATGGTGAGCCGGCGGAATCCGCCGCCGGGCGCTTCAACCATCACCTGAATGGCCCCGGCCGACGACTGTCCGGGCAAGCCTGCGCCCTACGAGGGCGACGGGCGCTGTTCTCGTGCGAGAACCAGACAAGGACACACCCATGCCCAAGAACCACAAGCCCAAGGGCGGACGCCCCTCGGCGAACTTCGAACCGCGCTACGCGAAGAAGACCTCGTTCCACGATCGGCACCACCAGGGCCGTCCCGCCCGTGACGGCGAGTCCGCAGGCCGTGGCTACGCCGACCGCGACGGCCACAGCTACGACCGCGACGCCCGCCCGGCCCGCGACGACCGCCGCGTCGACTCCCGACCGGGCAGCCGGTCTGCCGGTCACCGTGGCTACCGGCCGGAGCCGGCCGCGGGCGAGCGTGCGCCCAAGCAGCGCTGGTCGGCACAGGAGCGGGTCGGCCGCGATGAGTCGCGGGCCATCCGCGCCCGCGCCGAGTCGGGCCGTGTCGACGCCCCGCACCGGCGCGACGACCGTCCGCGCTTCGACCGCGATGACCGGACCCGCGGGAACGGCCGCGGCGACCGGGCGTCGTTCGGGCGCAGCGACCGTCCGCGGTTCGAGCGTGATGACCGTGCGCGTCGGGATGACCGCGGCGACCGTCCTCGGTTCGACCGCGATGATCGGGCGCGCGGGAACGGCCGGAACGACCGCCCGCGCTTCGACCGCGATGAGCGCACCGCGCGTTCGCAGCGCGATGACCGTCCGCGTCGGGATGACCGCGCCGCCCGCCCCGCGCGTGATGACTGGAGCCGCGGCACCGACCGCACCCCGAAGCACGAGGCGATCGAGGACGTCGTGCACGAGCGCCTCGTCGCGAAGACGGTCGAGGCGGCGGAGGTCGCCGATGTGACCTTCTCCGATCTCGGACTCGGATCCAACATCGTCGAGGTGCTCGCCAACATGGGTGCGGCGACCCCGTTCCCCATTCAGGCGGCGTCCGTGCCGGCGGTGCTCGAGGGCCGGGACGTGCTCGCCCGAGGGCGCACCGGATCCGGCAAGACCATCGCTTTCGGCGCCCCGCTGGTGGAGAGCATCCTGCTCTCGCAGAAGGGCAGGAAGCGCGAGTTCGGGCGCGCGCCGCGGGCGATCATCCTCGCCCCCACGCGCGAGCTCGCGCTGCAGATCGATCGCACCGTGCAGCCCATCGCGCGCAGCGTCGGCCTGTTCACCACGCAGATCTACGGCGGCGTGCCGCAGGCCCGCCAGGTCGGCGCGCTGAAGAAGGGCGTCGACATCGTGATCGGCACCCCCGGGCGCATCGAGGACCTCATCAACCAGGGCAAGCTCGATCTCTCCGAGGTGCGCATCGCGGTGCTCGACGAGGCGGACCACATGTGCGAGCTCGGCTTCGTCGAACCCGTGCAGCGGATCCTCCGGCACACGGGCACCGCTCTTGCGGGCGGCGCGTCCAGCCAGAAGCTGCTGTTCTCGGCGACGCTGGACCGCGAGGTCGCCGCCCTCGTCGACGAGTTCCTCGTGGATCCGGCCGTCTTCGAGGTCGCCGGGGAGACGCAGGACTCGGGCACGATCGAGCACCGCGTGCTCGTGATCGAGCACCGCGACAAGGCCGAGATCCTCACCTCGCTCGTCGACCGGGACGGCCGCACGCTCGTCTTCTCCCGCACCCGCGCCTATGCGGAGCAGCTCTCCGAGGCCTTCGAGGACGCCGGGATTCCCGCGGTGTCCCTGCACGGCGACCTGAACCAGGCCAAGCGCACCCGCAACCTGCAGAAGCTGACCTCGGGCCGGGTGAACGTTCTGGTCGCGACCGATGTCGCCGCGCGCGGGATCCACGTCGACGACATCGACCTGGTCATCCAGGCCGACGCCCCGGACGAGTACAAGACGTACCTGCACCGCGCCGGCCGCACCGGCCGTGCGGGCAACGCCGGCCGTGTCGTGACGCTCATCACGCGCCAGCGCAGCCGTCGCATGAGCGAGCTGCTCGACAGGGCGGAGATCGACGCACCGTTCGAGCAGGCGCGCCTCGGCGACGACCTGATCGAGGAGATCGCCGGGCGCATGCCCACAGCAGGCGAACTCACCCGCTGAGCGAGACCTGAGCCTGACCCGATGAAGGGCCGGGGAGCACCGGATCCGGTGCTCCCCGGCCCTTCGTCGTCGGGACCAGCAGGGATGGCGGAAGCGCTGGATTCTCGGATCCCGGAAGGACGAGGTCATGAACCTGGGAATCGAGTAAAAGATTCTGGCGCATGGACGGGATATCCGGAACTCTCCCAGATTCAGTGATGCAGGATCGTTACCTTGTGCGCCCCACCCGAGGCGCGGACGCCGCAACCCGAGCGGCGCCGAGGACTTCAAGGATCGTTACTCGTCATGTCTAGAACCCCGCTGTTCCGCTCTGCCCGTACCAGAACCATCACCATCGCCGGTGCTGCCGCCGTCGTCGGCGCGCTCCTGATCGGCGGTGCGGCCATCGCCGTCCCGACGGCTGCGGCCTCCGTCAACCAGCAGGCCGCGATGACGGCCGCGCAGCAGGTGAACCAGCGCGCCCAGGTGCGCGCCGCACTCGACACCGCCACGACCGCGATGTCCGACGCCGCCGCCGTGAACGCCGACGTGAAGAGCTCCGGGCTGAGCCTCGGCGTTGGGCAGAGCATCGTCGACGCGACCGGACTGCAGTCCGCGCACGACGTGCTCGAGAAGCTGGCCAAGAACCCGAAGACCCCGCACACCGACCTTGCTGTCGCCGTCGCCTCGCACGCCGAGCGCATCGAGTCGCAGGTGGCCACCGTGCGCGGCAACCTGAACGCCGCGATCGTCAAGAAGCAGGCCGACGATGCCGCCGCCGCTCAGGCCGCCGCGGAGGCCGCTGCCGCCGCCCAGGCCGCGGCGGAGGCGCAGGCCGCGGCGAACACGCCCGATGGGGCACGCGCCGCCGCGCAGCAGATCATGGCCGCCGAGTACGGCTGGGGCGACGACCAGTTCCAGTGCCTGAACTCGCTGTGGAACAAGGAGTCCGGCTGGAACTACCAGGCGTACAACCCGTCCGGCGCGACCGGCATCCCGCAGTCGCTGCCCGGTTCGAAGATGGCCAGCGCCGGCTCCGACTGGGAGACCAACGCGACGACCCAGATCCGCTGGGGCCTCGGCTACATCTCGAGCGTCTACGGAACTCCCTGCTCCGCATGGGGTCACTCGCAGGCCACCGACTGGTACTGAGCCGCTGAACACGATGCCGGCCTCACGCATACGCGGGAGGCCGGCATCGTCGATGGACGGTATTGCCTCCGGCGCCGCGTCAGAACAGGGTCGGGGCCGGATCCGGCGCGCGCGGGGATCCGAATCGCGATGGTGCCGGCCGCTCGTGCGCCGGCTGTTCGAACAGCCACAGCGGCAGGCCGGTGGTGACCTGCTCATCGGGTGCCATGGTGCCGCGACCGGGCGGATGGTCATCGGAGTGCCGCGCCTCGAGTCCATGCATCCGGATCAGCGGCCTGACCCGGCGGGAGAGCCAGCGTCGGTAGTCCTTCGGCGCCTCGGCCGTGGTGCCCGGATACAGCGCCCGGTATGACGAGAGCAGATCAGGCCGGTGCTGCGACAGCCACTGCAGGAACCACGGCTTCACGCCCGGACGCAGATGCAGCGCGCCGTAGATGACGTGGTCGGCGCCGGCCTCCCTGATCCGGCGCAGCGCGTCGTCGATCGCGGTCACCGAGTCGGTGAGGTGCGGCAGGATCGGCATCAGGAACACGCCCACCCGGAACCCCGCATCGCTGAGCGCGCGCACGGTGTCGAGCCGCGCCTGGGTCGACGGCGCGCCCTGCTCGATCGCCTCTCGCAGCGTCTCGTCGAACATGGCGATCGACAGCTGCACGTCGACGGGCACCTGGCGCGCGGCATCGACGAGCAGCGGGATGTCGCGCCGGATCAGCGTGCCCTTCGTGAGCACCGAGAACGGCGTGCCCGATGCGGCCAGGGCCTGGATGATGCCCGGCATCAGCCGGTACCGCCCCTCCGCGCGCTGGTACGGATCCGTGTTCGTGCCGAGGGCGACGGTCTCGTGCTGCCAGGATCCCCGCCGCAGCTCCTTCTGCAGCGTCTCCGCGATGTTCACCTTGACCACGATCTGCGAGTCGAAGTCGTGCCCCGCGTCCAGGTCGAGATACGTGTGGGTCCCCCGGGCGAAGCAGTTGTGACTGATGACCCCGTTCGCGATGAAGTCCCCGGTGCCGGTCGTGATGTCCAGCAGCTCCTGCTCGTCGAGAGGCTCGACGCCCACAACGCGCAGGTCTGCCACAGTCTTCACTGCCGTGCCTTCGAGGTCGAGCTTCCGCGTTATCGCCGGATGGGTGACGGAGAAGAAGCGCTGGCGCGTGCCGAAGCCCATCATGCGGTTGTTCGTCGTGAGATGCGGGCGCTGCCCGGACTCGGCGTCGGTGACGTGCTTCCAGCCGCGGTCGGTGAGGAAGCGATGGTCGCCGCTCGCGACGAGCGTCGTGCCATCGGCCAGCGTGATCCGATACGCGGGCTTTCGCGTTGTCCACTTGGCCTGAATGCGTGTGCGCACATACCGTCGATATGCGCCGTGCACTTCAGTGCCGTAGATCTCGTCGCCGACGTGAAGATCCTTCAGCGGTCTCTGCCGTCCGTCGCCGCAGAGGATCAGCGTGTCGGGCGAGACGCAGTAGACGCAGGCATGACTGCATCCCCGGTAGGGGTTGATCGTCCATGCGAACGGCATCTTGGAGGATCCGGGCACGTGGTTCAGCGCGGATTTCGCGAGCACCTCGTGGAACGTCATGCCGGCGAACTCCGGCGTGGTCACCGTGCGCAGGAACCCGGTGCGGTTCTCCATCCCGGGGAGAGCCTGCGCGTCAGTCTCGTCGATCCTCTGCCCCTGCCACCTCATGGCAGTATTCGAACATAACAACGATACTTACGTCAATATGGCGTAGTGAAAAAATTCGAAAGCAACGAGCCGTGTGCGGCTCCCAGGTCCGCCGGTGAGAATGGATCCGTGGCATACCCGAGGCACCCGGAACGCGGCCCCGGCGTAGACCAGCGTGTGGTGTTCCTGATGTCGCTCACGATCGGTCTCGCGGTCGCGCTGACCGGTGCGCTCTGGGCTCTGGCCGACGGCTCCGCGGCGAAGGGGCCGCGTGGCGCCGCGCCGACCGCGCTGCACGTGCTGGAGTCGCCGGAGACGGTCGTGGAGATGCCGAGCCCGGCCACGAGCCTGCCGCCTGTGATGCTGCACGTTACACCCGTCGCCGATCCGTGTGCGCAGGAGGCCGTGCAGCAGGCGCTCGCCGCGGGCAGTGACGAGGCTGTCGTCGCCGCATTCGGCGGAGGCGCGGCGTTCCGCTCGGCAGTCTCGGCGGGTAACGCCCCGTGCATCGACCTCGCCGATCCGAGGCGCGAATGGGCCGTGGTGAACAAGTCCCGCCCGTTGAACCCGCTCGATTTCGCACCCGCCGCATTCGGGGATCCCGCCCTCGTCGTCGACGATGCCGGCTCGCTGCGTGCGGACGTCGCACCGGCGCTCGATCAGCTCTCTGCGGCGGCCGATGCGGCGGGTGTCGGGAGGATCGCGCTCGCAAGCGGATACCGCTCGTACGCCACCCAGGTGCAGACCTACTCCTCGCAGATCCAGCAGTACGGGCAGGCACAGGGCGATGCGCTCTCCGCGCGCCCCGGCTTCAGTGAGCACCAGACCGGCCTTGCCGCCGACGTGGTCTCCTGCGCGGGCGGCTGCGGCGACATCGACTCCTTCGGCGGCACCTCGGCGGGCGAGTGGGTGGCCGCGAACGGCTGGCAGTACGGCTTCGTCGTGCGCTACGTCGCCGGCCAGAGCGCGGTGACCGGCTACGACCCCGAGCCGTGGCACCTGCGCTACGTCGGGCCGGCGCTCGCGGCGGCCTATCACGACGGCGGCTTCGCCACGCTGGAGCAGTTCTTCGGGCTCTCCGCGGCGCCTGCGTACCTCGGTTGACGCATCGTGTGCGCGGACTCGGACGCATCCGACAAACGCTGACACCGAGTCTCACCCCAAGTGAGATGCATTCCCACAATCTCCGCTGAGATCGGCGTATTCCCGCATAGGATCGCGAGTGCGAAGACGCACAGAATCTGGAGGAGCGCGATGGAACGCGACATCTACGACGAGGATCATGAGGCCTTCCGCGGCCTCGTCAAGGAGTTCGTCGGCCGCCACGTCACGAACGAGGCCATCGAACGCTGGGAAGCGGCCGGCGAGATCGACCGCGAGACCATGCTGGCCGCCGGCGAGGCGGGGCTCATCGGCCTCTCGGTGCCCGAGGAGTTCGGCGGCGCCGGGATGCTGCAGGACTACCGCTTCCGCACGATCGTGATGGAAGAGGTCATCGGTGCGGGTGCGGGCTCGCTCGCCGGCGCGTTCGGGATCCAGGACGACCTGGCCGTCCCGTACCTCGTGCACATGGGCACGCCCGAGCAGAAGGCGAAGTGGCTGCCCCGCATGGCCACCGGTGAGGTGCTCGGCGCCCTGGCGATGACCGACCCGGGGGCCGGATCCGACCTCCGCGGCATCAAGACCAACGCGAAGAAGGTCGACGGCGGCTACATCCTCAACGGCGCGAAGACGTTCATCTCCTCCGGCACGACGGCCGACATCGTGGTGACCTTCGTCAAGACCGGTGAGGGCAACCGACCCGACGCGTTCAGCCTGCTGATCGTGGAGAAGGGCATGGAGGGCTTCGACCAGGGCAAGAAGCTCCGCAAGATGGGCTTCCACGGGTGGGACACCGCGGAGCTCAGCTTCACCGATGTCTTCATCCCCGACGAGAACCTGATCAGCGGCAAGGAGGGACAGGGCTTCATCCAGCTGATGATGAACCTGCCGCTCGAGCGCCTCTCGATCGGCGTCGCCGCCGCGGCCGCGGCTGAGGCCGCCACGAACTGGACGATCGCCTACACGAAGGACCGCGAGGCGTTCGGCGAGCGCGTCGCCGACTTCCAGAACACCCGGTTCCGCCTCGCCGACATGGTGACCACCACCGAGGCGATGTGGGCCTACGTCGACCGCGCGCTGCTGGCCTACAAGGACGTCAAGCTGTCGGCGGAAGACGCCGCCAAGGTCAAGTTCTGGGCGACTGAGCGCGAGTGGGAGGTGCTCGACATGGGCGTGCAGCTGCACGGCGGCTACGGCTACATCATGGAGTACCCGATCGCGAAGGCGTTCACCGACGCCCGCGTGCACCGCATCTACGGCGGCACGAACGAGATCATGCGCGACCTCGTCGGCCGCCAGATCGTCGGCAAGCGCTGATCGTCTGTCGCACCCGCCGAACGCCCCCGGATCCTCGGATCCCGGGGGCGTTCGCCGTTCCGGGGGATTCGCCGTTCCGGGGGATTCGCCGTTCCGGAGGATCCTTCGTTCCGGGGATCCTTCACGCTCGCGCTGTCGAATCCTGAGGGCGCTGCGGTTATAGCAGCAGCGTCCTCAGGAAAGGACAGCGCGAGCGTGGGGTGCGTCAGGAAAGAGCAGCGGCTTCCCGAATGAGCAGCGCGAGCGTGGGGCGGTGGGGAGACCGGATCGTCCTGCACAGGCGGCGTGCGAGACGGGTTCTGCACCGATTGCGCGATCGGCCTCCACCGGAAGGCGGCCGGCGGTCAGGCTGGCGGCATGAATGCAGAGACCCTCCGCGACCACGTGCTCGCAAACGACGATGACCTCCGCGACGCGATCGAGCTGCTGCTGCAGCGCGCGAATCAGCGGCAGATGTGGCTGCTCTTCATCGACGGGAGGGGCCGGCTCGGGGAGCCCATCATGCCGATGGCCGACTACCCGCGCGATCCGCTCGAGACCGTCACGGTGGAAGACCTCGGCGAAGTCGGCCACGCACAGCTGCTCATGCATCGAATGGGCTTGCTCCGAGAGCTCACCGACAACGCCGCGATCGTGCTGGTGTGGGAACGACGGGGAGACGACGTCGTGGGCGGCGAGGACGACGACATCCGGATCTGGGCGCGGGCGATGCGACGGCAGGCGGCAGCGCTCGGGCTGTCGCTGAGAGGGCAGTTCCTCCTGCACGACCACGGCGTGCGTCAGCTGCACGCCGATGACTGGCTCTGAGGGCGCAGGCGACGCGCTCGCCGGAGATCAGTATCAAGATCATTGCTACTTTGGTAGCATCATGGCCATGACGCACGCCAAGGTCAGCCTCAGCCTGAGCGAGCAGGACATCGCCTTCCTCGACGCGGAGACGTCGAGCGGCAGGTACGCCTCGCGCTCGGCGGCGACGCAGGATGCCGTGCGCTTGCTGCGCGAGAGCAGGCTCGCCGATGCCTATGCCGCGGCGTTCGCCGAGGGGTACGACCCGATCTGGGACGACGCCTCCGAAGACGGGCTCGCGTCGGCGTGAGCGCTCCTGCGAGTCCGCCGCTGCGTCGGGGGCAGATCGTGCTCGTCTCGTTCGATCCTGCGGTCGGATCCGAGGCGGCCACGACGCGTCCTGCTGTCGTGGTGAGCAACAACACCGCGAACTCGATCGCCGCGCACACCGATCGCGCGACCGTGACGGTCGTGCCCGTCACGTCGAACACGGCGCGGATCCTGCCGTTCCAGGTTCTCCTGCCCACAGCGGCGACCGGGCTGGACCGTGACGCCAAGGCCCAGGCCGAGCAGGTGTGCACGATCGCGGTCGCACGTATCGCGCGCCCCGTCGGCTGGGTGCCCGCCGAACTCATGGGTGCGCTCGACGAGGCGCTGCGGATCCACCTCGCGCTCTGACGCGCCTCGCGCTGACGCGCCGGTGCGACGGGACGGGGATCTCCTCCCGAGAAAGTTCGGTATTCAGTGTTGCTATGTACCGGTACTCAGTGTTACTGTCTACCAGTAGTCAGCAACACTGAGTAGAAGGAGGCGATCGCGATGGCGAGTCAGATGACCGAGATGCTCAAGGGCACGCTCGAGGGCATCGTCCTGGCGATCCTGGCCGAGCGATCGGCCTACGGATACGAGATCACCACCCGCCTGCGTGACGGCGGATTCTCCGACATCGCGGAGGGCACGGTCTACGCGCTGCTGGTGCGCATCGAGCAGCGGGGCCTGGTGGACGTCGAGAAGGTCCCGTCCGAGAAGGGCCCGCCGCGCAAGGTGTTCACGCTCAACGCACAGGGGCGGGATCAGCTCGCCGAGTTCTGGAGGACCTGGAGCTTCCTCGCAGCGCATATCGAACAGCTCCGACACACCGACCGCACCGCGATCGACACGAACGAAGGAGCCTGACATGGCCGCCAAGTGGATCGAAGCCCTCACTGGGTCCCTCGAGCAGAAGAAGCAGTACAAGCAGGACAAGACCCGTATGGAGGGCCTTCCCGCCCCCTACGCGGAGGCGGCCATCGCAATGCACCGTTACCTCATGTACGCCGGCGGCATCACCGACGGCGACACCATGATCCGGATGTACACCGACCTGGCCGACCTCTGGGAGCGCGCGGCCGTCGACGGCACCCCGGTGCGCGCCATCGTCGGCGACGACCCGGTCGACTTCGCCGAGTCGTTCGCCAAGGCCTACGCCGGCCGCGAGTGGATCGACAAGGAGCGCGCGCGCTTCACCGCCGCGATCGACGCCGCGGACGGGAAGGAGCAGGGCTCATGACCTCCGTGCTCACCGCCCCCGCGATCCGCGTGCAGGGCGTCACCAAGGCGTTCAAGGACCTGCGGGTCCTGCGCGGCGTCGACTTCGAGGTCGAGCGGGGCAGCATCTTCGCGCTGCTCGGCTCGAACGGTGCCGGCAAGACCACGCTGGTGCGGATCCTCTCGACGCTGCTCAAGGCCGACGACGGATCCGCCACTGTGCACGGGCACGACGTCGCCACGGCGCCGAACGACGTCCGCGAGGCGATCAGCCTCACCGGACAGTTCGCCGCGGTCGACGAGATCCTCACCGGCCGCGAGAACCTCGTGCTCGTCGCGAGGCTGCGGCACCTGAAGGATCCCGGCACGATCGCCGACGACCTGCTGGCCCGGTTTTCGCTCACCGACGCCGGAGGGCGTCGCGCGGGTACGTACTCCGGCGGCATGCGGCGCCGGCTCGACATCGCGATGAGCCTGATCGGGAACCCGCCGGTGATCTTCCTCGACGAGCCGACAACGGGCCTCGATCCGCAGGCGCGGATCGAAGTCTGGGACACCGTCAAGGCGCTCGCGCAGGGTGGCACCACGGTGCTGCTCACGACGCAGTACCTCGACGAGGCGGAGCAGCTCGCCGACCGGATCGCGATCCTGCACGAGGGCACCATCATCCAGAACGGCACGCTCGCCGAGCTCAAGCGGCTGCTGCCGCAGGCCACGGTCGAGTACGTCGAGAAGCAACCCACCCTTGAGGAGGTCTTCCTCGCCCTGGTGGGTCCGTCGAAGGGCTCGGCCGAGCCCGACGCACACACGAAGGGAGCCTGACATGGCCCGCAACGTCCTCGCCGACACCGGCACGCTCACCGGGCGCTCGCTCACGCACATCCTGCGCAGCCCCGACACGATCATCACCACCGCGGTGACCCCGATCGCGCTCATGCTGCTGTTCGTCTACGTGCTCGGCGGCGCCATCCACACAGGATCCACCGGGTCGTACATCGACTACATGCTGCCGGGGATCCTGCTCATCACCATCGCCTCGGGCATCGCCTACACGTCCTACCGGCTGTTCCTCGACCTGCAGGGCGGGATCTTCGAGCGGTTCCAGTCGATGCCGATCGCGCGCTCGAGCGTGCTCTGGGCGCACGTGCTCACCTCGGTCGTCGCCAACGTCGTGTCGGTCGCGATCGTGATCGGCGTCTCGCTGCTCATGGGCTTCCGCACCGGAGCATCGGTCGGGGCGTGGCTGGCCGTGGCCGGGATCCTCATCCTCTTCACTCTGTCGCTCACGTGGCTCGCGGTGATCGCGGGGCTCAGCGCCAAGACGGTCGATGGCGCGAGCGCCTTCAGCTACCCGCTCATCTTCCTGCCGTTCATCAGCTCGGCGTTCGTGCCCACGTCCTCCATGCCGGGCCCGGTGGCCTGGTTCGCCGAGAATCAGCCGGTCACCTCGATCGTGAACACGATCCGCGCTCTGTTCGACGGCACCTCGGTCGGATCCAGCATCTGGATCGCCCTGGCCTGGATGGTCGGGATCCTCCTCGTCGCCTACGCCGTCGCCGTCGCGATCTACAAGCGCAAGCTCAGCTGACGCCGCGCCGAACCACGTCGAACCGCCTCCTGCGCCTTGGGCGCGGGGAGGCGGTTCGAGGCGGTTCGGCGGCGTCCGGATCCGGGCGAACGGGTCAGGCGGTCCAGGGGAAGAACGCGGTGAAGATCGCCGCCGACGCGACGAGCATCACGGCGATGAACACCACGTCACGGATCCGGAACGGCACGACATGCCGTTCGGTGCGGGTCGGGAAGGCGCCGAATGCCCGCGAGTCCATCGCGAGCGCGACCCGCTCGGCGTGGCGGATCGCGCTCGCCAGCAGCGGAACGATGTAGCCCCAGCCGCGGGCGAGGCGCGCGAACGGTCCACGGCCGCCATGCGTGCCACGCACCCGGTGCGCAGAACGGATCACCGAGAGCTCGTAGCCGAAGCGCGGCACGAACCGGTAGGCCGCGAGCGCGGTGTAGCCGATCCGGTAGGGGATCCGCAGCTGCTGCACGCCCGCGCGCACCAGGTCGGGGCCGGTGGAGGTCAGGCCCGAGATCAGCGTGAGCGCGAGGATCGCGGCCAGGCGCAGTGCGGTCGCGGCGCCGATCTCGAGCGCGCCCGCATGCAGCTCCCAGTCGCCGGCGTGCAGCACGACGGGCGTCCCGGCGACCTGTGCCGGATCCGTCCACAGCGCCATGGCAGACCCGAGCAGCAGCACGCCCAGCGGGATCCCCGCGAAAAGCAGCGCCCAGCCGCGCCCGCGCAGCCGTGCGCCGGAGATCACCACGGCGTAGGCCAGCGCCAGGAAGGCGATCGGCGTGGCCAGGTCGCGCACGAACAGCAGCAGCACCATCGCCGGCAGCACCGCTGCGAGCTTCGCGAGCGGATTCAGCTGGTGCAGCCAGGCGCGCGCCGGCGCGTCCTGCTCGGCGTAGGGGGTGGATCCGGTGGTCGGTGCCGGTGCGGAATCCGGGAGGGGTGACGCGACGTGCGGTGTGGGAGAGCCGATCGCCGCGGGTGACGATCCGGCATCGTCGTGCGCGCGTGCGGTGTCCGCCTCGTCCGACAGCAGCCCGCGCAGCGTGGGCGGGACGCTCGCGAAGGCGGCGGGCAGCGGGATCCGGTCGGCGCGCAGCAGCTCGGCCGTGGCTCCAGAGGCACGGATCCTGCCGTCCTCGACGAGCACGACGTGTGAGGCGTGCTCGATCACGAGGTTCAGATCGTGGGTGATGAAGAGGATCGTGGTGCCCTCGGCGCGCAGCTCGTGGAACAGCGCGACCAGCTCGTCGGTGCGGGCGCGGTCCTGCCCGAACGTCGGCTCGTCGAGCACGAGGATCCGCGGCCGTGTGATGAGCGCGGTGCCGACCGACAGGCGCCGCTTCTCGCCGCCGGAGAGCAGGAACGGGTGCACGTCGGCCTTGTCGGAGAGGCCGAACCGCTCCAGCATCTGCGCCACGCGCTCGTCGATCTCGGCGGGCGGCGTGCGTCTCAGCCGCAGTCCGTGCGCGAGCTCGTCATGCACGGTGTAGGTGATGAACTGGTGCTCGGGGTTCTGGAACACGAAGCCCACGTGTGCGGCGAGGGCGCGCGGGGCGGTGCGCGCCGGGTCGATCCCGTCGACGCGCACCCGGCCTCGAGGCGGCGGGACGACGCCGGCGAGCGCCTGCACGAGTGTGGTCTTGCCGGCGCCGTTCGCACCGATCACGGCGGTGATCGAGCCCGCCTCGATCTCGAGGTCGATGCCGTGCAGCACCGCCCTCCGGTCGCGCTCGACCGTCAGCCCGCGCGCGACGATGATCGGCTCCTCGGCGTTCGATGTGCGCAGGTCACCCGATCCGGACCCGTTCCGCAGCGACGTGCGCGCTTCGAAACCGGAGGGGTCCGGGGCGGGCGGGCCCGGGTCCGGGGTGGGTGCAGCCGCCAGCCGGTCGCGGAGTTCGGACGGGGTGAGGGGCAGCGGATGCATCGGGATCCCGGCCGCACGCAGGCGCCGGGCGATGAGCGCCGCCGACGGCAGCCACACACCCAGCGCGAGGAGCTCCTCCGCGTGCTCGCGCAGGATCCGCTGCACGGGGCCGTCGAACGCGATCCGCCCGGTGCGGTCGAGCACGACGGCGCGGGTCGCGAGCGCGAGGGCCTCATCGAGGTCGTGCTCCACGAGCACGATGGCCCGCTCGCCCGAGGCGGCGACGTCGGCGAGCGCCGCGTAAAGCTCGGCGGTGCCGGCCGGATCCAGGTTGGCGGTCGGTTCGTCGAGGATGAGCAGGCGGGATCCGGTCGCGATCGCCGACGCGATCGCGAGTCGCTGCTTGCCGCCCCCGGACAGCCGGTCCGGGTCGTCCGCGCGCCGATCCCACAGCTCCAGCCGGCGCAGCGCCGCCTCTGTGTCGGTCAGCACGTCGTCGACGGGTACGCGCAGGTTCTCCAGCGCGAAGGCGGCGTCGTCGAGCACCGATCCGGTGATGATCTGCGCGTCCGGATCCTGGAACACCGTCGACACCTCGCGGCTCAGCGCCGCGATCGGCGTGGTCGCGACGTCGGCACCGCACAGCGTGACGGATCCGTCGACCTCGGCGTCGAGCGAGTGCGGGATCAGTCCGCTGAGCGCCAGCGCGAGCGTCGACTTGCCGGATCCGGACGGCCCGAGCAGCAGCACGACCTCGCCCGGATGCACCTCGAAGCTCACGTCGCGCACGGCGGGGTCGCTTGCGCCGCGATGCGTGACGGTGAGGTCGCGCACACTCAGGAGTGCTGCGGGCGGCACAGGCTCGGTCCTCTCGGGAAGGTTTGCTTAGGCAAGCCTAACCCGCGGCTGCTGTGCGTCGCGGACGAGAGGGAGACGAGCGGGCTCAGCGCTGCGCGACGCCGGCGCGGCGCAGCGAGGTGCCGATCCGCAGTCCGATGGCGGTCCAGAGGACAGGGCCGAGCACGGCCAGCGGCAGATACACGATCCGCGCCCAGGTCGGCAGCGCCGCCAGATCCACCGCGAAGAACACCACCACCGCGATCAGCGCGCCGATGATGAGCGCCGAGATGAAGAACCGTGCGACGCCCCAGCGGCGGTACCGGGTGAGGGCCGCGACACCCTCCTGGATCAGCCCGAACAGCAGCGCCGTGCCGACGAACCGCGGGAACCAGATCGGGTTGAACGCGCTGGCGACGAGGGCGGCGAGTACATGCGAGAGCAGTGCGACGAGCGGGCGCCGCATCACCTCCTGCGCGATGATGCCGGGCAGCACATGCGAGCCGAGCACGAGCCCGTAGGCGAACGGCGCGGCGGCGAGCACCGGCAGCGTCGCCCACCCCGCGGCGGCGCCGAGCAGACCGGTCGCGACACCGATCGCGGCGCAGACGAGAAGCACGCGCGTGGGCAGGGGGGAGCGGACGGGCACCGCCCAATCCTACCGGCCGTGCGCGCCGTCGTCGGGCTCGAGGGCGCCCGGGGCCGCGATCGCTCCGGCCTGTGGACGGCGGATCCCGGTGTCCGCCCACCTCGTTACGCTGGACGCATGCCCCTCACCGATCCGCGAGACCCCGCTGCGGATCAGCCGTGGTTCGATGCGCCGCTCGACGATCCGTATGCCGACGTCCCGTACCCCGACGAGCCCTGGGATGCGCCGCCGCCCGAGGAGGGCGAGTGGGCCGGATCCCCCGGCGCCGTCCCGCAGGGAAGCTTCCCGGCGCCGGCGCGTTCGGCGGCACGTTCCGGGGCAGGGCGGGCGCCCCAGGCTCCCGGCCGGGCGGCGCCGAGCCGCTTCCCGACACCGCTCGAAGCGCTGCGCGCGGTCTACGGCTACGACGCGTTCCGCGGCGACCAGGCGGCGATCATCGACCAGGTCACGAGCGGCGGCGACGCCGTCGTGCTCATGCCCACGGGCGGTGGCAAGAGCCTCTGCTACCAGATCCCCGCGCTCGTGCGCGAGGGCACCGGTCTGGTCGTCAGCCCCCTCATCGCCCTGATGCACGACCAGGTCGACGCGCTGCGGGCCAACGGCGTGCGGGCGGCGTATCTCAACTCCACGCAGACCGCCGCCGACCGCGCCGAGGTCGAGCGGGACTACCTCGCGGGCGAGCTCGACCTGCTCTACGTCGCGCCGGAGCGGCTCGGCAACGCGCAGACGCTCGCGCTGCTGCAGCGCGGATCCCTCGCCGTGATCGCCATCGACGAGGCGCACTGCGTGTCCCAGTGGGGGCACGATTTCCGCCCCGACTACCTCGCCCTCGGCGGGCTCGCGGAGCGCTTCGGTGGGGTTCCCCGCATCGCGCTCACCGCCACGGCCACGCGCGAGACCCATCGCGAGATCACCGAGCGGCTGCACCTGCCCGCAGCGAAGCACTTCGTCGCGAGCTTCGACCGGCCCAACATCCAGTACCGCATCGACCCCAAGGTCGACGTCCGCACACAACTGGTGGCGTTCATCCGCAGCCAGCCGGAGGGATCCGCCGGCATCGTCTACGCGCTCAGCCGCTCCTCGGTCGAGCAGACCGCCGCATACCTGAGCGCACAGGGCTTCGACGCGATCCCGTACCACGCGGGCCTCGACGCCGGCACCCGTGCCGCGCACCAGAGCCGGTTCCTCCGCGAGGACGGCGTGATCGTCGTCGCCACGATCGCCTTCGGCATGGGCATCGACAAGCCCGATGTGCGCTTCGTCGCGCACGTCGATCTGCCGAAGTCGGTCGAGGGCTACTACCAGGAGACCGGCCGCGCGGGCCGCGACGGCGAGGCCTCGGTCGCCTGGCTCGCCTACGGCCTCGGCGATGTCGTGCAACAGCGCAGATTCATCCAGCAGGGCGACGGCGACCGCGCCATCAAGCAGCGCCAGGGCCAGCACCTCGACGCGATGCTGGCGCTCTGCGAGACCGTCGACTGCCGTCGGCAGAACCTGCTCGGCTACTTCGGGCAGCAGTCCGAACCGTGCGGCAACTGCGACACCTGCCTCAACCCGCCGAAGGACTGGGACGGCCTGGTCCCGGCACAGAAGCTGCTCTCCACGATCGTGCGGCTGCAGCGCGAGCGCCGTCAGTCGTTCGGCGCCGGCCACCTCATCGACATCCTGCGCGGCGCCTCGACGGAGAAGATCCGCAAGTTCCGTCACGACGAGCTCGCCACCTACGGGATCGGATCCGATCTCACCGACGCGCAGTGGCGGTCGGTGGTGCGGCAGATGCTCGCACAGGGGCTCATGCAGACGCAGGGGGAGTACGGCACGCTCGCGGTCAGCGAGGCGAGCGGCGGGGTGCTGTCCGGCACGACCGCGGTCAAGCTGCGCCACGACGTCGTCACCCGGGCGGCCTCCGGCGGATCCGGGCGCTCCGCGAAGCGCGCCGCTGCGGAGGCGCTCGCCGAGGGCGACCGCGATCTGTTCGAGGCGCTGCGGGCGTGGCGGGCGCAGACCGCGCGCGAGCAGGGCGTGCCCGCCTACGTCGTGTTCGGGGACGCCACGCTGCGCGCCCTCGCCGAGCACCGCCCCGCGCAGGCGTCCGACCTGATCGGGATCAGCGGCATCGGCGAGCGCAAGCGCGAGGCGTACGGCGAGGCCGTGCTCGAGGTCATCGCCGCCGAGGGCTGAGCGGAATCCGCCGCGCGATGCGGCACCCCTCGCCGGGATGCCCGCACAGTGGCACGATGGGTGCTCACGCAGGACCCGTCCGTCAGGCCCGGCGACGAGCACGAAGGGGTGCCGCCGATGATCCGCATCACAGAGAAGACGCTCGAACCCGACCCGGGCATGCCCGTGAGCACCTGGCGGCTGCGCAGCGACGCATGGGAGTTCCTGCGCTTCGCCGTGAAGCGCCTGGCGCTCGAGGGCGAGGCGCGCGACGCGGCCGCCAACGCGGAGGAGATCCACCGCTACCTGCGCGCGCTCGAGACCATCGAACTGTACTGGGCCGGTTACGGGCAGCGCTATGTGCGGCGGATCCGCGAGCTGATCGATGAGGGAGACCCGGCGGGCGCGCTCGACCGCATCGGGCGGGTCGTGCACCGACTGCGGCGCACCTCGGTTCCCGGTGGGCCCGAGCAGTCGCTCGATGACGCGGAGCTCGCCGAGCAGCAGGACGATCAGGATCCGCGCACGAGGTTCGAAGTGCTCCTGATCGATGAGACCACGGAGGCGGACCGCGACGGGATCCACACGGAGACGCGGCGGCTGCGCACCGACGCGGACGACTTCATCTACGACCTCGTGATCGTGCCCTCCGCAGACGACGCGATCGCGGCGCTGCTCACGAACCCCGCGATCCTTGCCTGCGTCGTGCGGCCGGGGTTCAGCGACCGCAGCCGGCAGCCGCTCAGCGCCGACCTGCGCGAGAGCATCGAGTTCGCGCATGCGCAGGCCGCGGCGGCTCCCGCGGCCGCACGCAGCTCGATCCCGTCCGTGCAGCGGGTGCTGCGCCTCGCCGACACGCTGCACGCCCTGTGCCCTGAGGTGGACCTGTACCTCGTCGCGGGGGCGCACATCGAGGACCTCGCCGGCCTGCTGACGCACCGGTTCCGCCGTGTGTTCCGCCGCGAGGACCAGCTCGAGCTGCACCTCTCGCTGCTGCGGCGTGTGATGCACCTGTACGACGCACCGTTCTTCTCCGCGATCCAGAACCACGCCCGCCGCCCGGTCGGCGTCTTCCATGCGCTGCCGGTAGGGCGCGGCGGATCGGTCGTGAGCTCGAGGTGGATCCGCGACCTCGCGGACTTCTACGGGATGAACCTGCTGCTCGCCGAGACATCCGCCACGTCGGGCGGGCTCGACTCGCTGCTCGCGCCGACCGGGACGATCAAGAAGGCACAGGATCTCGCCGCACGGGCTTTCGGTGCGCAGCGCTCCTTCCTGGTGACCAACGGAACGTCGACGGCGAACAAGATCGTGCACCAGGCGCTCGTCGAGCCGGGCGACGTCGTCCTGGTCGACCGCAACTGCCACAAGTCGCATCATCATGCGCTGATGCTGACCGGTGGCCGCGCCGCCTACCTCGAAGCGTTCCCGCTGAACGACTTCGGGTTCTACGGCGCCGTGCCGATCGATCGGATCAAGCGGCTGCTGCTCGACTACCGCGCCCGCGGACGCCTGCACGAAGTGCACATGATCACGCTGACGAACTGCACGTTCGACGGCATCGTCTACGACCCGGCCCGCGTCATGGCGGAGTGCCTGGCCATCAAACCCGACCTGGTGTTCCTCTGGGACGAGGCCTGGTTCGCGTTCGCGGCCTTCCACCCGATCACCCGGCATCGCACGGCCATGGCGGCGGCCAAGCGCCTCGAGGAGCAGCTGCGCTCGAGCGCACACGCCGTCGCGTACCGGGCACAGCGGGCACGGCTGATCGACGAGGAGACGGGCGAGCCGCGCCCCGACGACGTCTGGATGGGCGAGCAGCTGATCCCGTCGCCCGATGCGCGCATCCGCGTCTACGCGACGCAGTCGACGCACAAGACCCTCACCGCGCTGCGACAGGGATCCATGATCCACGTCTACGACCAGGACTGGGCGGTCGAGGCGGAGTACGCCTTCCATGAGGCGTTCATGACGCACACCTCGACGTCGCCGAACTACCAGATCCTCGCCTCGCTCGACCTCGGCCGCCGGCAGGTCGAACTCGAGGGGTACGAGCTCGTGCAGCGCCAGCTCGACCTGGCCACGAGCCTCGCCCAGTCCGTCGCGCGGCATCCGCTGCTCCGGCGCACGTTCCGGGTGCTGACGGCGCGCGAGCTGATCCCGCAGCGGTACCGCGAGACGCGGCGGCCGATGCCGCTGCGCGACGGCTTCGCGGAGATGTGGCGCGCCTGGGCCCGGGACGAGTTCGTCGTCGATCCGAGTCGCGTCACGATCGAGATCACCCGCACCGGGGTGGACGGGGACACCTTCAAGCACCGGCACCTGATGGACCGGTACGGCATCCAGGTGAACAAGACGAGCCGGAACACCGTGCTGTTCATGACGAACATCGGCACCTCGCGCAGCTCCATCGCCTACCTCATCGAGGTGCTCGTGAAGCTCGCGCAGCGGTTCGAACGGGAACGGGCCACGGGGGCGCTGCCGCCGCTCGACGACGTGCCGGAGATGCCGCCGCTGCCCGACTTCAGCGAGTTCGCGCCCGCGTATGCGGGGGAGCAGGGGCTTCCCGACGGCGACCTGCGCGGCGCCTTCTACGACGGTCAGCACCGGCAGCTGATCGAGTACGCCGCGCCGGACGTGCTGCGCGAGCGCGTGGCAGGCGGAGAGCATCCGGTCTCCGCGGGTTTCGTAACCCCCTACCCGCCGGGCTTCCCGGTGCTCGTGCCCGGTCAGGTCATCACGGCGGAGGTGCTCGACTTCATGGCCGCGCTGGACACGCGCGAGATCCACGGCTTCGACCCCGCCCGCGGGTACCGGCTGATCCGCTGAGGAGTGGCCCGCTGTGGCTTCGCCACAACGTGTCGGATCCGCGCCGCCCGCGACCATTGCGGTATCCCACAGCTGGATTGGCGCGACGTTGTACGACACCTACCATGTAGGCGTACCCCCGAAACGTCCTTGAGAGGATCACCATGGTCGACGCCGCCGTCCGGTCCGCTGCCCCCTCCGAGTCCGCCGCCGAGAAGATCGCCGGCATCGACACCGCCGCCGTCGGCGACCTGCTGCTCGGCACCTGGGCGGACACCCGCCGCGAGGCGCGGGAGATGATCAAGGATCCGGCCTTCTGGCGCGACGATGCGCTCGGCAAGGACGAGCACCGCGAGCGCGTGCTCAGCCAGATGCATCTCCTGGTGCAGAACAAGGCGGTGCACCGCGCGTTCCCGAAGCGCCTGGGCGGTGAGGAGAACAACGGCGCCAACATCGCCGGATTCGAGGAGCTCGTCGCGGCCGACCCCAGCCTGCAGATCAAGTCGGGCGTGCAGTGGGGTCTGTTCGGATCCGCCGTGCTGCAGCGCGGCACCGCCGAGCACCACGAGCGCTGGCTGCCCGGCATCATGAGCCTGGAGACCCCCGGCGCGTTCGCGATGACCGAGATCGGGCACGGCTCCGACGTCGCCTCGATCGGCACCACCGCCACGTACGACCCGGAGACGGAGGAGTTCGTGATCAACACGCCGTTCCGTGCGGCGACGAAGGAGTACCTCGGCAACGCGGCCCTGCACGGCATCGCGGCGACGGTGTTCGCGCAGCTCATCACGAACGGCGTGAACCACGGCGTGCACTGTTTCTACGTGCCGCTGCGCGGCGAGGACGGGGTGGATCTGCCCGGCATCGGCCGCGAGGACGACGGCCTCAAGGGCGGGCTGAACGGCATCGACAACGGCCGGCTCAGCTTCGATCACGTGCGGATCCCGCGCACCAACCTGCTCAACCGCTACGGCGACGTCGCGGCGGACGGCACCTACACGAGTGCGATCGACAGCCCGGGCCGCCGGTTCTTCACGATGCTCGGCACCCTCGTGCAGGGCCGGGTCTCGCTGGACGGTGCCGCGTCGTGGGCCTCCGCGCTCGGCCTCTACATCGCGATCACGTACGCCACGCAGCGCCGCCAGTTCAACGGCGCCGACGGCTCGGAGACCACGCTGCTCGACTACGGCAAGCACCAGCGCCGGCTGCTGCCGCGCCTGGCCACCACGTACGCGCAGCTGTTCGCGCACGACGAGTTCCTGCAGAAGTTCGACGGCGTCTTCTCCGGGAGCACCGACACCCCGCAGGACCGCGAGGACCTGGAGACGCTGGCCGCGGCGCTCAAGCCGCTGTCGACCTGGCACGCGCTGGACACGCTGCAGGAGTGCCGCGAGGCGTGCGGCGGTGCGGGCTTCATGTTCGAGAACCGCTTCGTGGGGCTGCGCGCCGACCTCGACATCTACGTCACCTTCGAGGGCGACAACAACATCCTGCTGCAGCTGGTCGGCAAGCGCCTGCTCACCGACTTCGCCAGGCAGTTCAAGGGTGCTGACGCCAAGAAGCTCGCCAAGTACGCGGTCGAGCAGACCGCGGGCCGGGTGTTCCACGGCGCGGGCCTGCGTCAGTTCGGTCAGGCCGTCGCCGATCTCGGATCCACTGCACGTTCTGTCGAGAACGGGCTGCGTGCCGAGCAGCAGCACGAGCTGCTCACCGACCGCGTGCAGCAGATGGTCGCCGACATCGCGGGGCGCCTGCGCGCGGCGGGCAAGGACAAGGTGCTCGGCGAGCAGCTGTTCAACGAGAACCAGACCGAGCTCATCGAGGCGGCGCGCGCGCACGGCGAGCTGCTGCAGTGGGAGGCGTTCACCGACGCCCTCGCGCGGATCGAGGACGAGGACACCAGGACGGTACTCACCTGGCTGCGCGACCTGTTCGGCCTGCAGCTCATCGAGAAGCACCTCGCCTGGTACCTCATCAACGGACGCCTGTCCGGTCAGCGCGCGGCGAGCGTGTCGCGCTACATCGACCGGCTCTGCGCGCGGCTGCGTCCGCACGCCCTCGATCTCGTGAACGCGTTCGGCTACGAGCCCGAGCACGTGCGCGCGCCCCTCGCCTCCGGCGCGGAGCAGATCCGCCAGGACGAGGCCCGCTCGTACTA
>JAFDWM010000002.1 GCA_018268455.1 Actinomycetota bacterium | reverse complement strand
CTCACCGACTCGCAGCCGTGGTGGCCCGCCGACTTCGGCAACTACGGTCCTCTGCTGATCCGCATGGCGTGGCACTCCGCCGGCACCTACCGCGTCTTCGACGGCCGCGGCGGAGGCGGCACCGGCCAGCAGCGGTTCGCGCCGCTGAACAGCTGGCCCGACAACGTGGGCCTGGACAAGGCGCGCCGTCTGCTCTGGCCGGTCAAGAAGAAGTACGGCCGCGCGATCAGCTGGGGCGACCTGATGATCCTCGCCGGCAACGTCGCTCACGAGCAGATGGGCATGCCCACCTTCGGCTTCGCCGGTGGGCGCCCGGACGTCTGGGAGCCGGACGACGACGTGTACTGGGGCTCGGAGAAGATCTGGCTCGACTCCAGCGACCGCATCTCGGTCGACGAGGAGAGTGAGCGCTCGCTCGAGAAGCCGCTCGCGGCGACCATGATGGGCCTCATCTACGTCAACCCCGAAGGCCCGGAAGGCAACCCCGACCCGCTGCTGGCCGCGAAGGACATCCGCGAGACGTTCGCCCGCATGGCGATGAACGACGAGGAGACGCTCGCCCTCATCGCCGGCGGCCACACCTTCGGCAAGACCCACGGCGCGGCCCCCGAGGCCGGCAATGTGGGTGAGTCTCCCGAGGGCGCCCCGATGGAGCAGATGGGTCTGGGCTGGAAGAGCAGCCACGGCACCGGACACGGCAACGACACGATCGGATCCGGCCTCGAGGTCACCTGGACCTACCACCCCACCCGCTGGGACAACGAGTTCTTCCACATCCTGTTCGCCTACGACTGGGAGCTGACCACGGGCCCCGGTGGCGGCAAGCACTGGAAGCCGAAGGACGGCGCGGGCAGCGACATGGTGCCCGAGGCGCAGGGCGCGGGCCGCCGCGAGCCGCGCATGCTCACCACCGACCTGGCGCTGCGCGAAGACCCGATCTACCGTGAGATCGCGCTGCGCTTCAAGGACGACCAGGCCGCGTTCACCGACGCCTATCGTCGGGCCTGGTTCAAGCTCACGCATCGCGACCTCGGCCCCAAGGCGCGCTATCTCGGCGCCGAGGTTCCCGCCGAGGATCTGCTGTGGCAGGATCCGGTTCCCGCGCACACCGGCGCCCTCATCGACGCCGCCGACATCGCCGCGCTCGAGGAGCGGATCTCCGCCGCCGATCTGAGCGTGTCCGACCTCGTCTCCACGGCGTGGGCGGCGGCGGCCTCGTTCCGCGGCAGCGACAAGCGCGGCGGCGCGAACGGCGGCCGGATCCGGCTCGAGCCGCAGCGCAGCTGGGAGGTCAACCGCCCCGCCGAGCTCGCGCGGGTGATCACGGCGCTCGAGGGCGTGCAGGAGGCGTTCAACGCCGAAGGCGGCGCGCAGGTGTCGTTCGCCGACCTCGTCGTGCTGGCCGGCAACGTCGGCGTGAAGCGCGCGGCGGCCTCCGCGGGGCGCACTGTCGAGATCCCGTTCACGCCCGGCCGCACCGACGCGACCCAGGAGCAGACCGACGTCGCGTCGTTCCAGTACCTGAACCCGCAGGCCGACGGCTTCCGCAACTACGTCAGCGACGTGGCCCGGGCGATCCCCGCGGAGCACCTGCTCGTCGACCGCGCGGGGCTGCTGACCCTGTCCGCGCCGGAGATGACGGTGCTCGTCGGAGGCCTGCGCGTGCTCGGCGCGAACTGGGACGGATCCGAGTACGGTGCGTTCACGAACACGCCCGGCGTGCTCACGAACGACTTCTTCGTGAACGTGCTCGACCTGAACACCACGTGGAAGCCCCTGGATCCCGGCTCCCACGCCTTCCAGGCCACCGACGACGCGACCGGTGAGAAGACCTGGGTCGGCACTCGCGCCGATCTCGTGTTCGGCTCGAACTCGGAGCTGCGGGCGCTCACCGAGGTGTACGCCAGTGACGACGCCGTCGACACCTTCGTCGAGGACTTCATCGCGGCATGGGTCAAGGTCGCCGAGCTCGACCGTTACGACGTGCGCTGACCGGATCCGACCCCGGGTTCTCGACCCACGGGAGTTGACCGCGAGACTTCATGCTGGTGTCGAGACTGCAGTGCTGCACTGCAGTCTCGACGCGCAGATGCAGTCTCGCGGTCATCGTCGTCACGGCGGATCTGCGCTCTCCCCCCGCGCCGCGCACGCGGGAGGGGGCCGGCGCGGCTAGTCTCGCTCTCGGAGCCGCACCCCGGCTCGGCCC
Source organism: Actinomycetota bacterium (assembly GCA_018268455.1). Taxonomy (GTDB): domain Bacteria; phylum Actinomycetota; class Actinomycetes; order Actinomycetales; family Microbacteriaceae; genus Microbacterium. The sequence goes on along the minus strand of JAFDWM010000002.1, from coordinate 97,831 downwards.
GGCGAGACCGGCTCGGAGCCGCACGCCGGCTCGGCACAGCAAGGAGCCAGATGACCTCCCCCGTCGACACCCCCTCGATCCCATCCGCCTCGTCCGCGCCCGCCATGCCGCCGCGTCTTGTCGCGGAGGGGCTGGGCACGTTCCTGCTGGTCGCCACGGCGATGGGCACCGCGCTGTTCGCGTCGGCGCACTTCACGGACGCGGGTGCGCAGGGCGCCGTCTATCTGGCGGTCGCCCTGGCCGTCGGGCTCTCCGTACTCGTCGGCGTGTATGCCTTCGGCCCCATCTCCGGCGGGCACTTCAACCCCGCCGTGACGCTCGGTGCGGCGGCGGCGGGCCGGATCCCGTGGCGCGACGCCGGTCCGTACATCGTCGCGCAGTGCGCGGGCGGCATCGTCGCGTCGACCGTGCTGACCCTCATCGGCACGTTCGGCCCGGAGGGCTGGCTGCCCCGCGCGCAGGACGCCGGCTTCGCGAGCAACGGCTGGGGCGCGCTCTCCCCCGGCGGCTTCGGGGTCTGGGCCGCGATCATCGCCGAGGTGGTGTTCACGGCGCTGTTCCTGTTCGTGATCCTCGGCGTCACCCACCCGGTGCGCGGTACGCCGTTCGCCGGCGTCGCGATCGGACTGACGCTCACGCTCGGCGTGCTCGCGACCCTGCCCGTCGACAATGCTTCGCTGAACCCCGCGCGGTCGCTGTCCACGGCGATCTACGGCGGCGTCGCACCGCTCACCCAGCTGTGGGTGTTCCTCGTCTTCCCGATCCTCGGCGCCCTGATCGCCGGCTTCACCTATCGCGCGCTGTTCGACGGCCGAGGCGCGGTGGCAGCGCAGGACTGAGACGTTCGGCGGCGTCAAGCGCATCGTCGCGCGTCAGGCAAGGCGACAAGCCTTCCGCACGTGGAATTGGCCCACTGTCATCGCCACGATCGCGATGCCGGGTTCGGAGATCAGTGAGCCTCAAACGGAACCCTTGTGTCATGCCGAAGCGGTACCCTTGTGTCATGGATGTGAATGAGGCGGCAGCCCGGATGGGTGTGACTCCGCGGCGAGTGCGAGCGCTCATCAGTGAGGGGAAGATACCCGCCCAAAGGTCCGGCGGCAAGTGGGTGGTCACGGACCTGCCCGGCGCGCGTTCACGACGGCCGCTGTCCCCGGCATCGCGAGTGCAGCTCGCGAAGGCACTGCACTCTCGCTCCTTGAGCGGACTCGACGGACAGGCGCTGTCGCGCACCGCGGCACGACTGCACCTCCTGCGCACCAGCGACAACCCTGCCCGGATCCTTCTGGACTGGTGGGGCGGGACCGCGAACGAGAAGGACGCGTACGTGCGCAACTTGCTGCAGCGCGCAATCGCCGGCGACACTGCTGGCGTCCGCGAAGAGCTTCGCCGGCGTCGCCCGGCCTACCTTTCCACCGCGGATCGGCTGGCAGACCGGATTGCCACGGAGCGCCGCATCCACGGTCTCAGTCACGCCGAGCTCGCCGAGAAGGCAGGCGTGGAACGAACCGTTGTCCTCGACCTTGAACGGGGACGTGCGACACACAGCCCCGGGCCGTCGCGCCGCGTCCTGCGCGCCCTCGATGTTGTTCCGAGCGCTCTACCTCCGATGGGAGTCGCGTCATGACCGACCGACTCGAAGCCTGGCTCGAAGGCCACCACGTCGGGAACTTTGAGTTCGAACCTGCTCAGCCGGTGACGTTCACGTATGACGAGGGAGCCCCTGCGACCCCGATATCGCTGTCCCTTCCCCGTGACCGCCCCGCTGCGAAGCGCGCCGCGGGGAACTTCCTCGAGAACCTTCTGCCAGACCACGCGAAGACTCGCGAGCGCATGGCCGCGGCCTACGGCGCCGTGAGCGCGCGCACGTACGACCTGCTACTCAGTGCCGGAGGCGACATCGCCGGTGGGCTCGTGCTGACCCCAGGCGGTGAGGCACCGTCACCCGGGCCTGGGAACCTGAGCCCTGCGGATGAAGAGGACATCGCCACCCGCATTGCCGCCATCAAGCGTGACCCAGACGACTGGGCACCCAAGGATCTGCCCGCACGGTTCTCCCTTGCCGGCACGCAGGGGAAGTTCGCTCTCGCCGACATCGACGGCGACTGGTACTGGTCCAACGCCGGCGTGCCCTCCACGCACATCGTCAAGCCCGCACGTCCCGACCTCCGCAACCTGGAGGCTGCGGAGAGTTCCGCTCTCGTTCTTGCCCGTGCGGCCGGCATCGCCGCGTCGCCCGCCGAAGTCGCAGGCTTCATCGACCAGACCGCCTTCGTCACCGAGCGGTTCGACCGCGTGAGCGAGGGAGATGTCTTGCGGCGCCTGCATGCCGAGGACCTGGCGCAGGCGCTCGGGGAAGGGCCGGGACGCAAGTACAAGATCCAGGTCGGGGCAGTTGCCGAGCTCCTGCGCGACGCGGATGCGACCGGGCGACTCGCCCGGGACTTCGTCCGTCAGGTGGCATTCAACGTGCTCATCGGCAACGCAGACGCGCACGCGAAGAACTACTCCTTGTTGCTGCGCCCCGACTCGATCTCACTCGCACCGCTCTACGACGCCGTCCCCGTCGGGTTGTATCCGAGCTTCGACCAGAAACTGGCGATGAAGATCGGCGGGACAGTGTTCCCACAAGCCGCGCACCCAGCACTCTGGCGCAAGGCCGCACGCGCAATGGAACTCGACGAGGACGAGGTCCTCGGCATCGTCGCCGGCGTCGCACAGAAGGTCGGCGAGCACAACGACATGGCATGGGATGCTCTCGATACCGCACAGGCAAAGACGCTGCGCGAGCTCATCCGCAGGAATGTGAACGTCGCGCTGGGTGAGTGATTCCCGAGGGGCGCGCCCTGTGCTGACGCGTGATTGCACAGGCTGTCGCCACCTTCACGACGTCCAGGACAACGCGACGCATCAGCGAACACCCAGGGGACCCCAGCCAGACGATAGCTGGGGAGTCGGCGGATTCCGCGGAGCCGAGCGAGGTCGGCTCAGCCGGCGACGAGCGTCGGTGTACCGGCCTCGAACTCGGTGAGGTCGCCCGTCTCGCCGAGGCGCACGGCGCGGCGGCCGAGCACCAGCATGTACGCGAGGAACACGCCCAGCGCCAGCGCTCCGATCCCGATCTTCACCGGCCAGGGCAGCCCCCAGCCGGTGACGAAGCCCTCGACCAGGCCGGACAGCCCCAGGGCGAACACGAGTCCGATGGCCACCGTGCCCAGCGACCGCCCGGCACGCGCGAGCGCCTCGCCCCGCGAGCGCGCGCCGGGCACCAGCCAGGCCCAGAAGATGTGCAGCCCCGCCGCCGCGGCAACGAAGATGCAGGTCAGCTCGAGCATGCCGTGCGGCAGCAGGTACAGCACCACGACGTCGCCACGTCCGAACGCGATCATGACCGCGACGGCCACGCCGACGCCGACGGCGTTCTGCATGAGCACCATGAGGGGCCAGATCCCGGTCACGCCGAACAGCACGCACTGCGCCGCGATCCAGGCGTTGTTGGTCCACACCATCCCGGCGAACACGGCGGCAGGATTCTCCGTGTAGTAGTCGGTGAACGAGTGCTCCGCGTAGTACTGCAGGTCGGCCTTCGACCCGAGTGCCGCGACGAGCGCCGGATCCGACGAGACCCACAGCGCCACCCCGACGATCACGGCGAGGCTCGCGAGTGCGATCACGAGGGTCGTCCAACGCAGCCGGTACAACGCCGCGGGCAGCTGCCGCGCGAAGAAGCGCCCGACCTGACCGAGCACGTTCTCGCCCTGGCCCGTGAGGCGCAGGCGGGCGCGAGCGAGGATCGTCGACAGATGCGCGCTCTGCGGCGAGGATCCGACCGAGCTCTGCAGGTCGGCGAGGTCGGCTGACGCGGCGCGGTAGCGCGTGATCAGCTCGTCCACGCCCGCGCCGTCGAGGCGCTCGCGGCTGAGCTCCTCCAGGCGCGCCCACTCTCGGCTCCTGGCATCGGCGAGTGCGTCGGCGTCCACCTGATTTACTGTACTCATGCCGGATCCGCTCGCCTCGACCGCAGCCGGCGACGGGCACGCATCGCACGCGCTCGACGCCTCGGACGAGGTGCTCTCCGGCGAGGCCGTCGCCATCGAGGTGCAGCCCGTGGGACTGCTGCTGCGCGCTCTCGGGGCAGCCATCGACGCCCTGCTCGGCTTCGTGATCTTCTTCGGGTACCTCGCGGTGCGCTACTGGGTGTTCTCCGCCCTCGCGGACGACGCCGTCGACCGGATCCTCACCGTGCTGGCGATGGTGACCGCCTTCGTGATCGTGCCGTGCACGGTGGAGACGCTCACACACGGTCGCAGTCTCGGCCGGCTCGCCGTCGGGGGCCGGATCGTCCGCGCCGACGGCGGCGGCGCCGGGTTCCGGCATGCGCTCATCCGTGCGCTCATCGGGGTGCTCGAGACCTACATGACGTTCGGTGCGATCGCCTTCCTCACCGGTGCGTTCACCGCGCGGTCGCAGCGGCTGGGTGACCTCGTCGCCGGCACCTACTGCCAGCGGGTACGGACGCCTCGCCTGGCGGTGCGGATTCCGGTCATGCCCGTGGGCCTCGAGTCATGGGCGACCATCGCCGATGTGGCCCGCATGCCGGACCGGCTCGCCCGGCGCATCTCGCAGTTCCTGGACAGCGCGCCGCAGCTGCTGCCCGCGGCCAGAGCGCGGATCGCGCAGGAGCTGCTCGCCGAAGCCTCGGACTACATCTCACCGATTCCGCCGGTTCCGCCCGAGGCCGTGCTCGTGGCCGCCACCGTGCTGCGTCGCGAGCGCGAGCGCCGCGCGCTGGCCCTCGCCGATCAGCGCGTGCAACGGCTCAGCGGCGTCGACGTCGGCGTCTGAGCGCGCTCAGCGCGCAGGGGTCTGGGGATCCGTCAGGCGCGCAGCGTCTCGTGCCGCACGACGATCCAGCCGGCGGGCACAGACAGCCGCTCCGCGTGGATGGCGCACAGGTCGTGCGCGTGCGGATCGTTCTCGGCACCCAGAGGGCCGAGCGCGGCCATCTGGTCACCGTAGTCGTAGGTGAGGGTCGCAGCGGCCTCGCGTGCGCAGCCCACCTTGGAGCAGAGTCGTCCGTACATCTCCCTCAGGCTAGCCCCGCACTCCGTCGTCGTCGGGAGCCGCGCCGACCGCGCCGCCTGGCCCGCCTAGACTGGCCGCATGCGCCGCATCCGCTCCTCCCGCCGTGCCCCGGCACCGCGCCGTGGTGATCGGCACGGCCGCCACGGGCGGCTCGGACGCAGCTCCGTCGTGCGCCCACCCCTGCCGCCGCTGGATGGGCGCCTGGATACGTTCGATCTGCACGTCGGCTCGGCGGTCGAGCTTCTGCGGTCGATGTGGCCCGACCTGCGGCCGGTGCGCATCGAGATCGCCGCGATGCCGTCGCACGCAGACCCGGACGGTCTGCCGCGGTGGCTCGTCGACACCGAGGCGCAGCGCATCGTGCTGTTCCGCGTGCCGATCGAGCGCCTGCTCGAGCACGGGCACGACGACGCCCTGCACCGCCGCGTGGCGATCGAGGGTGCCGTGTTCCGCGCTGCCGCCCAGTACATCGGCCGAGAGCCGTGGGAGATGGATCCGCGCGGCTTCGACGAGTGAGAGCGCGCCCTAGCGCTGGTAGACGGTGATCGGCGCGGCCGCCACGTCCGCCGGCCACACCGGATAGCCGGCGAGCTGTCCTGGTGCCGAGTAGACGACCGCCGCGCGCACCGCCGTCGGTGACGACAGCGTGTAGACGGTGCCCTGGCTGACGGTGATCGTGGCGGCTCCCTGGGGTTGCAGGGCCACGTTCTGCATGGCGCCGCCGGAGGCGGGGGCGAGCTGCACCGTCACGGCGCTGTCGGATGCGTTCTGCAGGTGCAGCTGCGGCGCCGGGCCGTCGGCCACGGCGAACGCCGTGCTCCCGGTGATGTCCGGCGCCGGCGTCATCCAGGCGAAGTCCGAACCCTTGCTGAAGCCCTGCGTCTGCCACGCCGCGGCGACGACCGGCGAGGAAGCGGTGATGTCGATCGCGTACAGGCCGGGCTTGAGCGAGGACAGGTTGACGGATCCGACCTGGCCGCCGGTGAGCTTGACGGTCTTCGGATCGCCCACCTTCGCGCCGTTGGCGGCGTTGCGCGGCTGCAGTGTCACCGTCGTGTCGGCGTCGGGGGCGAGCAGCCGCACCGCCGTCGACGCGTTGTCGTCGTCGGCGGAGCCCACGACCGCGCGCACGCCCAGCAGGGAGAGGTGCTTCTGCGGCTGGGCGATCGCGTCCTGCAGGTCGATGCCGACGGGATCCAGCGCGCGGATCAGGCTGGACTGCAGAGCCGCACGCACCGGCGCGCCGTCCGAGGAGACCTTCACGACGGGGCTCGCCTCGCCCGACGAACCGGCGGCGAGCGGCACCGCCGACTGCGTACGCGCCGGCAGCACGACCTCGGAGGAATGCGTCCCTCCGGCGGAGCCGTACTCGGTCAGAGTCACCGTCGCGGTCACCGCACCCGGATTCGCGATGAGCAGGATGTCGTTGGATCCGGTGGTTCCGGCGCCGCCGACGATCCAGGACTCCATGCTCGGCGGGCGGCATGCGGAGGCCGCGAAGCCGCTCAGATCGTCGGCGGTGACCTTCACCGACTGCGCGGCGGCGATCTGCGCGGGTTCCCGATCGTTCGGGGCCCCGGTGAAGCCCGGCACGGTGCCGGCGCCGTCGACGCCGGTCACGCCGATCTCGGTGGCGGTCAGATCGGATCCTGCCGACGCGCCGCTGGTCACGGTCGGCGTGCCGGCGACGCTCAGGCGGGTCGCCGCGGCGGCATCGCGACCCAGCGCGAGGAAGGGCCCGGTGCAGCTGAGCAGGGTGTCGCCGGGAACGGGTCGCACCGTGGTGCTCGCCGGGGTGTGCGCGACCGTCGGCCAGGCGGCCGGCACGGCGATCACGGCGCCGGCGACGCAGGCGGCGGACACCGCGATGCCCGCGACCAGGCGGGCACCGGTGGCGAGGATACGGCGGGGGGTCTTGCCGGTCATGCGCCGACCTCCTTCGCGGGGGCGGGCTCTGCGGCGGCGGAATCGGCCTCGGGCTGCGCGACTCGGGGCGGTTCCGGTTCCGAGCCGGTCGCCGCCGGGTCGTCGGTCGCGGTCGTCGCCGGCTCCTCCGTAGCGGTCGCCGCCAGGTCGCCGGTCGCGGTCGCCGCGGGCTCCTCGACGCGGGGTTCGGCCGACTCCTCCCCCGGGATCACGACGGATCCGGGAGACGCCTTGCGCGGATGCCGCGGCGCGCGCGGCTCACGCTCCGGCCGGCTCCTGGCGGGGCGGGGCAGGCGCTCGGGCAGTGCGCCGATCGCGCGCGGAAGTCCGCGCGCGGCCCTGCGGGAGGCCCGGGTCGGAATCGACAGCAGCAGGGCGGCGATCAGCACCACCAGCTCGACGGTGACCACGAGCTGCGCGGTGGCGCGCTGACCCGCACTCGGCGCCGGGCGTGCGGCCGGCTCGGCCTCCATCCGCCAGAGCACGCCGCGCGGCGTCTCGCCGACGCGCACGAATCCGGCGCGCTGGTCGAGGGCCGTCGCCGACTGCAGCCGCAGCGAGCGCACCGCCGCGGTCTCGTCGGACGGTCCGGCCTGCAGGAGCACGAAACGCACGCCGAGCGCGCCCAGGGCCTTCGTGGCATCGAACTGGCGGGCCGAGAGCAGATCGACGGAGAGAGCCGAGAGGTCCTCGCCGTGCGGCGTGACGGCGGTCGTGATCATGGTGGCCTGCGCGCTGAGGGTTGCACTCTCCCCCCACACGACGGTGCTGGCGAGGGAGCCGCCCGGCTGCGCCGTCAGCACGAGCGTGCCGAGGTCGCGATCGGCGCGGGCCTGCGCCTTCACGTACGCGGGCAGCGTGGTCAGCTCGCTGCGCTCGATCGCGGCGGTGCCGGTGACGAGCGCGATCGCCGTCGGGGCGGCGAGCGCGATCACGCCCGCCGCAGCGACAACCCCTGCCACGCCGCGCCATGCGCTGCGCGTGATCCCGCAGTCGAGCGTGACGAGGGCTCCGCCGAGCACGCCGATCCAGGCCAGGCTGAGCGCCGTGCCGGGCCAGATCGGCACGGGGACGGACTGCGCGAACGCGACCGAGATGCCGACCGCGGCGAACGCGGTCGCGAGCCCCGTCGCCGCGACGAGGAGGGATCCGATGCCCACGCTCCACCGGCGCGTGATCGTGGACACCAGTGCGAGCACGGCGAGCGGCGCCGCGAGCCACAGCACCCACGGCGTCGGCGCGCCCCTCAGCAGTGCCGGCCAGCCGGCATCGTCCATGGTCGGAAGGCCGCCCAGCAGCGTCAGCCGGCCGGCCGCATCTGCGGTGGCCTGCGGCGCGACGACGATCGCGCCAGGATCCGACAGCACGGCCCAGAGCGTGCCGTTCACGGTCTGCCAGATGACCAGCGGCGCGAACACGACGATCGCGGGGATCAGCACCCAGAACACGCGCACCGCGCCGCGCACGGAGCGGCGGGCGAGCGTCACGACGATGCCGATCACCCAGAGCAGCGCGAAGGCGGGGGCCAGCGACGGCGCGCAGGCGAGCGCGGCGGCCGTCGCAAGTGATGCTGCTCCGGCGGCACCCCAAGAGCGCGCGGCGACCAGGCCCGTGTGAAAGACCCACGGCAGCAGCAGGTGCAGCAGCACCGCGGCGGGGCGGCCTTCGGCGAGCGCGATGAGGAAGGTCGGGGTGAGCGCCCAGATCGTGCCCGCGAGGATCCGCAGGCCGGGCCGGTCTGTGATCCTGGTCGCTGCGAACCAGCCGCCCAGCATCGCCAGCGGGAGCGCGCCGACCCAGAGCAGGATGAGCGCATACGACGGAGATCCGGGCCAGAGCGTGCCGAGCAGCGCGAGCACGCCGGAGAACGGGTCGGCGGGGCCTGCCACCCCGACGCCGAATCCACGCTGACCGTAGGCGGCGTCACGCCACAGGGCCGCCACCGTGTCGCGCAGCGGCAGCAGGGCTCCTCCGCCGAGCGCCGGCCAGGCCAGCAGCGACACGAACATCGCGATGCCGGCGACGAGCGCGGCGAGCACCGCCCAGGCGCCGCCACCGGAGAAGAAGCCGAGATCCTCATGCACGCCGGCCTCGGTGCCGTGCCCGTCATCCAGGCGCTGGCGCAGCTGGGCACGGGTGATGCGCAGCGGTGCCAGGCTCGCCCAGCCCGCGGTGCGATCCTCGCGCAGCCGACGGCGGGAGCTCAGCACAGCGGATCCGGAGACCATCGTGACCGCGGCCGCCCCCCACTCCGGCAGCACCGCTGCCGGGCGCTTGCCGGCGAGGTGAAGGATCGTGCGCCAGAGGGCGAGTGGCAGCAGGACCAGCCAGTGCACGGGAACGAGCGGCGCGGCCGCGTAGCTGAGACGACGGTGCAGCTGTGCGCGACGCACCGCGAACGCCTCGCCCGCCGTGCCGTCCTGCGCAGTGTCGTCGACGGCGATGCGCGCGCCCGCGGCGAGCACCACGCGCCCGCCCTTCAGGCGCGCCTGCACGCCGAGGTCGAGCCCCTCATCGCGTCCGCCGAGGCCGGGATCCGGGCGCAGCCCGCGTCCGGGCCGCAGCAGCAGCCCGCGCACGTCCGCGCCGAGCGCATCGTCGTGGCCATCGTGCTGGCCCTGGTCGAGCTCTCCCCGGGCGGGGTCGACGGCGCGGCCGAGCCTGGTCATGCTGACCCCGAACGATGCGATGCGATGCTCGTCGATGTCGCTGAGCAGCTTGGGCGCGGCGATGGAGGCGGCCGGTGAGCGCTCGAGAGCGCCAGCGAGCTGCTCCAGCGCGGCCGGGCCTGGGGCGCAGTCCTCGGTGAGGATCCAGAGCGCGGCGTCGTCTGAGACGCGCGGCAGCGCGAGCGCGACCGCCGCCGCGACCGACGTCGCGGCCTTCGTCTCGATCACCGCCTCTGCGGCCTCGGCCACGCGACCGCTGGAGCGCAGGGTCGACGAGGGACCGCACGCGACGATCGTCAGGACATCGGGACGACGGGTCTGCGCGGCGAGCGCATCGAGGGCGCGCAGCAGGCGCGCGAGGGACGTCGCACCCGGACGGGCGACGAGGACGGCGTGTACTCGGGCAGACATGACGGGGTCAGCCTAAGCGGGAGGTCTGTGCGGGGCGGTCTCCGCACGGGCGCGTCGAGCGATCCGCCCGACGGCCGGCCGGATCGCGGGGATCTCGTGACCCGCTCAGCGCAGACGACGCGCGCCCGCTCCGCCGGTCGACGACGGACCGCTCAGACAGCGCGGCGCTTGAGCTTGCGACGCTCGCGCTCGCTCAGCCCGCCCCAGATCCCGAAACGCTCGTCGTTCTCCAGCGCATACTCGAGGCATTCGCCGCGCACGTCGCAGGAGGTGCAGATGCGCTTGGCGTCGCGGGTGGATCCGCCCTTCTCGGGGAAGAAGGCCTCCGGATCCGTCTGGGCGCAGAGCGCGTCACTCTGCCAGGCCAGGGTGCTGTCGTCATCGCCCTCAGACGGGCGTCTGACGCCAGGTACCCCCAACTGCACCGGATCGACGAACCAGTCGTCCGGAACGTCTGAACGGTAAGCCGTCATGTCGCCCTCTCCCTCGTATCCCCCCGGGTGCTCCGCGGGCCGCGTTGCACCACTAATTACACTCTTGTCATTCGCGATGGTCAAGTCGCGGATCGTAAACCCTCAATCGCGCCTTGAACCTTCTTGCGGTCCTCCGGCGTGTCGCAACGGTGTGTCGCGCACACGCCGCCGGCGCATAGGATCGCAACGGATTCGCCTGGACAGGAGTTGTGGATGAGACGACGTCGTCGTGTGCTGCTGGCCATCGCCGTCGCCGCGGTGCTCGCCTCGCCGTACCTCGGAGTGAATGCGGCAGCGGCGGACCCGGGAGGGTTCACGTTCGGCGCGGTCGGCGACAACGGGTCCGACGGACCGGGTGACCCCGGAGACTCGACGTCCCGCACGCTGCGAATGATCGGCCAGAATCAGCCCGCATTCGTCCAGAGTCTGGGTGACCTCGCCTACGACGCGAGCGCGGCCTCGTCGGTGCACTCCGGTGCCGACTGGTGCACGTGGACGAACGGCCAGATCGCCAGCACGAGCGGCGGTACGGCGGTTCCGTACATCATCGCAGCCGGCAATCATGAGGCGCAGGACGCCAAACCCGGGTTCGCGATCGAGGACTACACCGGCGCGTCCTCCTGCGCCGATCCGCTGCGCTCGATCACGTCGTTTCCCACGGATCCGGACACCGACGCCGCCAAGGACTCGTTCTACGACTTCCCGGCGAGCAGCCCGCTCCTGCGCGTGATCAACATCAACCCTGGGCTCACCTACCGGACCGGCGGCCTGCGCGACTACAGCCAGGGGTCGGCACTGTACGACTGGGTGAAGCAGGCCATCCTGGATGCGAAGTCGAAGCACGAGTGGGTCGTGCTGACCTACCACGTCGCGTATCTGAATGCGGGCGCAGACCACGGTGCGGACATGTCCACCGGCTACTACGCGCCGACGGCGCCCCAGTTCGGCGACATCTTCGCACTCGCCGGCGAGACGAAGGTCGATCTGATCCTGAACGGCCATGAGCACAACTACCAGCGCTCGAAGCAGCTGCGCCTGACCGATGCGTGCCCGCGCATCACCCACGACCGGTACGACGCGGCCTGCACCACCGACGCGGACGGCTCACCTGCGGCACCCTACGTCCGCGGTGCCGGCCCGGTGCAGCTCATCATCGGCACCGGAGGCCACAAGCCCTCCGCCGTGAACGCAGACGACGGCGACTTCCCGTTCATGCTGGTCGCCGATTCCGGGGCGGACAACTGCGGCTACGTCTCGTTCACCGTGACCGACACCACCTTCGCCGGCACATTCGAGAACGCGTGCGCGGGCGCGCTCGCCGACAGCTTCCTCATCCAGGGCACGGCGGCGCCGACACCCTCCGCGACGCCGACCGTCCCGACCACCTCGCCATCGGCACATCCCACGCCCAGCCCCACTCTTGCGCCCGCGGCCGGCGCCGCGCCGATCGCGATCGTCATCGGCGTGCTGGGCGGCGCGCTCGTCCTGGTCGGGGCCGCATGGACCGTGGTCGCCATCCGCCGCCGCCGGTCACGGCACTGAGCCCGCGACCCGATGACGAGGCGTGAGCGACGCACCGACCGTGGCGGGCTTTGCACGGTAGCCTGAACGGCGATGGCGCAGCACTCCCGACTCTCCACGGCTCCCCCGCCGAGCGCTCCCGCGCGGGAGTCGACCCGGCATCTCCTGCTGCGCGGGTACATCGTGCTGCTGCTGTTCGCGACGTTCGCACACACGGCCGTGTTCAACCTGCTCGGTGCCGACGGCGCGGTCGCGGTGCTCGGCGTGCTGCTGCTGGGCGCGCTGGGGCTGGCGATCCCGCGTATCGCGCTCGCACTGCCGTCCCGCTTCCCCTGGCGCCGCCTGCCCTGGGCGGCGCTCGTCTATCTGGCGCTGGCACTCGTCTCGGTGCTGTGGTCGCGATGGCCGTGGGCGACGCTGCTCACCTGGGTGCTGCAGGCGGCCATCACCGCGGTCGCGCTGTTCATCGCGTTCGCGCTGAGCTGGGGCGAGATCGTGCGCGCCGTCTCCAGCGCACTCAAGTGGATCATCGGTCTCTCGCTCGCGCTGGAGCTGTGGGTGGCCCTCGTGCTGCGTCACCCCCTGCTGCCGTTCTTCGACGACCTCCCTGAGGGCAAGCCCGACCCGCACTGGTACTGGGTGCGCGGCGACCTCTTCGACGGCGGCCGACTGCAGGGGATCGTCGGCAACTCCAACACGCTCGGGATCCTGTGCGCGATCGCGCTGGTCGTCTTCGGCATCCTCTACGCCCAGGGCCTCACCTCGCGGGGCACGCAGGGCGCGTGGCGCCGGCCGGCGCTGCTCATCTGGATCGTGCTGGCCGGTTTCCTGTTCCTTCGGGCCGGATCCGCGACGTCGTACGCGGCGTTCGCAGCCGGGATCGCCGTGCTCGGCATGGCGCTGCTCATGCGGCGGGCACGGCCGGGACGCCGCACTCCGCTCTATCTGCTGTTCGGCGGTGCCGGGATCGTCGTGATCGGCGGGGCGATCGTGTTCCGGGACACGCTCTTCGGGCTGCTCGGCAAGTCGTCGGACCTCACCGGGCGCGCCGAGATCTGGCAGAAGGTCTGGGAGCGCGCCATCCAGCGCCCGGTGTTCGGCAACGGCTTCTCCTCACCCTGGGTTCCGTGGGATCCCGCGTTCCACAACTGGATCCTCGACCATCGGATCACCGTGTTCATGGCGCACGACATGTGGCTGGACGCGTTCCTGCAGCTCGGCGCGATCGGCGTGCTGCTCGTGGCGATCGCCTACGTCGCGTTCGCGTGGCGCGCCTGGTTCTTCGCCATCGACCGGCCGCGCTGGGATCTTGTGCAGGACAGGCCCTTCGCCGCGCTGTCGCTGCTTCCGACGATGCTCGTCGGCATGCTCCTCGTGCTCGGCATCGCGGAGTCCACGCCGATCATGCTCTGGGGCTGGATGCTGCTGATCCTGCTCTCGTTCAAGATGAAGATCTCGCCGTTCGTCGGCTCCGGTCCCGGCGAGGGCGCACCGCCCCGCTCTCGGCGGCGGACGGCATGAGCACTCCGCGGCGGCGCCTGGCGCGGACGCTGGCCTCGGTCGAGATGGCACGCGCCTACACGACCTGCGCCCTGCTGGCGGTGTTCGGATCCTTCGCCATCTCGTCGTTCACCTCGGCGACCACCCTGAGCACGATCATCGCCGTGCTCGCCGCGGTCGGCGCCGGCATCCTGTGGGTGCGGCGCGAGGAGCTCAGTCCGCTGCGGGTCGCACCCTCGACACTCCTCGCGTTCCTCGCCTGGACGCTCGCGAGCACGTTCTGGTCGACCGCCTCGGGGCCCTCGCTGCGCGCATGGTCCGCACTGCTCGGCTACGCACTCATCGCGGTGACGATCGGGCACATCCGCGACACGCTGCAGACGGTGCGCGCGCTGGGCGACGCACTGCGGATCCTGCTCGTCGCATCGCTCGTCGCCGAGATCATGAGCGGGATCCTGCTGGATGTGCCGTTCCGCTTCCTCGGCATCCAGGGCGACCTCGCGGTCGGCGGCCCGATCCAGGGCCTGTTCGGAACGCGCAACATGCTCGGGCTGATCGCCGTGATCGCGGTGATCACCTTCGTCGTCGAGTGGCGCTCGCAGTCGCTGTCCGCACCCGTCGCGATCCCATCGATCGCGCTCGGCGGGTTCCTGGCGCTGCTCTCCGCGTCGCCCACCGTGCTCGTGCTGGCGGCGATCGTGGGCGCTGCGAGCGTGGCGCTGGTCATGGTCCGCCAGGTGAGCCCCGCCCGGCGACGACCGCTGCAGTGGACGATCGGCGCCGTCGTGGTGGCAGCGCTCGTGGCGGCGGCCGTCTTCCGGAGCCGGATCATCGCGCTGCTCGACGCCGGCAGCGACTTCAACACCCGCGTCGAGCTGTGGACGGCGATGGTGCCGTACCTGCAGCAGCGGCCGGTGCAGGGGTGGGGCTGGTTCGGGCTCTGGTCGGACGAGCTCTATCCGTTCAACATCATCAACTACCTCACGAACGATCATCACGGCAGCGCCCTGAACGCGTTCTTCGACGTGCTGCTGCAGACGGGCGCCGGCGGCCTGCTGCTGTTCTGCCTGCTCGGCGGCATCGCCCTCGTGCGATCGTGGCTGGTCGCGAGCGTGCGCCGCTCCGTCGTGTACGCCTGGGCGCCGCTGGTGCTCGTCGCGCTCGCCGTCGATTCGGCGTTCGAGAGCTTCACCCTCGTGAACGCCGGCTGGTTCCTGCTCGTGCTGTGCGCACTGCGGGCCGGCCAGTCGCGCTCGTGGCGGGAGAACATCGATGCGGTGCAGACGAGCTCGACGCCGACCCTGCGCGACCGCTGAGAGCCCGGGTGCGCGGGCCCCGCGCCGCGCCGCGTTCAGCTGCCGACCGGAAGGCAGACGGTATCGTTGACAGCGATTCACATCGAGTCGACTTCCACACCATCGGAGCATCCGTCTTGACTCACGTCCTTCAGAACGTCGTCTTCCCGCTCGAGCGGGATCCCGATCTCCTCCCCCTGTACGCAGACCCGGAGACGTGGTCCGTCATCGACGAGGAGCCGGTGCGAGTCACCAGCCGGGCGCATATCGGCAACATCCTCGGGCGCTCCCGAGCGCGCATCGGCGCCGGCCGCCGCGTTTCCTTCGCGTCCTACTTCAACGCCTTCCCCGCGTCGTACTGGCAGCACTGGACCTCGGTCCGGGACATCCGGCTGACCGTGCGCACGTCGGGCAGGGCGACCGTGCTCGTGTACCGCTCCACCGGGGCGGGCGCCCGACAGCGGATCGACACGCGCGAGGTCTCCGGCACGTCTTCGGTGTCCTTCGACATCCGTCTCGACCAGTACAGCGATGGTGGCTGGATCTGGTTCGACATGGTCGCAGACCGCGAGGAGACGACGTTCGAGGGTGCCGAGTGGACGACCGAGCAGGAGCCGACGCGCTCCGGCAAGGCATCCCTGGGGATCACCACCTACAACAAGCCGGACTACTGCGTGCAGACGCTTCAGGCGCTGATCGACGCACCGGAGGCCCTGGAGCTGGTCGACCGGATCTTCCTCATGGACCAGGGTACGCAGCGCGTGGACGCACGCAGCGAGTACCCCGCGATCGCGGAGAGTCTCGGCGACACCCTGCAGATCATCACGCAGCCCAACCTCGGCGGCTCGGGCGGCTTCTCCCGCGCGATGCTCGAGACCCTGCAGCGTCCGGAGAGCGACTTCGTGCAGCTTCTCGATGACGACGTGCGCATCGAACCCGAGGCCCTGCGGCGCTCGATCACGTTCGGCCGCTTCGCCACGACGCCGACCCTCGTCGGCGCACACATGTTCGACCTGCTCGACCGCCCGAAGCTGCACGCCTGGGCCGAGGTCGTCGACGAGGGTCCGTTCATGTGGCGCAACCTCTTCCAGGAGAAGATGCCGCACGATTTCTCGGCGATCAACCTGCGCCAGCAGCCGCTGCTGCACATGCGTCTGGACGCGGATTACAACGGCTGGTGGATGTGCCTCATCCCGGTCGAGGTGATCCGCAAGGTCGGGCTCTCCCTCCCGGCATTCATCAAGTGGGACGACGCGGAGTTCTGCCTCCGCGCCGGCGAAGCCGGGTTCCCCACGGTCTCCCTGCCCGGCGTCGCCCTCTGGCATGTCTCCTGGGTCGGAAAAGATGACTCGATCGACTGGCAGGCCTACTTCCACGCCCGCAATCGGATCGCCGCCGCGCTCATCCACTCGAACGCACGACGGGGGGGCACGCTGCTGCGGCACAGCCGGCGCGTCGACCTCAAGCACCTGATGATGATGCAGTACTACCCCGTCGCCCTGCGGGTGAAGGCGCTGCGCGATATCCTCTCCGGCCCGCAGCACATGCGCGCCGGACTCGGCACCGCGATGCCCGAGGCGCGCGCGATCGCCGCCGACTTCCCGGAGACGATCGTGCACAAGGACTCCGGCGTGCCCCTGAGCTCGCGCCGCGGGCGCCAGGTGTTCAAGCGGCTCAAGGCGCATGTCTTCGACAGCCCGAAGGGCGTCGCGCTGCGCTGGTTCACCGCGTCGACTCTGGTCTCGCACTGGTTCCACACACCGGATCCCGCGAACGTGGACCGGCCCGAGGTCGAGTTCGGCAAGGGCGACGCGGCCTGGTGGCGCGTGCCCCTGCACGACAGCGCTCTGGTGAGCGCAGCCGACGGTTCCGGTTACAACATCTACACGCGGGATCGCGAGAAGTTCCGCGAACTGCTGAAGGAGACGGTGCGGCTGCACGCGGCCCTGCGCCGACGGTGGCCCCAGCTGCAGAAGGAGTACCGGGCCGCGCTGCCCGAGCTCGTGTCGGAGGAATCCTGGAGATCCACCTTCGAGGGGCGCTCGTGACGGGTCCCGGGATCGGGTTCGATCCGGCCACCGCGACGATCGTCGTCGTCACCTACAACCGCTCGCATCTGCTGACGGGTCTGCTCTCCAGCATCGAGAAGATGGATCCGAAGCCGGGGCGCGTCGTCGTGATCGACAACGCCTCCGTCGACGACACCACCGATGTGGTCGATTCGTTCCGCGACCGGCTCGGCACGGAGATCGTCTACCGCCGTCTGGAGACCAACACGGGCGGCTCCGGCGGCTTCAGCGAGGGCATGCGCACCGCCTACGAGCTCGGATCCGAATGGATCTGGATGATGGACGACGACGTCGAGGTGCTCCCCGACGGACTCGCCCGCATGGGCGCCTGGGCCCCGCGGTTCAAGAGCATCCAGGGGCGGCGCTACGACTACGACGGCAGCGCGTTCTACTGGCAGTACCGCATCGCCGAGCGCATGGCGATCCCGATCCCGTTCGCTCCCGCGGGGTTCGACGCGACCGGGTTCAAGCCCATGAACAGCGGCTGCTTCGAGGGCATGTTCATCCACCGCTCGATCGTGAAGGAGATCGGGCTTCCGGATCCGCGCTTCTTCATCTACTGGGACGACCAGATGTACGGCTGGCTCGCCTCGCGGCGCACGCAGGCGGTGATCGTCGACGAGTTCGTGCTGCGGCGCACCCGCGAGATCAAGCAGTGGGACATGGGCATCCGGCACATGAACGCGTCCAGCAACGCGTACCGGTACTACATCATGCGCAACCGCGCCCACCTGAAGCAGTACTACCGCGAGCACGATGTCTACAACCCGGCGCTGTTCGGGCTCGGCACCACGATGACGTTCGCCAAGGAGCTCATCCGCCTGGTGTTCGTGGAGCGCACCGTGCGCGGCACGAGCAACCTGTTCCGCGGACTCCGCGACGGCGGGAAGATCGGCCGGGATCGCAGCTGGCGCCCGATGCCTGCCCTGGAGGACTGATGAGCGAGCAGCCGCAGCCGGAGGCCGTCTGGGTCTTCCCCGAGGACAAGAAGAAGGGGCGTGGAGGGCGCATCGCGCTCACCATCGGACTGGTCGTGCTCGCGCTGGTGGCAATCGGCGTCGTGGCGCTGTTCCTCATCCCACGCGATGACAGGCCCGCCGTCGCGCCCACCTCATCGCCGTCATCCACCCCGACGCCGTCCGCGGCGCCCACGACTGCCAGCCCCGTCCCCACGGCGGCTCCCACCGTGGCGCCGACTCCCGAGGTCCCGGACATCGCGGCCTTCCGCGACCAGGTCGGCTTCCGGATCGTGACCGCCGGCGAAGGCCTGGACCTGATCGCACAGGGCCAGGATCCGCAGGGCACCGTCACCAAGCTGCAGGGCGATGCGCAGAGGATCGCCGATGTCGCGGCACCGACGTCCATCGAGCAGGGCTGGAGTGCGGCCCTGCAGGACTACATGGCCGCACTCGACGCGCTCTCGCTGAATCCCGCAGATGCCGCCGCGTTGGCGAAGGCGCGCGGCGCCGTCGCCGAGCTCACCGCACTTCTGCAGTCCTGAGCGGGCCCGCGCGCTGCCCCCGGTCGACGTGCCGGCGCGGGAAAACAGAGAGCTACGCGTGAGAGAACGATCGGCTAACAGGTCCCTGTGAATATTCGCCGGCTAGGAATCTCCCCCTAAGATACTGTCTGGAGCGTGTGGGGCGCTCGCTACGGGCGGTGGGACTGGCCGCAGGGAGCCTCCCTCGCTTGCAGGTTCCGGGGACGCGAAGCCAACCGGATTCGCCAACCCGACCGCGGCGCACGTCCAGGTCGGCTTCATTCCAAGGAGACGCCTGTGGCGCGACCATTCCTGAACCGGCTCGCGGCCGGCGCGAGCACGTTCGCGTTGCTGACAGCCCTGATCGTGGCGACGCCGCTCAGCGCGTCCGCGGAGACCTCTCCCCCGCCGACGGTTCCCCCCGTGTCCAGCGACACCGTCTCGCCCGAGCCCGCTCCGGCGGACACGACTGCGCCGCAGAGCCCGGCGCCCGCTCCGTCCGACAGTCCGTCCCCGACGGACACCCAGAGTCCGGCGCCCACCCCGTCGGACGCTCCGGCGCTGACGCCCACTCCCACCCCCACCCCGACGCCCACGCCGACCCCCACCCCGACGTGGACTCCGCTGGTGCCGTGCTCGGCAGGGACGCCGGTCATGGATGTCACCACCACCGGGGACGTCACCATGGCTCAGGTGAATGCAGATCCGCAGCACGACACCAAGGCGGCGGCGACGTTCAGCATCTCCGACCCGACGAACGCGGCCAACAACCTGGCTCCGACCCCCGGCGGTGAGATCAAGGGACGCGGCAACTACACGTGGCTGCTGGGCAAGTACACCTGGATCGGGAACGACTACAAGCGGCCCTACCAGATCAAGTTCAACAAGAAGACCAAGGTCCTCGGCATGAGCTCGTCGAAGACGTGGGTGCTGCTCGCCAACGCGACCGACGGCTCGCTGATGCGCAACAAGCTCACTCTCGACTTCGCCCGGAAGATCGGCCTCCCCTACACGTCGGACTCCCGCTTCGTGGATCTTCGTGTCAACGGGTCGTGCTACGGCAACTACCTGCTCACCGAGAAGGTCGAGACCAAGTCGGAGCGCGTCAACCTGAGTGACCCGCGCGGCATCCTTGTCGAGCAGAACAACAACATGGGCGACGCGACCAACCCGATGGAGGACTACTACTTCCGGTCCAGCACGTGGGGGAACATCTACAGCATCAAGGATGCCAACGGCGACGTTCCCGACCGTATCAACGGCGTCCTCCAGCCCCTCCCGGCCGACACGCAGGCCGGATGGGATGACATGAGGGCGACGCTGAACCGACTCGAGTCCCTGCTCGACGCGAAGAATCCTGACTGGACGGCGATCAGCCAGATCATCGATCTCGACTCCTTCGTGAAGTACTACTTCGTGTACGAGACGACGGAGAACCCGGAGATCGTCGCCGCGAGCGTCTACTTCTACAAGAACGGCCCCTCCGACAAGCTGCACATCGGGCCGGTGTGGGACTTCGACAGCGCGTTGTTCAACTACGACAAGTCGGAGAACTACGGCGCCGACCCGGTCTCGGAGTTCGTGAAGAACGGAAACTGGCTGCGCCGCGCCGACCGGCCCGGCAAGACCAGCAGCCCGCTGTTCCAGAACCTGTACCGCAACCCGGAGTTCGTCGACCGCGCCAACCAGCTGTGGAACGACGGCATCGGCGCCGCGGCGATGGCGTTGCCGGGCAAGATCGACGGGTACCAGCAGCAGATCTCGAACTCCGCGGCGCAGGACCCGTTCCTCAAGCGGATCCTCGGTCGGGGCACCTTGCTCGTCCCCACCCAGGGCCACAACTACTCGAGCACTTTCGGGGGTGAGGTCTCCTTCCTGAAGAACCGCCTCTCGTCGCGTCTGAACTTCATGAACAGCGAGTACGGCACCGTCCCGACGCTGAAACAGGCCGGCTACGTGCAGAGCCTGGGCTGGCGCAACTCGGTGATGACCGGACAGTTCGTCGGCACCACCGGCCAGTCGCTGCGGCTGGAGGGCTTCACCCTCGGCGTGCAGAACAGCTGGGGTCAGTCCGGCGGCATCCAGGCGCAGAGCCATGAGCAGAACATCGGCTGGAACAACTGGAGCTCCTCCTCCACCATCGGCAGGCCTGGAAGCGGTCTGCGCATGGAGGCGGTCAAGCTGCGTCTGACCGGCGCGATGGCTGCCACGTACGACATCTCGTACCGCGTGCACGTCGCCACGCTGGGCTGGCAGGGCTGGGTGACCAACGGCGCTCAGGCCGGCACCACCGGTCGGGCCCTCGGCATCGAGGCGATCCAGATCCGCCTGCTGATCAAGCCGGGAGCCACGCCGAAGCCGTGCACCCCGAGCGCACCGAACACCTTCATCGATGTCCCCGCGGACTACGTGTTCAACACCGAGATCACGTCGATGTCCAGCAAGGGCATCATGACGGGTTATGACGTGGGCTGCGGCCAGAACGAGTTCCGTCCGTGGAACCCGGTGAGCCGTGGCGACATGGCCGGCTTCCTCTACCGGGCCGCTGGAAGCCCGGCGTGGACCGCGCCGACGACGTCTCCGTTCATCGACGTCCGTACGACGGATCCCGCGTACAAGGAGATCACCTGGCTGGCCGACAGGGGAATCACGACCGGATGGGACACCCCCTCCGGCAAGGAGTTCCGGGCCAACGAGGACATCAGCCGTGAGGCCATGTCGGCGTTCCTGTACCGCTTCGCCGGAAGCCCCGCGTGGACGCCTCCGTCGACGGATCCGTTCATCGATGTCGACCCGAGCACCAACATCTTCTACAAGGAGATCACGTGGCTCGCGGCCAACGACATCAGCAAGGGCTGGACGACAGACAGCGGACAGGAGTTCCGCGCGAAGGACAACATCACGCGTGACGCGATGGCGGCGTTCCTGTACCGCTACCTGGCCAAGTTCGGATGATCCCACCCGGGGAGGGGTGAGACAGCCCCTCCCCCGGTGACAGCAGACGGCCGCGACATCCATCAGATGTCGCGGCCGTCTGCTGTCGGCTCGGCGATCAGCCGAGTCGGGCGAGCTTCTCGATCCAGCGCGCTCGTACGGCGATCCGGTCGCTGAGATCGAGAAGATGAGCGCCGGGATCCTCGAGGAACGTGTGCAGCTCCGGCAGCCGGAACAGATCAGCCTTCTGCGCGAAGTAGGAGTTCGCACTCGTCAGATAGGTGGGCACGCCGAGCGACGTCAGGAGCAGCGCCGTGTGATAGCTGGAGGTGAGGCCGAACTCCGCCGTCGCCAGCTCAGCCATCGCCTCGGGGAGGGCATCGCGCACGTCTTCGCGCAGCGCGACCTGCGCGATGTCGACGACCTCGAAGGTCGCGAAGGGGAAGTCCTCGGCGAGGTCTGCCACGCTGCGCAGGGCATCGCGCACCTCACGCCGCCGGTCCGCATAGGCGTTCAGGACGATGACACGCCGGATGTCCTTGCGAGCGACGTCATCGAGGACCCGCTGCCACATGGCACGCGCATCCTCACCCCCTGCATAGTCGGAGGTGTTCAGGTGCAGCACCACGGTCCCGGGGACCCGCGCGCTCCTCTGCGCCGGTGCCCAGGCGAGGAAGACCTCGATGAGATCGTCGAACGTGTCCTCCACAGGCAGGCCGGCCTGGCGTGCCAGCCGCAGCGAACTGGCGTCCCGCACGCCGATCTCGATGAGGTTGTGCCGCTGCGCCAGGCCCGCCAATGCGGGCAGCACCGTCTCGTCGATCTGCAGACCGCTCGACAGGATGCCGCGGACCGAGAACGCATCGGCGATCGCCTCGATGGCCGCGAGGTGCTGTGCGCCGAACAGCGCGTTCAGATAGCCGCCGCCGACCACGTGCAACAGCACGGAGGCGGGGCTCGGTTCGAACCGCTCCCCCGCCGAGCCGAGATCGTCGTCGGCGTCGCTGCCGAGGTAGACGATGTGGTCGACCCCGAGCCATTCACGCAGCTGCTGATGGCGCCCCTCCGCAGCGGCCGCGAAAGCGGGGAGCACGAGCACCGGCGGAGCGTCGGACCTGTCCCGCCAGTAGCGCACGATGTTCTTCGTCTGCAGGATGTCCCCGAAGTTGGACGAACCGTTCGAACCGGTGTAGATCAGCACGCCGGCAGAGCCGTTGGCCAGTGCCGCCCGTGTGTCGGCGGTGGCGAACCATCGCACACTGTCTGCCGCGGCCGTGTCGGCCATGCCGACTTCGATGTCCGCCCCGGGTGCTCTTGGCAGGTAACCGTCGAGCTCCTCCAGGGTCTGATCGAGACGCGCCTGCGAATACTCCGTCTCGACGAGCTCGCGTGCGTTCGCCGCGCGGACCAGCGCGTCCGAGTGATCGGTGATCAGCGCGATCACCGCGGCGACATACTCCTCGATCGATTCCGGATCGTCGACCAGGAATCCGGTCTGCTCTCCGACGAGACCCGGCAGACCGCCGACGGCGGGGACGATCACCGGAAGCCCGCTCGACATCGCTTCGAGAACGACGTTCGGCGTGCCTTCGTCCTGCGACGTCATGATCAGGGCGTCGAGCTGATCCGGATCGATCCGGCCGAAACCTCCGACATATGCGGGGTGCAGGCGGGCACCCGCCCGCTCCAGCCGAGCCCGGCTGTCGGGCAGCGTCGGGTCATCGTCGAGAACCGGCTCACCGTAGACATCCAGGCTGAACGGGACGCCACGTTGAACGAGCATCTCCGCGATCCCCGCAAGCCTGTCCAGACGCTTCTGCAGGTCGAAGCGCCCCACCCACACAAGCCGCAGCGGGCGCTCCGCGGAGAACACCGCGGGCTCGTGGGCGCGGTACGGCTGGTCCACGACCTGGTGATGAACGAGGAACTTCTCCCGGGTGACGCCTTCGAGCGAGACAGCACGGTCTGCGAGGGGGGCGTTGTCGGTGATGATCCGCGACACATGGTCGAAGAAGTCCCGCGACCGGTGGAACAGGAACGACCACTGCCCGCCATCGCTGTCCTTGTCCACGACGTAGGTGGAGAGGAAGACCTTGGTATGGGCGCTCACCGCGCTGCTGAACCATTCGACGGCGTGGCAGGCGGCGGTCGAGTTGACGATGTGGATCGTCTCGGGGCGCAGCTGGGTGAGGAGCGTGGCGATCACCCGCACCGCGAGCATGTGGTGCAGCCGGAACGCGCCCAGGTCGAAGACCGTGATCCGCGGATCGAGCGCGTCGAGCCGTGTCGACGGCCGCGGCTCGGTGGTGATGAGGACGACCGAGGCGTCCGGCCGGAGCCGGCAGACGGTGTTCATGTACTGGGTGGCGAGAAGATCCGCTCCGCCGGTTCCGATCCAGGGAGCGAAGAACACGATGTCCGGCGCCTCGGGGAGAGCCTCGATCGCGCTCCAGTAGGCGAGTCGGTCGGGTACGAACTCCTCGTCCCAGCCGTCACCCCAGCGACCGTACTCGGCGAGAACCGCCTCCGAGGGGAAGGGGATCCTGGGTTGGATCTCGTGGGCCTGCGCCCACCGTTCGCGCAGTGTCGCGTCCCGGAGCTCGGCCTGTACCCGCGGCGAGTCGCCCACGCGCTGGCGCTGCCGGCGATCCTGCACGGGCCGGACCAGATACCGGACGCCGCGCACGGCGCGGTCGACATTGCGCGATCTGCGCACGCGCTGCACCGCCGCCGAACGACGCATCCGCCAGAGCATGCCGTCCGGCAGTTCTGTCTCGCGGGACACCAGAGTCGCCGCCAGCGCAGCGATCTCCTCGCGCGCGACGTCCTTGGACGTCAGCAGCGCGTTCCGAGGCAGCAGGCTGTTGTCGTGTGCGACGGCCAGCGAGCCGTCCGGCTTCTTGCGGTAGAACAACGCGGTGCCGGCCCCGATGAGGTGCGGCACGCCGCCCGCGATCGTCTCGCTGTTCCATGTCCAGTCCTCGGGGCCGAACCCGGATCCGGGGCGAAGTTCACGGTAGGGGAAGCGATCGAAGACCTCTCGCGAAGCGATCGCGAATGCATCCCACGGATTGAACCAGAGCAGAGTGCCCGCCCGGAATCCTGCCTCCTCCGAGGAGCGCAGGGGCCAGAGCTCCCGTTTCGCATCGAAGGTGACGATGAGCTCAGGGTGGGCGATCGCGGGGCCGCCGTGATCCTCGAGCACACGGACGGCAGTGTGGATCCAGTTCGATGTCGGCAGATTGTCCGCGTCCAAGACTCCGACCAAGGCTGCGGAGCTTGCCTCGACCCCCGCCATGCGTGCGAGACCGAGATCGCCGTGGGCCGTTTCGATCACGCGCACCGGCGCGCTCGCCGCGAGATCGACGTCGCCCAGGGCGACGCCCCAGGCGCGACGGGTCTCGTCATCGGCCCGATCGAAGACCCCGACGACCTCAACACTGACGCCGTGCTCTACAGCCTCCGCGATGGCGCGCCCCAGCGCATGCACCGTGGGTAGCAAAGTGCGCCCCTCGCCATGCATCGTGAGGACGATGGCAACATCGGCTTCATCGTTCGACTTCACGGGCGGCATCGCCCTCAGTATAGATGAGGCGCCTGGAACCCAGCGGCTGGTGGGCGCAAGGCCTCGTGATAGCGTAGTCCGACCCGGAAGGACCTCCCGTGCAGCGAAGTCATGAAGCGCCCCGTGCCTCGACGAACCCCGATGGGAGGAAGGCCGCCCGTCGGCTGCTCGCGGTGGCGGCCGTCGCACTCAGCGCGACTGTGCTGCTGGGGTGCACGTCGACCGCCCCGCAGCGAGAGGGACGCCCCGCCACGGTGGCCGTGGACGGGAACGTTCCTGCGCCGACCGTGACCACGGAGAGCACACTCACCACGACCCTGGCGCTCGTCACGGACTACGGCAGCTGCGACGACGGCGAGCGCAAGGTCGCGGACATGGTGGCCTCCTGGCCGATCAGCATGGTGGCGACAGCCGGGGACAACGCCCGCTCCGCGGCCGACTGCACCCCCTACCAGCAGTCGGTGGACGACTATTACACGCCCTTCCTGGGTGGAGCGGACGGCGGTCGCTTCTATCCGGTCCCCGGGGATGAGGACTACTCCGCCCCGGGTGCCGGTCTCGATGCCTATCTCAAGGCCTTCGGATTCCTGGCCACGATGAACGACGACCCGCGCTGGTACAAGCTGAACGCGGGCACCGTCAACATGTTCATGCTCGACAGCGAGGTGGACGCCGACTCGATGGCGGCGCAGAAGGCGTGGCTGCAGCAGGCACTGACGCAGGCACACGAGAGCGAGCCCGGCTACTGGAACATCGTCGTGGTGCATCGCCCGCCGTTCACGTCAGCCGCGCAGCCCAATACCGCGATGCGCCCCGCCGACGGCTGGGACTACAAGGCGTGGGGCGCGAACGTCGTGATCAGCGGTCACGAACGGTTCTGGGAGGAGCTTCAGGTCGACGGGCTCACATACGTCACCGCGGGCGTCGGCGCCTCGACCGGTGCCGCGGAGTGCCCGAGCACGCGGGCCCCGGGAAGCCGCAAGTGCGTCTCCGGCACCGGAGCCGTGCTGATCTCCGCCTTCACCGACAAGCTGACGCTGGAGTACCGCACGCCCGACGGCGGCAAGGGAAGCACCAAGGCGACCGCGACCGTCACGCGCTGATCCGCAGGCGCTTCTGCGCGGGCGCGTGCGGCTCAGGTGTTGTCGGCGTTGTAGCGCGCCAGCACCTCGTCGATGGGCGCGTCGAGCACGAGACCGCCCTTGTTCAGGTACAGCCCGCGGGTGCAGAACCGCTGCAGGTCCTTCTCGTTGTGCGAGACGAAGAAGAGCGTGCGTCCCTCGGCGAGAAGCTCGTCGATGCGCTTGTAGCACTTGTCCCGGAACGCCTTGTCGCCGACGGCGAGCACCTCATCGACGAGCAGGATCGGCTCCTCGAGCTGTGACACGACGGCGAACGCGAGGCGCACCTTCATGCCGTTGGACAGGTGCTTGTACGGGGTGTCCTGGAACTTCTCCAGTTCGGCGAACGCGATGATGCCGTCGTAGCGGCTCGCGACGACAGCCCGGCTCATGCCGTGCAGGCCGGCGGTGAGCCGCACGTTCTCCCGCACCGTCAGGTCGCCGACGAAACCGCCGGTGAGCTCGATCAGCGGCGCCACTCCCCCGTGCACACGTACGTGCCCCTCGTCGGGCAGAAGCACCCCAGCGACCAGCTTGAGCAGGGTCGACTTGCCCTGACCGTTGCGCCCCACGACGCCGATGGCCTCGCCGGGCTGCACGCGGAAGGAGACATTGCGGAGCGCCCAGAACTCGCCGGGGCGGTTACGCCGGGAGGATCCGGCGAAGAGATCCTTGAAGCTGCGCCGCCCGCGCCGGCCCAGACGGAAGCGCACGCCGAGCCCCTCGACGTCGATCGCTGCCTGCTGCCTGTCCATCACAGCTCCTTGAGCACGTCGCGCTCGAGCGAGCGGAACGTGTAGATGCCGAGTGCGAGGAAGACGAGCGTGACGACGGCGCCGACGATGACCGGCTCCGGCTGCCACTGTCCCGGGAAGAGACCCACGCGGTAGAGCGCGAAGATGCCGGACAGCGGGTTGAGCGCGGCCACCCAGTGCAGCGCCTCGGGCAGATCACGGAAGCTGTAGATGACCGGGGAGACGTAGAACAGCGCGCGCAGGATCAGGGCGGTCGTGCGCTCCAGATCGGTCCAGAGCACGCAGAGCGGCGCGATGAGCAGGCCGAGGCCGATCAGCAGCACCGCCTGCCAGATCATCGCGACCGGGAACAGCAGGATCCCCCAATTCACCGTGGCCCCGCCGAAGACGGCGAACAGCACCAGCACCGGGATCGCGAAGGTGAACTCCAGGCCCTTGGTCACGATCACCCGCAGCACCCAGATCGAGCGCGGGATGGCCGTGGAGCGGATCAGCCGTGCGTCCTTCTTGAACGCCCGAGTGAAGTCGCCGACCGCCGTGTTGAACCACACCCAGGGCAGCAGCGCGGTGATCAGGAAGACGATGTACGGATCCTCGCCGATGCCCTTGCGGTGGAACACGATCGAGAACACGAACCAGTAGATCGCGCTCATCACAAGCGGATCCAGCACCGACCAGAGGTATCCCAGCACGCTCGTCGCGTATCGCACACGCAGGTCGCGCGCCGAGAGCAGCCACAGCGAGTGGAAATAGCGATGCGAGATGCCCCCGCCGCGCACAGCCGTCACCGTCACAGGGCGATCCTATCGATCAGGGTTCGCGGCCCCGTGCACCCGAGGGTCGTCACGCGAGCTGGTTGTTCCACATCGACAGGGCGGATCCGATGGCCATGTGCATGTCGAGGTACTGGTAGGTGCCGAGACGGCCGCCGAAGAGCACGTCCTTCTCGCCCTTGCCGAGCTCACGGTAGGCGAGCAGCCCGTCGCGGTCGGATGCGGTGTTGACCGGGTAGTACGGCTCGTCACCACGCTCCGCGAACCGGGAGAACTCACGCATGATCACGGTCTTGTCCGTCGGATACCGATCGGCACGCTCGGGGTGGAAATGGCGGAACTCATGGATCCGCGTGTACGGCACGTCCGCGTCGGGATAGTTCATGACGCTGGTGCCCTGGAAGTCGCCGACCTCGAGCACCTCCTGCTCCAGATCGATCGTGCGCCAGCCCAGCTCGCCCTCGGCATAGTCGAAGTAGCGGTCCACCGGACCCGTGTACACGATCGGGACCTGCCCGACCGTCGCCTTCTTGTTCAGCGGCTGCGCCTCATCGAAGAAGTCCACGTTCAGCTTCACGTCGATGTTCGGGTGATCCGCCATCCGCTCCAGCCACGCCGTGTAGCCGTCGGTCGGCAGCCCCTCCCAGGTGTCGTTGAAGTACCGGTTGTCGTAGTTGTACCGCACCGGCAGGCGGCTGATGATCGACGCCGGCAGCTCCCTGGCGTCGGTCTGCCACTGCTTGGCCGTGTAGTCGCGGATGAACGCCTCGAACAGCGGACGCCCGATCAGCGCGATCCCGCGCTCCTCCAGGTTGCGCGCCTCGTGCGCGTCGAACTCTCCCGCCTGCCCGGCGATCAGCGCCTTCGCCTCATCCGGCGAGTACGCCGAACGGAAGAACTGATTGATCGTGCCGAGGTTGATCGGCAGCGGATACACCTCGCCCTTGTGCGTCGAATACACCCGGTGCACGTAGTTCGTGAACGTCGTGAACCTGTTCACGTACTCCCACACCGTCGCGTTCGACGTGTGGAACAGGTGCGCGCCATACCGATGCACCTCGATGCCGGTCGTGGGCTCATCCTCGCTGTACGCGTTGCCGCCGATGTGATGCCGACGATCGATGACGGTGACCTTCCGGCCCGCCGCAGCCGCGCGCTCAGCGATGGTGAGGCCGAAGAAACCCGACCCGACGACGAGGAGATCCATATGCAGTGCTTTCTTTCGACGACAGGCGTGAGTGGTCTGAGCGCCGGAAGCGCAGTGGCCATTCTATCCGGCGGTGCGCCCCGCTCTCTGAGCGCAGCCCGAGGGTCAGCGGAACGGCCCGCTCGCTGCGAGCATCCTCCCCAGCATCGGGGTGAGCGTGTTCGCGAACGTGTGCGAGACGTGGTTGTCATCGATGTAGACGGCGATGTTGCCGATCTCCCCCTGGCACAGCCCATCGGGGCAGAGCCACGGCGTGTAGTCGATGAGCGTCACTCGCTTGTCCAGGACGGCCGCCGGATTCGCCGGCGCCAGGATCCGGTCCCGTGGGACGGAGCAGTCCGCGTCGCGGGCGATGACACAGGCGTACATGTCGTTGTCGAAACGCGGGTTGTCCCGCACCGCGAGCACCGGGATCCCCGCATCGAGCAGCGTGGCGATCGTCTGATCCGCGCCCTCGAGCAGCCGCTCGGGCTCGCCCGCCGTCGAGCGCGTCGCGACGACGTACACAGCGGTGGGCTTGAGCGCGACGGCGTAGTCGATGGCTTCAGGCAGCCATTCGGCACAGGTGTACGGATTGTCCGGCCCGCGATCCTGCTCGTCCGGACCGATCGTGCACCCGCCCTTGAGCAGCGTGACGACGCCGATCCCATGCTCGTCCGCATAGCTCTCCATCGGCACTCCAAGCTGCTGCGCGTGGGAGTCCCCGATGATGAGCACCGTCTGCTCGGCTTCTGCGGCGGCCGCGTTCTGGTTGCATGAGGCTGCGAGGACTTCGGATCCGGGCGCGAAGCGGCCGCTGCAGCTCTCTCCCACGCTCTGCCATTCGGCGTCGAGCTCGGTCGGGACCGGGATGATCGGCAGAGACGGATCCGACGTCGACAGCGGCGATTCCGCCGCCGCCGCGCCCGGATATCCTGCCTCCTCGGCGGACGCCATGATCTCCGCCGCACGGCGCTCCTCGGCCCCCTGCCAGGTCGCGACCGAGCCGCCGACCAGGCCCAGGCACAGCACGATCACCATCGCACTGCGCCAGGCGCGTTGGTCGAACCAGGTCGCGCGCTGCAGCGGGTGCTCCACCCATCGTGCGAGCAGGCGCGCCAGCACCATGGAACCGAGGATGATCGCACCGCCGCTCAGCAATCCTGCGCGATCCTCTCCCGTGACGACCATCCACGTGATCAGGATCGGCCAGTGCAGCAGATACAGCGCGTAAGCATCGCCGGAGAAGAACTGCAGCGGCTTCGAGGAGAGCAGCCGCGCCGGACCGCCCTTCGTGACCTCGCCCGATCCGGAGATCAGGATGGCCGCCGTGGAGAGCACCGGCCACAGGGCGAGATAGCCGGGGAATCCTTCGCGCACATCCAGCACGAGACCACAGGAGACCACGCCGACGACGCCGAGCCAGCCGAGTACGGCGCGGAACCACACGGGGAGCTTCAGCAGCGGAAGGATCAGCGCGAGAAGCGACCCCGCTGCGAATTCCCACAGCCGGGTGCGGGTGTCGAAATAGGCGAACGCCTGCGCATCGCGGGTCTCGACGATCGAGAACCACAGAGACCACGCGAACACACCCGCGAACACCACGATGAGCGTCGGACGCACCCAGCGCCGCGCCCGTGCCAGCACGAGGGCGACGAGGCCGATCAGGATCGGCCAGATGATGAACACCTGACCCTGCACGGAAAGCGACCAGAAATGCTGCAGGGGGCTCGTGGATGCGGCATCCCGCGCGTAGTAGTCGACGGAGGACAGCGCGAGGTGCCAGTTCTGCCAGTAGAACAGGCTCGCCCAGGTGTCACCCCAGATCGCCGGCCAGTGATTCGGCGGGTACAGCAGATAGGCCGCCCCCAGCACGGCGAGGAGTGTCACCGCCGCCGCCGGAAGCAGGCGTCGGAAGCGCCGCAGCCAGAACGCGCCGAGGCGGAGCCGCCGCCCGGTCACGACCCGCCGGACCAGGGAGTCCGTGAGGAAGTATGCCGAGATCATCAGGAAGACATCGACGCCGCCGGACACCCGGCCGAGCCAGACGTGGTACACCACGACGAGGAAGATGGCCAGCGTGCGGAGGCCGTCGATGTCATTGCGATAGGTCGGTCGAGCGACATCGATCTCTGTGCGCTCGGCGACGACAGACGTCATGCGGTTGGACTCCTCGTGCAGGATCGGAGCCCCGTGCTCGGGTCTGCGTCGGGCTCCGCGTTCGTCTTCGCGCGATGCTTCATCGCTCGACACGAAACGACAAGCCTACCCCGGCTGCCTGGGAAGCACATCCGCCAGGCCGCGCAGCGATCCGGTCTTCGTGCGATCCGGCCGTCAGGCGGAGAGGTACTCCCGCAGCGTCGTGCGGAAGTCGCGCGTGGCGAACCCGGTCGACTCGATCCTGCCCAGGTCCAGCACGCTCCAGGCCGGCCGTGACGCCACCGGACCCGTCGCCGCGGCGAAGTACTCCTGGGTGCTCACGCCCGAGACGCGGCCGGCATCATGGCCGGTCGTCGCGAAGACCTCTCCGGCGATCTCGGCCCAGGTCGCGGGCTCACCCGATCCGGTGACGTTGTAGACGCCATGGGGCGCTTCGACCCGGAGCAGGTGCACGATCGCGCGAGCGATGTCCGCGGTGAACGTGAGGCGCCCGGTCTGGTCGTCGACGACGGTCGGGTCGATGCCGCGTTCGGCGAGCGACGCCATCGTGCGGACGAAGTTCTTTCCCTCGCCGATCACCCATGAGGTGCGCAGGATGTAGTGCCGCGGCGTGGTCGCCACGGCGACGTCGCCGGCTGCCTTGGTCTGCCCGTAGACGCCGAGCGGGGCGAGCGCGTCGTCCTCCCGGTAGGGGCGGTCGGCGGTTCCGTCGAAGACGTAGTCGCTGGACACGTGCACCAGGGTGATGCCGTTCGCCGCGGCGATGCGTGCCAGGCGGGCCGGCCCCTCGGCGTTCGCGATCCACGCGTCGCGGCGCCCCTCGGGGGTCTCGGCGAGGTCGACGGCCGTGTACGCACCGGCGTTGATGACGGTGCCGTAGTCGCGCCAGCGGCGAGCCGTCTCCAGATGCGGGTCGGCGAGGTCGAGGTCGACACGGGTCGCGTACTCGATGTGAGAGGCGTCGCCGAGCTCGGCACGCAGCGCGAGACCGAGCTGGCCGTTCGCGCCGATGACGAGCGTCTTGCGTGGAGCGATCGGCGTGACGTCGGCGAGGCGCGGGTGGTTCTTGTCCTTCTCCGAGATCTCCACGTCGGCGAGCGGGATCGGCCACGCGATCGCGGCCGTCTCGTCGGCGAGGTTGAGGAAGGAATAGCTCGCATCCGGCGACCAGTGGTCGTTCACGAGGTAGGTGTACGCGGTGTCCGGCGCGAGCGTCTGGTAGGAGTTGCCCACGCCGCGCGGCACGAAGATCGCGCGGGAGGGATCCAGCTCGGTCGTGAAGACGGTGCCGAAGCTCTCCCCCTCGCGCAGGTCCACCCAGGCACCGAAGATGCGCCCTGTCGCCACGGAGACCCACTTGTCCCAGGGTTCGGCGTGGATGCCGCGCGTCGTGCCGACGGCGTCGTTGAACGAGATGTTGTTCTGCACGGGGCCGAAGTCGGCGAGTCCCAGAGCCGTCATCTTCTCGCGCTGCCAGTTCTCCTTGAACCACCCGCGCGCATCTCCGTGCACGGGCAGCTCGAGCACGATCATGCCCGGGATCGGGGTCTCGACGACCTGGAGCTGCTTGCCGAATTCGACGGCCATCGCGTCGTCGCCCATCCTCACTGGCCCTTGGTGGCGTAGAACGCTTCGGTGGCGTCCTTGGACGGAGCCCACCAGGCCTCGTTGGCCTTGTACCAGTCGATGGTGGCGGCGAGGCCCGATTCGAAGTCGGCGTACTGCGGGGTCCAGCCGAGTTCGGTGCGCAGCTTGGTGGAGTCGATGGCGTAGCGCAGGTCGTGGCCGGCACGGTCGGTGACGTGGTCGTACGCGTCGCGCGGCTGGCCCATCTGCTCGAGGATCAGCTCGACGACGTCCTTGTTGTTGCGTTCCCCGTCGGCGCCGATCAGGTACGTGTCGCCGATCGTGCCCTTGTCGAGGATGGTGAGCACGGCGGAGGAGTGGTCGTTCGCGTGGATCCAGTCGCGCACGTTCTCACCCGCACCGTAGAGCTTGGGGCGGATACCGCGGATCACGTTCGTGATCTGACGGGGGATGAACTTCTCCACGTGCTGGTACGGGCCGTAGTTGTTGGAGCAGTTCGAGATCGTCGCGCGCACCCCGAACGAGCGCACCCACGCGCGCACCAGCAGGTCGGATCCGGCCTTCGTCGACGAATACGGCGAGGACGGGTTGTACGGGGTGTTCTCGGTGAACCGCTCGGGGTCGTCGAGCTCGAGGTCGCCGTACACCTCGTCGGTGGAGATGTGGTGGAACCGGCGGTCGTGCGTGCGGGCCGCTTCGAGCAACGTGTACGTGCCGATGATGTTCGTGTCCAGGAACGGGCGCGGGCTGTGCAGCGAGTTGTCGTTGTGCGACTCGGCCGCATAATGCACGACCGCATCGGCGTCGGCGAACAGCGAGTCCACGAGCTCGGCGTCGGTGATGTCACCGTGCACGAACGCCACCCGGTCCTCGGGCAGGCCGTCCAGCGAGGCCCGATTGCCCGCATAGGTCAGCGCGTCCAGCACCGTGACGTGGTGATCGGTGTTCTGCACCACATGGTGCACGAAGTTGGAGCCGATGAAGCCGGCACCGCCGGTGACGAGCAGACGAGCCATCAACGGCCCCTTTCCAGGATCTCGAGCAGGTAGGTGCCGTAGCCGGACTTCACAAGCTTCTGCGCCCGCTCGCGCAGCTCATCGTCGGTGAGGAAACCCTGCCGCCAGGCGACCTCTTCCGGCACGCCGATCCGCATCCCGGTGCGACGCTCCATCGTGCGCACGTAATCCCCGGCGTCGGTCATCTGGTCGAACGTCCCGGTGTCCAGCCACGCGGTACCGCGCGGAAGAACCTCGACCTGCAGCTTGCCGCGCTCCAGATACGCACGATTCACATCGGTGATCTCGTACTCGCCGCGCGGGCTGGGCGCGAGAGTGCGCGCGATCTCCACCACGTCATTGTCGAAGAAGTACAGACCGGGCACGGCATAGTTGCTCTTCGGCACCGCCGGCTTCTCCTCCAGCGACACCGCGGTGCCCTCAGCATCGAACTCCACCACACCATACGCGCTCGGCTCCGCCACCCAGTACGCGAACACCGCGCCACCGTCGACATCCGCGTAGCGCTTCAGCTGCGTGCCGAGGCCGGGGCCGTACAGCAGGTTGTCGCCGAGCACCAGCGCGACCTTGTCATCACCGATGAAGTCCGCGCCGATCGTGAACGCCTGCGCCAGACCATCCGGCGACGGCTGCTGCGCGAACGTGATCGACACCCCGAACTGCGACCCGTCCCCGAGCAGCCGCTCGAAATGCTCCGCATCATGCGGCGTCGTGATGATCAGGATGTCCCGGATCCCCGCCAGCATCAGCGTCGACAGCGGGTAATACACCATCGGCTTGTCGTAGACCGGGATCAGCTGCTTGGAAACACCGAGAGTGATCGGGTGCAGACGGGTACCGGATCCCCCGGCGAGAATGATGCCTTTCACTCCTCAATCGTGCCACAGGGCGCCTGAGCGGACGCAATCGGTGCGGCGCACCCGGGAAATCACTGCGGAACTGGGCAGAATGGGACGGTGCCCCCCACACGACGTGCGTTCTCCCGTTGCCTCGCCGCGCTGGCGGCGCTTCTCATGGCCGCGGGGCTGTTCGCTTTCGCTCCTGCGGCCTCCGCCACGGCCTCGGCGCCCGCCACCGTTTCGGTTCCCGACACCAGCGTGCGGTCTGCCGCTTCGGTGACCGGCACCGGCATCCGCCCGGCCGCCGACCTCTCACAGTTCCGCGCCGGCAACATCATCTCGGATGCGGTGTTCACCGATGCCGGCACGCTGAACGGCGATCAGATTCAGACGTTCCTGCAAGGCAAGGTCTCCGCCTGCCGCTCGGGATACGTGTGCCTGAAGGACTTCCGGCAGAACACGCCGAGCAAATCGGCCGACCGCTACTGCAACGGCTATTCGGGGGCGAGCAACGAGACCGCGGGTTCGATCATCGCGAAGGTGGCACGGTCCTGCGGCATCAATCCGCAGGTGATCGTCGTCATGCTGCAGAAGGAACAGGGACTCGTCACCGACACCTGGCCGATCGATCGGCAGTATGCCGCGGCCATGGGGCAGGCCTGCCCCGACACCGCCCCCTGCGACCCCAGCTACGCCGGATTCTTCGCCCAGGTGTACGGCGGCGCACGTCAGATGAAGATCTACCTGGAGGGCGT
Organism: Actinomycetota bacterium; assembly: GCA_018268455.1. GTDB lineage: Bacteria > Actinomycetota > Actinomycetes > Actinomycetales > Microbacteriaceae > Microbacterium. Next base: position 62,711 of record JAFDWM010000002.1, on the reverse strand, counting down.
CTACTTCACCTGGTACGCGCCGGGACACACCTGGAACATCCTGTACAACCCGAACCAGGGCTGCGGCTCCTCCCCCGTGTACATCGAGAACGCCGCCACCTCCGCGCTGTACTACTACACGCCGTATCAGCCGAACGCCGCGGCGCTCAACGCCGGCTATGGCACGGGCGACGGGTGTTCGGCGTACGGCAACCGGAACTTCTTCAACTACTTCAACGACTGGTTCGGCAGCACGCAGAAGAGCAGCGCCGCCGCGTCACTGGTCGCCGTCACCGGACGCAATCAGGTGTTCCTGATCATGGGCGGGACGAAGTATCACGTCGCCACGTCGTTGGGGCTCGATGCGCTCGCCGCGCGGCTCGGATCGTTCCGCTGGGTGAGCGGCTCCGTCGCCGATGCACTCCCCACCGGCCCGGACATCAGCCGCTATGTGCATGATCCGAGGACAGGCACTCTGTACCTCCTCGATCCCGACGGGAGCAAGCACCGCCTGCCGGATGCCGGCACGGTCGCGGCCTACGGGTACGCCTTCGGATCCTTCGTGAACATCCCCGCGGCGGTCGCGGACGCCTACCCGACCGGCGCGGAGGTCGGCACCGTCTTCACGGCGTACGGCAGCAGCGACGTGTACCAGCTCTCCGGCACGTCCAAGCGCCACATCTGGGATCAGGCGGCACTCACCGCCGTGTTCGCGGGACGCTCCCCGTACATCGCGACAATGGAGCCGACGGCGGCCGCCGCGCTCACCGAGGGCGCCACCGCCTTCGCGCCCAACACGCTGGTGCGTGCAGCATCCGCCGCCGACGTGTACCTGACGACGGCGACCGCGACGATCGTGCACATCCCCAGCTTCGCGCTCGCAGCGGACTTCGGCGCGACGAGGTTCGCGATCGTGCCGGATGCCGCTCTTGCCCGAAGCGTCCGGGCGGATGCTGATCTGGGACCGCTCGTGCGCTGTGAGGGAGCCGCCCTGATCTGGGACGGCGGGCGCCTCCGCCCGGTCAGCGGGAACGAGCTCGGAGGCGTGCAGGCGGCGACCCTGACGAAGGCCGAGTGCGCGTCGCTGCCGGCCCGGTCCACGATGCCCACCCTGTCCGCTCCCCTCCTGGTCCAGGATCCGGACGGAGCGGTCTACTACCTCGATCGCGGAACCGCGCGGCATGTTCTCCAGTACGCCGATCTCGTCGCCCTGAACGGCGCCAGGTCGCTGCAGATCGCGCAATGGACGGCGGCCGGGATCCAGGCCGTCGGCATCGGCGCCGACTATCCGGGCGACGCCGGCGGCTGCGGGACCGCGCAGACCCAGGTCTCCTTCAGCGACGTCCCGAACGGATACCCGTTCCACACGGAGATCATGAGCGTCGCGAGCAGAGGCCTCATGCCGGGGTTCGACGTCACCTGCGGCACGGGCGAGTTCCGCGTGCACGCGTCGGTGTCCCGCGCCGACATGGCCGGGTTCCTGTACCGGGCGGCGGGCAGCCCCGCATTCAGCGCACCCGCCACGTCCCCGTTCACCGACGTGTCGGTGAACAGCCCCTCCTACAAGGAGATCACCTGGCTGGCCAGCACCGGGGTGAGCACGGGCTGGACGACCGCCACGGGCCGGCAGTTCCGCGGCGGGGAGGACGTCAGTCGCGAGGCGATGGCCGCGTTCCTCTACCGGTACGCCGGTTCCCCGGCCTGGACGACTCCCGCCAAGAACCCCTTCATCGACGTCACTGCCGGCGGCAACGACTTCTCGAAGGAGATCTCCTGGCTCGCCGATGCCGGCATCACCAAGGGCTGGGCCACCGCGAACGGTGCGGAGTTCCGGCCGACGGAGAACGTGGCCCGCGATGCCATGGCCGCATTCCTCTACCGATATCTGACCAAGTTCCCCCGCTGATCGGCTCGCCCGGGACACGCACGCGACGAGCCGCTGCTCCACGGCTCGCAGATGTGACGCAGGAGCGAACGGATAGGATGCAAGCACTATGACTTCTATGCCGGACCGTGTTCTCGTCATCGTCCCCGCATGGAACGAGGAGCGCAACGTGGCCACCACGATCCAGGAGATCAGGGCCGCCGACAGCGCCTACGACGTCGTCGTGATCGATGACGGTTCCGAGGACAACACCGCCGACACGGCGCGGGACGCCGGCGCCACCGTGCTTCGCCTGCCGTTCAACCTCGGTGTCGGAGGGGCGATGCGCACCGGCTTCACCTATGCGAAGCGCAACGGCTACTCACGGGCGATCCAGGTGGACGCCGACGGGCAGCACAATCCCGCGGATATCGCCACGGTCCTCGCGGGCCTGGAATCCGCGGACATCTCGATCGGGGCGCGTTTCGCCGACGTCGGCGACTACAAGGTGCGCGGTCCCCGGCACTGGGCGATGGTGTTCCTCGCCGGTGCGGTGTCGCGCGTGGCCAAGACCCGTCTGACCGATGTGACCAGCGGCTTCCGCGCCGCAGGCCCCCGGGCCATCGAGCAGTATGTGCGCTACTACCCCGCCGAGTACCTCGGCGACACGATCGATTCGCTCGTCGCCGCGTGCCACGCGGGGCTGGCCGTGACGCAGGTGCCCGTTGCGATGCGGCCACGAGCGCACGGCAACCCGAGTCAGGGCCCGATCGGCGCGAGCCTCTACCTGCTGCGTTCGCTCTTCGCCCTCGGGCTGTCCATGATGCGCCGGCCGAGCCGCCGGTTCCTCCAGGAGGCTGCGGCATGATCGTCGTCGTCGGCATCACCGTCGCCGTCGTGATCCTCGCGATCGTCGGCTGGATGCTCCTCACCCGCCGGATGCGCGAGAAATACGCGGTGATGTGGATCCTCATCGCACTCGCCCTTCTCATCCTCGGGATCTTCCCCGGATTGCTCCTCTGGGCGACCGAGCTGTTCGGCGTGCAGGTACCCGCGAACATGCTGTTCGCCGTGGCCATCGTGCTGCTGCTGGGCGTGGCGCTGCACCTGTCCTGGGAGCTGTCTCAGGCGGAGGACGAGATCCGCCGGACAGCCGAGGAGGCCGCCATCTCCCGAGCCGAGATCGAGGGCCTGCAGGACCGACTCGCGGTGCTGGAGCGGACTCTGCGCTCCGACACGGGCGACGGCACCGGAGCTCGATGACTGCGCCCGTGATCTGGGGCGTCATGAGCTGCTTCCGCCCGGAGGACGACGTTCTGCACGCGGCGATGACGGCGCTCGCACAGCTGGACGCGCTGGTGGTCGTCGACGACGGGTCCGGCGCGGCGTCCGACCGCGTGCTGAACGCGCTCGCCGAGCACGGTGTGCCGGTTCTGCGACAGCCCGAGAATGCCGGTATCGGTGCCGCGCTGAACCGTGGCGTCGCGCATGCACTCGATGCCGGCGCCGAGTTCGTCGTCACACTCGACCAGGATTCCTCGCTCCCTGACGACGCCGTGCACCGGCTTCATGAGGCCTACCTTCATGCGGCGGCCACACTGCCGGTGGGCGCCGTGGTTCCGGAGTACTTCGCCGGCGTTCGACAGGCACGAGGCGAGATCGCACCCGGCGTGTGGGCGTCGGCGAACGTGATCCAGTCCGGGATGCTCATCCCGCGCGCCGTCTGGGAGCGCCAGGGCGGCTTCCGCGAGGACTTCTTCATCGACCTGGTGGACACCGAGTACGAGTTCCGTCTGACCAGGGCGCGGCTCCCCATCGTCGCCGCACCGGGCGTGCGGATGGGACATCGGCTGGGCACCGCACTGGAGCGGCGCCTGTTCGGACGTCGATTCGGGATCCGCGGTCTCCTCCCCGACGAGGTGACCGTGAGCACGCCGTTCCGCTATTACTACCGACGTCGCAATCGCATCGTGCTGAACCGTGAGTACGCCGGCTCATTCCGTGCGCGTGTTCTCCGGGACACCATCCTGGATCATCTGCACTTCGTGAACGTCCTGATGCTCGCGCAACCGCGGGGCGCCCTGCGGCGACTGCTCCGCGAGGGGCGACGCGCTGGTCGCCGAGCAGCGATGGGACGCATGCCGCAGCAGCTCATGGAGCTCGCGGCAGGGATCTCGTGGAACGCACCGCGTGTCACCGAACCGTCCGCGGATCCCGATCGGGACCGACCGTGACCGACGCGAGCGACGCGCAGCGATCGCCGGGAATCGTCCGTCGGCTGCTCGGTTTCTCGATGCTGCCGTTCTTCGCCTCGGTGCTGCCGCTGATCGCCGTGCCGATCATGTCGCGTGCGTCGAGCGGGGACGAGTATGCGGCGCTCGGCATCGGGATGGGTGTCGGCGCGTTCGCCGCCGCCGTGGCGCTCGTCGGCTGGAACCTGCTCGGCACTCCGCTCGTGATCGCGGCGGAGACATCACGGGAGCGCGAACTCCTCTACGCACGGTCGTTCTACATCCGCGGGATCGCCGTCGTGCTCGCCGCGGCCGCCAGCGGGATCGTCGCGGCCGTGATCGCCCCTCCGGCGGCCGCGACAGCAGCGGTGTTCGCCGTGGCCACCGCCCTCAACGCGATGACACTGAGCTGGTACGCGGTCGCCGTGGCCTCCCCCGGCCTGGTGCTCTGGTATGAGGTGGTTCCGCGCGCGATCGCCACCGCTCTCGCAATCGGCGTCGTCCTGGTCACCGGCCGGATCTTCTGGTACGGCGCGCTGCTCGCGCTCTCCTTCTTCGCGGGCCTGCTCATCTTCCATCTGCGCACGTTCCGCCGGGTGCTGCCCGCCTGGCCGGGCGGACGGCAGTTGCGCGATGACGTCGCCGACATGCGTGCCGCATGGGGCGTCGAGACGATGACCAGCCTGTCCACGAACGCTCCCGTCCCGGTCGCCGGTGCGCTGATCGGCACCGCCGGAACCGTGTCGTTCTCCTCGAGCGACCGGATCTACCGGTACGGGCTGATGGCGATCATCGCCGCCGGGAACGCACTGCAGGGCTGGGTGCTGGAGTCCACGGCAGAGGTCCGCCGTCGCCGCAACATCGTCGCGTTCGCGATCATGGGCGCGGTCGCGCTGATCGGGTGGGTCGTCCTCGCGATCCTCGGCCCCTTCGTGAGCGCGCTCATGTTCGGCGCGGACAAGGCCGGCGACCCGCTCGTCTTCCACTTCTACGCGATCGCGTTCGTAGGCCTGACGATGGCGACGCCGCTCATCCGCAACATCCTCGTCCCCGCCCGGCGCGACCGCCAGGTGCTGCTGGCCAGCATCGCCGCGGCGGTCGTGGCCTTCGTCGCCATGGTGGTGTCCGGCCTGCTCTGGGGCGGCGTGGGGGTCGCCCTCGGATTCGCACTCGGTGAGGTCGTGAACCTCGCGATCTGCGTGCTTCTGGCGCTCAGCCTGCACAGGTCGCGGCATGATTCCCCGCAGCATCAGAGGGAGAACAGCTGAGATGACCCACGTCAGCGTCTGCATGGCGACCTACAACGGATCCGCCTACCTGCGGGAGCAACTGGACTCGATCCTCGCCGAGCTGCGACCGGATGACGAGGTGGTCATCGTCGACGATGCGAGTCCCGACGACACCGTGTCGGTGATCGAGTCGTACGACGATCCCCGCATCAGGCTCTTCCGCAACGAGCAGAACCGCGGCTACGTGCGCTCCTTCGAGCGGGCGATGAATCTCGCGACCGGGGAGGTGCTCCTCCTCAGCGATCAGGACGACGTCTGGATCCCCGGACGCCGCGACGCGCTCGTCGCGGCGGCGTCGGCGACGGGTGTCGCGGCGTCCAACCTGCTGCTGCTGGGATCCGAGGAACCTCTCCGCTCCCCGCTCAGCGGGCGTCCGTGGCTCCTCCGCTCGGCCGATAGCGCCCGGCCGATGCGCAACGAGCTGCGGATCCTCGCCGGCGACATCCCCTATTTCGGCTGCGCGATGGCGATCCATCGCGGGTCGCTCGGCCTGGTGCTCCCGTTCCCGGAGGGACTCACCGAATCGCACGATCTGTGGATCGCCACGGTCGCGAACGCCGCACGCCGGATGACCCACCTCGAGCAGGCCACCCTGTACCGGCGCGTGCACGAGGAGAACGCGTCGAGCTCACGCCCGCGCGGTCTCCGCGCCGCTCTGGGCTCCCGCCTGCTGCTTCTGCGGCTCTGGCGTCTCGCCCGACGGCGGGCCCGGCAGATCCACCGCTGACACGGCGCGCACCTGCGCCTGCGGCGCACGCGAGGTCGTCGCGTTCCTCGCAAGCCGCATGAAGTGGCGCTCGACACCGAACCAGCTCGCGGTCGCGAGGGCGAAGGTGATCAGCGCGCAGATCGCCGTGTAGAGCGCGATGTTCAACCGCCCCCCACCGAAGATCACGACGAGCTGCTGCACCGGCCAGGCATAGATGTAGAAGCCGTAGGAGACGTCATTGCGCGCCACCCAGTCAGGCTGCGGGATGAAGGTGGAGAGGAAGAGCAGCGCGTATCCGATCAGCGGCGCCGCGAGCGGCCCTCCGAGGCCCGGGACGAAGACCATGAGCACCGCGGCGAGCGGAATGCTGATCAGCCCGACCAGCCGGTTCAGCCCCCACCGGTCGATGATGAGATAGATCAGCGATCCGCCCAGGAAGTAGGGCGCCAAGCGTGACAGCAGGTCGAAGTCGCCGTCGAGACCGCCGGTCCGTCCGACCAAGTCCGCCGCGCGGATCGCCACCGTCGCGGCCCAGACGACCGCGACAGCGGTGATCGAGCGCCGGTAGATCGCCAGTCCGCCGAGCACCCAGACGATGAGATAGCAGAGGAACTCGAAGTACAGCGTCCACAGCGAGCCGTTCCATGCGTTCGGGTAGGGAACGGTGGAGAGGGACTGTCCGATCTGGTACGTCTCCATGTGCAGGAACAGGTTGCTCCACACGAACTGCAGCGGCGTCGGCCCGTCGTGCAGGAAGCCGGCGAGCGATCCGTGCGTCGCCCAGAGTGCGATCGGCGCGAAGACGAAGGCCGTCACGATCAGGCAGACGACGAACGCCGGCATGATCCTGCCGATGCGATGGATCAGGAATGCACCGGGATCCGAGCGGAACCGCGAGCGGGTGATCAGGAAGCCGCTGATCACGAAGAACCCGATCACCGCCCATCCCCCGAGGTTCTCCCCGTTGAAGCCCGGGCTGTCGTTGCGCCCGACGATGTAGTAGCCGTGCGCGACGAGGACGAGGAACGCCAGGATGAGGCGGAACAGGTTCAGACTGTTCCTGCGATACGGGAAGTCGGAAGTCGTCCGCAACCAGGCGATCGCCGAGGCCGGGCCCGCACTCACTTCAGCAGCTTCCGCTCCGCCATCTCCTTGAGCGAGCGCTCATAGCCGTCGGCTTCGATCGGCTCGGTCAGCACCCATTCCGCGAACCGCTTGACGCCGTCCTCGAAGGCCATGGCCGGTGTGAAGCCGAGGACCTCGCGCAGCGCCGTCGTGTCCGCCACGTTGTGCCGGATGTCGCCGAGGCGGTAGTTGCCGGAGATGTGCGTGGGTACCTGCGTGCCGTACGCGGCGAACAGGGCGGCGACGACCTCGTTCACAGAGGTGGCGACGCCGGATCCGACGTTGAAGGTGCCGCCGGCGGCGGCGGGGACGGTCGCGGCACGGAACGTCGCCTCGACGACGTCGTCGATGTAGACGAAGTCGCGGCTCTCCTCGCCGTCCTCGAAGATGTTGATGTCCTTGCCCTGGCGGATCAGGGTCGAGAAGATCGAGAGGATCCCCGTGTAGGGGTTCTTCAGCGACTGACCGGGGCCATAGACGTTCTGGTAGCGCACCGAGACGGGCTCGACGTCGATCGTCGGCGCCACCGTCATGATCAGCGACTCCTGCATCTGCTTCGTGATGCCGTAGACGGACGACGGATGCACCAGCGCGGTCTCGTCGGTCGGGATGAGGCGCAGCGCGCCCTCCCCGGGTGCGTGCACCTCGAAATCGCCGCCGGCCATGTCGGCGTCGGCACGGTGCCCGGGGTAGACGCGGCGTCCGTCCTCGGTCTCATACGCGCCCTCGCCGTAGATCGAGCGCGACGATGCGATGACGATCCGGCGCACCGAGTTCTCCTCGTTGGCGAGGATGTCGAGCAGTTTCGCCGTGCCTCCGACATTCGCGTCGACGTAGCGGTCGATCTCGTACATCGACTGGCCTGTGCCGGTCTCCGCGGCGAGGTGGATCACGATCGTCGCGCCCTCAAGCCCGCGGCGAAGATCATCCTTGGAGCACACGGTGCCGACGACCACGTTCGCCACGCCCTCGAGCGAGCGCAGCAGCGGCGAGGTCGTCGCGGGATCCTCGCCGTGCACCTGCGGGATCAGCGAGTCGAGCACGGTCACGGTGTGACCGTCGGCCACGAAGCGCGCAGCCAGGCGGCTTCCGATGAATCCCGCGCCTCCGGTGATCAGCACGTGTTCGGACATGGGTGTTCTCCTCGGCGGTCAGGCGGCCATCGACGGCGTTCGATGCATCGGCGAAGGCCTCAACCTGCGAAGATGTGCGCCAGCGTCGATTTTAGCGCAGTGCTGTTTCCGTGCCTGATGACGCCGGGCAGTTCGGTCACGGCGTGCAGGCGGGACATCAGCCGCACCGCGGCGACCCGTGCCGTCTTCTTCCAGCCCTTGGCCAGCGCCAGAGTCCGCGCCGTGCGGTAGTAGGCGCGCTCGTCGCGGAAGCGGCGGCCATCCATGATCGTCTTCTGGGATGCGCTGGCCCCGTGCCGGCGATAGGAGAACGCGACCTCGGGCGTGAACGCCAGCGAGCCCCCGTCGAAGGCGATGTCCATCAGCAGCGCGAGGTCCTGGATGATCGGGAGCCCCTCCCTGAAGTCGATCCGCTGGAGCGTCTGGGTGCGGAAGACCAGCGATGGCCAGTACAGCCAATCGCCGCGGATGAGGCTGGTCGCCATGTCGGGGCCGGTGAGCATGACGCTGCGCCCGTCGCTCTTCGGCGCCAGCATGCCCTGCTTGACGCGGTCGACGAGCGGCGTCACGGTCGTTCCGTGCTCGTCGATGACGATCACGCCGGGCTGGATCACGTCGGCTCCGGGCGCCTCGGCGATCGTACGCGTCACGACGTCGACGTAGTTCGGGTGCAGCAGGTCGTCGCAGCCCAGGATCGCGATGTACGGCGTGGTGGCGCGCCGGATCGCCTCACGGTAGTTCTCCGTGATCCCGAGGTTCTTCTCGTTGCGCACGTAGGTGATCCGGTCGTCCTCGATCGCGGCGAAGCGCCCGGCGACGGTCTCATCGGGGTAGCAGTCGTCGATGACGATCAGACGCCAGTCGTCGTTGCGCTGCGCGCGCACGGACGCCACGGTCTCGAACAGCAGGTCGGGGTCGCCCCAGAACGGGCAGAAGATCTCCAGGGTCATCAGGCCTCCAGGGTCATTCACCGCACCCGATGATGCGGTACAGCTTCGCCTTGCCCTGCTGGTCGACGAGCTCCACGTTGTCCGAGCGGGAGAGCTTCGTCAACCCGGGGAACACGACCTTGCCGTTGTTGATCTCGGGTCCTCCGAAATCCAGCACGTAGGTCACGTCGAGGTCGCGGACGGCCCGGCAGGCCTTGCTGTCATCGGTCGCCGTGTTCAGACCGTTGAGGATGGCCGTCATCTCGGGAGTGATGTCGGTGAGCGTATGCGGAAGGAGGACCCGACGACCCGCCAGCGCGTACGCCAGCGCCGTGCCGGTCCACGGATTCCCGATGATGACCGCGTCCGCGGGCGTCTCCTTGTCCAACCGGGACAGAAGCGTCCACTCGTCCGCCGAGAGCAGCGGCGAGTCCTCACCTCGGATGTAGCCGAAATGCGCCACCGCCGTCGCCGAGCGCATCACCGTGAACTGCGGCACGACGACGAGCAGCAGCGCCGCGAGGACGGCGACGGCGACACGGACGAGACGGGAAGGCTGCCGATGCTGCATCCACGACCTGATGCGGCCCCAGCTCGCATCGATGCCGAGCGCCGCGAGCGGGATCCAGCCGATCGGCATCAGCGCCGCGAGCCGAGGGACGTTGTTGTACCAGGGTCCGGTGAGGATGTCGCGCAGGAGCGGATCCGTCATTCCCGCGACGGCGACGTAGAGAACCCCCGCGCCGACGAACAGCAGCACCGCCGCGACGTCGGCGACGCCGCGTCTGCGCACCGCGATGCACAAGCCGATGATGACCGCGACGGCGACGACGTAGTTGATCGGTCCGTGCCAGCCCGACACCGTGATCACCTCCCCGATCGCCTGCCCCGCGGTGCCTTCCGGCGCCCAGGTGCGCGCCGCCGCGGGCGGCCGCAGCACCGACCAGGACACGACGAGAGCCAGCAGGTAGGCTGCCGCGCCCGCCGAGGCCCACACCCGCGCCGCGGTCGATGGCGCGCGAAGCACGAAGCGGACGAAGCGCCAGCCGAGCAGGAGAGTGCCGAAGGCGAGCAGCGCCATGAAGCCGCCGGGATGGCTGATGACGATCCCCGGCACGATTCCGACTAGAGCGATGAACGCCGCCCAGCGCGCCCGTCCCTTGATCTCGATCCCGGTGTACAGCAGCGCGAGCGCCGTGCCGAGCTGCGCGACGGACATCATGAACGGGAACAGGACGCCGTAGTCGAGCGGGAGGATGGGGAACGAGGGCAGCGCCACGCTGACGGCCATGGCGCCGACGATGAGCGCAGTCCTGCCGCCGAACAGCGCCCGCACGAGCAGGACCACGGAGAGCGGCCACACGGCGGCGAAGAAGATCGTCGCCGCGTTCGACGCGACGGGGATGGCCACGCCGGTGATGGACACGACGAGCGACGCCACGGCATGCCACGCGGACGGGTAGAACGGCAGACCGCCGGAACTGCTGCTGGTCAGCTGGCCCAGGGTCAGCGGCGAGGCGCTGCCGGTGTCGAGTGCGAACCGGATGGCGTTGAGATGGAAGATGTTGTCGAAGGTCTGCGAGATCGCGTCCGGGGTGCGGATGACAAACAACAGCTGTGCCACGATGACCAGCACGGCGAGCCCGACCGCGACGATCCCTCCCCGGCTCAGACGCGGACCGCTCAGCGTCTGGGTCCTCCACAGCAGCCGTCGCGCCAGGAACGCGATGCCCGCGAGGACGACGGTGACCACCAGCACCGGAATGAGTCCCCACCGCATCCCCACCATCGGCGCCGCGGTGGCCGCGATGCTGATCACGCTGACGCCGGCGGCGATGGACACCCCGGGCAGCCAGAGCCCGCGAAAACCGAGCAGCCAGGCGATCGCGAGCCCCGGCAGGACGACCACGGCCGCAAGGACGACGAGGGCGAGGGCGAGGGCGATCCACGTCATCTGATCGAATCCACTTTCTTCACGACAGAGCAAGACTGCCGGCACGGCAGAAGGGCGGTCACGCCCCGAACGATCATAGCCAGCCGCCGCCTGGAGGCTTCCCGAGGGGCGCCTCGAACGGCGACGTGTCAGGCGGGCTCGACGTAGGCGAGGGCGTTCTCGATCTCGCCGTCGTAGATCATCGTGCCGCGCGAGAGCACGACGCCCCTGGTGCACAGCTCGCGCACCATCTCGGGATCATGGCTGACGACGACGAGCGTCTTGCCCGCGGCGATCAGCTCCTCGAACTTCTTCCGGCACTTCTCGCGGAACGGCGCGTCGCCGACCGACAGGATCTCATCCACGAGGAGCACATCGACCTCGACGTGGATCGCGACCGAGAACGCGAGCCGCATGAACATCCCGGACGAGTAGTGCTTGACCTCCTGGTCGATGAACTCCTCGATCTCGCTGAACGCCACGATCTGGTCGTACCGCTCTTCGATCTCCTTGCGCTTCATCCCCAGGATGGCCGCGTTCAGGAAGATGTTCTCCCGGCCGGACAGCTCCGGGTGGAACCCCGCACCCACCTCGATCAGTCCGGCGACCCGACCGCGTGTGAGCACCTGCCCGCCGTCCGGCTCCATGACCCCGGAGATCAGCTTGAGCAGGGTGGACTTCCCCGAGCCGTTCAGGCCGAGGATCGCGACCGACTCGCCCTCGTTGATGACGATGTCGACGCCCTTGAGCGCCTCGAAGGAGGACGTGATCCGGCGTCGGCGGATCCAGGACACGAGAAGGTCCTTGAACGAGAACGCATGATTGAGCGTGAACTTCTTGTGGACGGCGTCGATGATGACGCTCGGTCGTCGGGAGATGGTGGTGCTCATAGGTCCTGCGCGAACCTTCCTTCGAGACGTCGGAAGACGAGCTGCCCGAGCAGAACGGCGATGATCGCGATGAGAAGCGTCCAGAGAGTGTTGATCCCGAGGTTCGGGGGGATCGGGATCACGGGGTCGGCGAGCGTCGGACGCCAGAACCCGTAGTGGAAGAGCTCGACACTCTGCGTGATGGGGTTCAGCAGGTAGAGCTCGAGAATCCAGTGCGGCCAGCCGAGCTCCTTCACCGCGGTCTCCACCATGGTCCACACGTACAGCACCGGGGATGCCCACGTCGCGAGGAGGAGCAGAAGCTCGACGATGTTCTCGGAGTCGCGGAAGCGCACGTTGATCGCGCCGAAGAACAGCCCGAGTCCCAGTGCGAAGACCGTGATGATCACGATCGCCGCGATCAGCGCGCCGATCGCGAAAAACGATGCATGGGTCAGCCATCCCATGAAGAGAACGATGATCGTGAGCAGCGCGACCTGCGGGAGGACGTGGACCAGCGCGACGATCACCGAGGAGACCGCGAAGAGCTGCCTCGGCAGGAACACCTTCCTCACCAGTGCGGCGTTGCCGACGATCGAGGTCGTCGCGTTCTTGAAGGCCTCGGAGAACAGGTTGATCACGATGATGCCCGAGAAGAGGTAGATCACGTAGTTGGGCGTGCTTCCCTGCATCCGGAGGAAGAGTCCCATGACGACCCAGAACACGAGGAACTGCGCCGCCGGACGCACGTACGACCAGGTCCAGCCCAGCACGGAGTTGCGGTAGCGCGTGGTGACGCCCGTGCGCACGAGGAGCTGAAGCAGGTACCGCCAGCGCACCACATCGAGGAGGCCGTGGCTGCGCCCGGGAATGTCGAACTCCGACCGAGGCACAGTGGCGAAGAGATCAGGTCTGCTGTTCACGACGTCTTTCTCTGAATTCGGGGTTCCGCGCAGTCTCACCATTCTAGGCGAACTGTTCTGAGGATCCCCCGACGAGCCGCGGGCACCGACTCTCACAGTTCGGCGTGCAGCGCCCAGACCCGCTCCGCGGAACTGCGCCACGAATACGACCGGGAGCGATCCGAGGCGAGCACCGACAGCCGGCGCGCACCGTCCCCTGCGGCGTCCTCCAGTGCCTCATCGAAGCCGTCGGCGCCCACCAGCGCGCCGCCGTCCGCCAGGACGTCGCGGTGCACGCCGGCATCCACCGCGATCACCGGCACGCCGAGCACGAGCGCCTCGACCGCGCGCCATGGCCAGACCGGCGCGGGATCGGTTGCGGCGAGCGCGACGGCGCCGGAGAGCAGCGCCGCCCGATCCGCCGCGTCGAGCGCGCCGCGCACGTGCACGCGCGGTGCGTCCATGCCACGCTCCTGCGCGATCTGGGCGATCGCGGCGGCGGATCCGTCCTGCGCGTCCAGCACGAACGCATCGGCTTCGAGCGCGACGGCCGCGGCGAAGACCGGGCCGAGCGTCGCCGCGGTTCCGGTGGCCACGACGTAGCGGTCGGGTGCGCCGAGTGCTGCGCGTCTCTCAGCCGCGTCCAGCGGGATCCCGAATCCCTCGGCCGCCGCCCCCGGGATCACTCGGATCCGATCGCCGAACCCGCCGTGCTCGGCGAGCCGCGCAGCCATCTCGTGCGTGGGCACCACGATCGCGTCGGCGTGCTTGACGGCGCGCTTGAGCATGCCCCGCTGCCACGCCGCGCTGCCGCGCCCCACCTGCTCGGGATCGGTCCAGGCGCGCAGATCCCACACGGTGGCCACCGTCTGGTCGTAGTCGTTGGCGCGGTCGTGCTTGACGAGAGGCGCGAACAGGCTCGGCGCGTGGATGATGCCGCCGCCGACGCCCGCGACGACGCCGAGCTGCCACGCTGCGCGCAGCTCGCGGCGGCCCAGCGCCAGGCGATGCACGCTGTCGGCCCCGGCGATCTCCAGGCCCGCGGTGTCACCTCCGGGCACGATCGCCTCGACCGTGCACCGGTGCGGTGCGGTGTCGGCGAGTCCACGCACGAGGGAGCGGGCGGCGTCGGCCTGATCGGGGTCGACGACGTCGCCCGCCTGGTCCAGCACCACCCGCAGCACAGCCATGCCCAGAGCCTATTCGCGCGACAGCCGCCGGACGGCGAGGCGCTCCGCGGGCCCCGCCGATCCCGGGCCTTCCTCGAGTGCTGTCTGGCCTGCGTCAGCTCGTAGGGGTGGGCGACGGCTCCGGGTGCAGCGCGGCCTTGACCATCGCGTGGATCTGGTTCCAGTCCGGGTCGAACTCGTCCACGCCGTTGGCCGGCGTCAGGTCGATCGTGGTGAGCTTCTGCTTCTTCGCCTTCATCATCAGATCGAAGAACTCCGGCAGCTTGTCCTGCGGCAGATCGGTGTCCACCGCCGACGTGCCCGCCGCGGCGATCTCGTTGAAGTGGGTGAGCACGTTCTGCGGCGTGAACTGCTTGAGCAGCGCGTCCTGCAGCTCCCGCTGACGACGCATCCGGTCGAAGTCGCTCGTCGTGTACCGGGAGCGCGCGTACCACTGCGCGGTGTCGCCGTTCATGTGCTGCTGACCGGGCTCGATCCAGCCGGTCGCCCACTCCTCGGCGTTGTCGGGGCCGCCCCATTCGGGCACGTTGCCCTCGGGCAGGCGCTCCTTGACGTCGATGTCCACACCGCCGAGAGCGTCGATGAGCTTGGCGAAGTCGTTCATGTCCAGGAACACGTAGTAGGGGATGGTGATCCCGAGCACTCCCTCGGCCGCATCCTTGGTGGCCTCCACCGCGGGACGGGAGCCATGCTTGGTCGACTCCGGGTACAGCGACTTGCCGGTGTGGCAGTACTCGACCGCGTTGGTGAGCTGGTTGATGCCGCTCCCCCAGCCGCACGTCTCGTCCTCGTGCGCCTGCAGGCCGTCGGGGTACAGGTCGTGCATGGGCCCCGGCGCGAACGGCACGTGCGGCATGTCGCGCGGGATGCCGAAGATCGTGGTCCTCCCGGTTTCGGCGTTGACCGAGACGACCGAGATGCTGTCGTAGCGCATGGAATCGCGGCCCATGCCGCTGTCGGCGCCGAGCAGGAGCACGTTGTAATAGCCGTCGCTCGGGGGCAGGCTCGGCCCGCCGGATCCGAACAGCGTGCTGATCGCGCTGCGGCTGGATCCCACCACGGTCGCAGCGTATGCAGCCCCCGACCCACACAGGGCCAGCACCAGCACGGCGACGAGCGGGAGCGCGATCTTCGCGTAGTCCCTCGTGCGCACGAGACGCACCAGGCGCAGCGTGTCGAAGGTGAGCACCACCCAGAGCACGGCATACGCGATGCACAGAATCTGGATGAGGGTGAGCACCAGCCAGCTGACCCAGCCCCCGCCGACGGTGAGCCACAGCAGCGCCTGGTGCCAGAGCAGTGCGGTGAGCACGCCGACGACGACGAGCGCCCACATCGTGAGGGTCGCGCCGAGGCCGAACCGGCCGAGCCGGCGGTTGCCCGCCAGCACCTGCGCGGATCCGGGGATCAGCACATTGAGCACGACCAGCCACCAGCCGCGGCGGGTCATCACCTCCGGCGAGCCGAAGTCGGGGTCGCGCATCGGACGGGTGCGGATCAGCCCGAGGCTCGACGCCGACACGCCTCCCGGCCGCGCCATCAGTTGCGTCACAGGCTGTCCTTCAGGCGCCGGTTCTTCTCCTCGACCTGCGCCTCCAACTCTCGTGCGTAGGCCTCGATGCGGTCGGCGAGCGCCGGATCCGCGGTGCCGAGGATGCGCGCAGCGAGGATCCCCGCGTTGCGGGCCCCTCCGATCGACACGGTCGCGACGGGGATGCCGGCCGGCATCTGCACGATCGACAGCAGCGAGTCCATGCCGTCGAGGTAGGCGAGCGGCACCGGGACGCCGATCACCGGCAGCGCCGTCACCGACGCGAGCATGCCGGGGAGGTGCGCCGCTCCCCCGGCGCCGGCGATGATCGCCTTGAGCCCGCGGGCGCGCGCCTCGACCCCGTAGCGGTGCAGCTTCTCCGGCGTGCGGTGCGCCGAGACGACCTCGACCTCGTGCGCGATGCCGAACTCGGTGAGCGCGTCGGAGGCCGCGCTCATCACGCGCCAGTCGGAGTCGGAGCCCATGACGACGCCGACCAGGGGCGCGTCGGAGGCATGCAGTGTCCCAGTCACCCGTCCAGGCTACGGGCGACGGCTGTGAGATCCCGGCGCACCACTCCGTGCTGCGCCGGGATCACGACGCTCGGAGGCATCCCGCGCGATGCGTGTCAGGCGAAGGCGGCGGCGGATGCCCGCGCCTGCGAAAGCACGGTGTCGAGATCCGCGCCGGCGGCGTTCACATGACCGACCTTGCGTCCCGGACGCGGGGTCTTGCCGTAGGTGTGCACCTTGGCGTGCGGGCTCGCCGCGAGCGCCGCCGGCACCCGGTCGAGCATGCCCGCCTCGGCGGGTCCGCCGAGGATGTTGATCATGACCGACCAGTCCTTGAGCGGCGTCGTCTCCCCCAGCGGCAGGTCGGCGACCGCGCGCAGGTGCTGCTCGAACTGCCCGGTGACGGCGCCGTCCTGGCTCCAGTGACCGCTGTTGTGCGGGCGCATCGCGAGTTCGTTGACGAGGATCCGGCCGTCGGCGGTCTGGAACAGCTCGACGGCGAGCATCCCGGTCACACCGAGGCCGTCGGCGATCACGCGCCCGATCCGCTCGGCCTGGGCCGCATGCTCCGCGTCGACACCGGGTGCCGGTGCGATGACCTCGGCACACACGCCGTCCTTCTGCACGGTCTCGACGACCGGGTATGCGGCGAGTTCGCCGCTCGGGCGCCGGGCGATCTGCTGCGCGAGCTCGCGCACGAACGGCACGAGCTCCTCGACGAGGAGGGCGTCGCCGGCCGGCACGTCCGCGAACCAGTCCGCCGCCTCGGCGGCATCGGACACGACGCGCACGCCCTTGCCGTCATAGCCGCCGCGCGGGGTCTTCACGACGCCGCGTCCGCCGTGCGCGTCGAGAAACGCCTGCAGCTGGGCGGCGTCGGCGACCCGCGCCCAGTCGGGCTGAGGCACGTCGAGCTCGGTGAGGCGCGCGCGCATGTCGAGCTTGTCCTGGGCGAACCGCAGCGCGTCGGGTCCGGGATGCACCCGCACGCCGTCGGCGACGAGCGCACGCAGCACCTCCTGGGGCACGTGCTCGTGGTCGAAGGTGATCACGTCGACGTCCGCGGCGAAGCGGCGCACGGTCTCGAGATCGCGGTAGTCGCCGACCGCGGTCGCCGCGAGCTGCGCCGACATGCCCTCATCCTCGGCCAGCACCCGGATGTCGATGCCCAGCTCGACCGCCGGGGCGATCATCATCCGCGCCAGCTGTCCGCCGCCGATCACACCCACACGCAACGCCATCGGATCTCCGTTCCTCGGGGGATTCCCGGATCCATTCTCCCGCATGCGCGAGGCCGGCACCGGCACCCGGGCGTGCACCCTCAGGCGGTGTACGGGTTCTGCGCGGCCTGCGCGTCGCGATGGGCGAGGATCTGACCGACCTCGATCTGGTCGGCGAGCGTCTCCTGCACGAGTGCGACATTCGGCACGTTGCGCAGCTGCATCGGCGGGTCGACGCCGTTCGAGAGCTGGATCGTGCCGGAGCCCCACAGCCGCTGCATCGGGCCGCGGCGCACCGCGATCTCGTACCCGCGGGTGTGCGACATCTCCCGGCTGCGGCGCGCGCCCACGCCGTCGCGCACGATCACGCGACGTGTGGTGATGGTGATCCGCCGCGCCAGCCAGGTGCAGAACGGCACGACCACGAGCAGCAGCACGATCGCGCCGGCCGCCGCCCACAGCATCCAGTCCTTCGCCCACGAGGCCACCGGTTCGGGCAGATTCCCGCTGAAGTAGCCGGTCGCGCCGGCGACCGCGATCAGCACCAGCGCCGGCCAGAACAGGTGGCGCGCCTGCGGGTGGAACTTCGCGATCAGGCGCTCCTCGGCGGGCACGCCCGGCGGCGGCGTCATCGGCCGCCCGCTCAGCCCCACCGGTTGCGTCACGCGTCCATTGTGACCCGAGCCTGCGACATCGCGGCGCGCCGGGCACGGAATGTCCGGAAGCCGAGGCGGATCCGCTCAGACGACGACGGCGATCGCCACGCCGTCCCACCCCTTCACGCCGACGGTCTGCAGAGCCGTGGCGTCGAAGCGCGGATCGGTGCCCAGCATCGTCAGCGCCCGCTGCGTGCCGACGACCTTCGAGTCGACGCTGCTCTGATCCGTGATCTCGCCGTCGCGGCCGATGTTGTCGACGACGACGACCGTGCCCGGACGACCGAGCCGCGCCGCCCAGTCGAGATAGAGCGTGTTGGACTCCTTGTCCGCGTCGATGAAGACGAGGTCGAAGGGATCGGATCCGGCCAGCGTCGGCAGCACGTCGGACGCGCGTCCGATCCGGATCTCGACGCGCTCGCCGACCCCCGCCTCGTCGATGCTGCGCCGGGCGATGCGGGCGATGTCGGGCTCCGCCTCGACGGTCACCACGCGCCCGTCCGCACCCGCCGCCCGCGCCATCCAGATCGTCGAGTACCCGCCGAGGGTGCCGATCTCGAGGATCCGGTGCGCCCCCGCGATCCGCACGAGCAGACCGAGGAGCTTGCCCGCGACCGGGGCCACCTCGATGGCCGGCAGTCCGGCGGCGGCCTGGGAGGCGAGCGCCGCCTCGAGGCCCGGATCGTGCCCGACCAGGGTGTCGGCGAGGTAGTCGTCGGCAGCGCGCCAGTTCGCGGGGGTCGGATCGGCCATGGGATCAGCTTCGTGCCCGGAGCGCACGGGATCAAGACCCCGGCCCGCCGGGTCCGATCAGAGCCGGTACGGATCCGCCCCCTCCGGCGGCAGCGTCGACGGCAGGGTGCGCGGCCGGTCAGGGCCCAGGCCGGGCTGACGCCGGAACTGACCGGTGACGAGCAGGACGATGACCACGACCGCGCCGACGATCCAGCCCGAGACTCCGAGCGGACTGACCAGAGCCGGATCCGGAGTGGACCCCGCGGCGAAGAACCACAGGTACATCGCCGCGGACGCGTTCAGCGCTCCGTGCGCGAAGACCGCGGGCCACAGCGAGGCAGACCGCAGCCGGAGCCAGCCGAGGAGCACACCCCAGACCGTGCAGCCGCCGACCATGAGCAGCACCCCGCTGATGTCGGTGCGGGTGAAGTCATAGCCGAGCAGGATGATCGGCGCGTGCCAGAGGCCCCAGATCACGCCGCTGCCCAGCAGGGCGGGCCAGGTGCCCCACCGGCGCAGCGCCGGCACGAGGAACCCGCGCCAGCCGAGCTCTTCACCGAACGCGGCGAGCGCGTTCGCGGTGGCGGCGGCGATCGGGATCGAGACGAGCTGGGCGAGGATCACGACCGATGCCGGCGGCATGGGCGTACCGGCGGGGAGTGAGGAGGCGAGTATCCGGCTGAAGCCGGAGAAGCCGACCAGATCGACCCGGAGCCAGCCGAACGCGGCCGCGATCACCACCGTCAGCGCGACGATCAGCACCGGTGCGAGCCACCCGATCACGGCGAGCCAGACGACCCGTCTGACCGGGCGCAGCGGCCACATGCCGAGGAAGCGCAGCCGCTGCCCGCGCGGCACCGGCCGCATCAGGAACAGCACCACCAGCACCGCCAGCGCGGGCGTGTACATCATCACCGGCAGCAGGAGCCTGGCTCCCGGCTCGCGCAGGCCGTCGCCGAGCCAGAGCGGCAGCGCGACAAGCCAGGCCAGCCCGCACGCGAGCACGACGTAGGCGGCGACGGCACCGAGGCCGATCACCGGCGGCCCGGGTGTCCCTGCGGGACGCTCCGTGTGCTCCGGGACGGTCATGAGCTCGCACCGTTCTGCGCACCGCGTCCGCCGCGCGCATCCAGGTACGCCTGCAGCACGCCGGCCCCGACGTCGGCGCCGTCCACGGTCACGACGAGCGGCCGCTTGTCGCGACGCTCGATCTCGATCGCGGGACCCGTACGCAGCACGATCCCGGTGCGTCCGTCGAGGCCGAGTCGCCAGCCGAAACCGCCGAACTCCCCGAACGGATGGCACTCCACGGCCCGCACCGACACCACCTCGTCCAACGGGATCTCGGTGCGCGGGAAGCCGATCAGCGACCGGGCGGAGAACCCCTCGGGGCCGATGCGCACCCGGAACGCCGTCGATGAGGCGAAGGCCACGCCGAGCAGTGCCAGCGTGAGCAGGGGCACCCACATCCGGTCGGTGAAGCGGATCGCCATGAACGCCGTGATCCCCACGATCAGCACGACGACGGCGGCGATCACGCCGATCGCGGTCCGCGACATGGTGGCGGTCGCGAGCCACACGACCCGCTCCCCCTTCGTGATCGCGGCGACGTGCGCGGGCTGCAGCGGGGTGGCGGGCGCGGGCCGCACGTGCGGCTGTACGAGCCAGCCGAGCCCGATCAGCACCACGAAGGCACCGAACGCCCAGATCATGGCCCAGCCCAGGTCGGGTGCCCCGCCCGCATCGGCGACGCCTCGCTGCGATCCGACGGCGCTGAGGTTCACCACGGCGCTGAGCCCCGAGATCCCGAGTGCGAGTCCGCCGAGCAGCCGGGCAGCACCGCCCCAGCGCCCGCGCAGGCCGATCAGCGTGGTGATCGTGAGCAGGGCCGGCAGCACGAAGCCGAGCAGCACCGTCATCCAGGCGAACATGACGGGCGGGCCGAAGCCGTCGACGCCGCTCGGCCCCCAGTGCGTGGCCGCGGGGTCCGGCAGCTCGGGCAGCCAGCCGAGCACCAGTGCGAGCACGACGCCGGATAGGACGAGCGGCACCACGAGGCCGACCAGCAGCAGCATGAGCCTGGCACGGCGCAGCTCATGCGCCGGGACGGCGGTGAGGTCCTGCTCGGCGGGGCGGGATCCGACGTTCATGAGGAGTTCTCCTTCTTCGAAGACGACTGTGCTGCGGCTTCCGGCGGCGTCGCGCGATCCGGCGCGGATCCGGGGATCGGGGGTGCGCCGTCCGCGGCGCTGCTGGCGAGCAGCGCCGCGAGCGAGGCGGGCGAGACCCCCAGTGCGGCCGCCCGGCGCGTGAGGAGAGCGATGTCGTGCGCGAGATCGGCGAGCGGCGCGGCCGCTGCCGCGAGGACGGCTCCCCGGCCGCGGCGCAGCTCGACCAGCCCCTCGTCGCGCAGCTCCTGGTATGCGCGCAGCACGGTGTGCACGTTCACGTCGACCGCGTCGGCGAGTTCGCGCGCCGCGGGCAGGCGGTCGCCGGGCCGCAACCGCCCTGCGAGCACCTCTGCGCGCACGGAGGCCGCGATCTGCGCGAACAGCGGCTGCGTGCTCTCGGTGTCGATGCGGATCAGCATGACCTCACCTCCTGGCTACTTATTCTAGTTCAACTAGATCAATTGTGGAAGGCATCCAGCCGATTCCGCGACACGAGGCGCTCGGCATTCGGCGGCACCCAGTCGATTTCCCGGACGGCCGCGAGGCCCGCAGGATGGGGATCATGCGCGTGACACCCCGTCGTCTGGCCGTCGGCATGAGCCTGTGGATCCCGAACCTGTTCAGCGGGATCCGGGTGCGCGGATTCAGCGAGGACTGGACACGGGCGACGGTCGAGCTGCACGTGAACGTCCTCACCCGCAACTACGTGAAGACCGCGTTCGGCGGGTCGATGCAGGCGATGACCGATCCGTACTTCTTCATGCTGGTGATGCACCAACTCGGACGCGACTACGTCGTGTGGGACACCCGCGGCGAGATCGAGTTCGTCAAGCCGGGCCGCGGCGTACTCACTGCGCGGTTCCACGTCCCGGCCGATCGTGTCGATGCGATCCGCGAGCGCGCCCATGGCGGTGCGAAGGTGCTCGAGTGGTTCGAGACCGAGATCACCGATCGCGAAGGCGACGTCGTCGCCCGGGTGCGGCGCGAGGTCTACGTCAGGGAGAAGCCGCGGGTCACCGCCGCAAAGGCGTGACAGCTCGGCCCGGATCCCACCTCGGCGCCACGCGAACGATCAGGCTCGACTGGGACCGGCGTCGGCGCGATAGGCCGACGGAGTGAAGCCGAGCACCGCGCGGAAGTCGTTCGCCAGGTGCGACTGGTCCGCATAGCCGAGCTCGACCGCGACCGTCGCGAGATCCGTGTCGGCATGCGAGCGGATCCGCTCCGCCGCCTCCTGCAGGCGACGCCTCCGGATCATGGCTGCGGGCGACAGCCCCACGTGGCGGTGCGCCATGCGTTGCAGGGTGCGCACCGAGACCGCGAGACGAGCCGCCGCCTGCTCGGGTGTGCGGATGCCGGGATCGGACATGAGCAGCTCGGCCATGGCGTTCGCGTGCCGCGCCGGCGCCGTGACCTCGCCCACGCGCTCGCGCAGCCAGCCGCACAGCACAGTGACGGCCCGCTCCCGATGCCCTGCGCCGGAGGACATCCCCTGCGCGACCGCCTCGGCCAACCCCGGCGCCGAGTAGGGCGCCACCCGGTCGAGCAGTATCGAGGGCGCCTCGGTCAACGCTGCCACGGCGGCCGGCCGCAGCAGCGCGCCGACGGCCCATCCCCGTCCGGTCAGCTCGCGGGAGCTGGCCCGCGTCGTCGCGCCGGACAGCACCGTGCCCGCGCCCTCGACGACCAGGTTCAGCGCAGGGAACGACACGAGGTCCTGCCGCGACGAACGGCCGGGCTCGAGGTCCCATTCCGGGATCCAGCACCACTGCACCAGTTCGGCCGCGTCGGCGAGCGGCGGAATGCGGTGGAACTGCGGCAGGCGTGCCGGATACAGCACGCCACGAGTCGGTTCGACCATTCCTGGAGCGTAGAGGACACCTCCGACGTTGAGCCGCCACCGTGCAGGGGGCCGGCCGAAGGTGGCGCGAATCTCCAAGAGCCGCGCCCCGCCCCCGACCTAGCCTCGGAGACATGAGCGAAGACACCACCACGACCACCACGACCGGCCTCACCGGCACGTACACGACGAACGGCCGCCCGAACTCGGCCACCTCCCTCACGCCGTTCCTGGCCATCCCCGACTCCCGGTCGGCGATCGAGTTCTACCGCGAGATCTTCGGCGCGCGCGTCATCGAGATCACCGAGTTCGGCGGGGTGGTCGCGCACGCCGACCTCGACTTCGGCGTCGGCGTGCTGCAGCTGGGCGACCCCAACCCCGAGTACGGGCTGATCGCCGCGCCCGCCGGCGACGCCGACTGCTATTCGATGGGCCTCTACGTGCCCGACGTCGACACGGTCGTCGAGCGCGCCGTGGCCGCGGGCGCCACGGTCCGCGAGGCGCCGTCGACGTTCGTCTCGGGCGACCGTTTTGCGAGCATCCGGGATCCGTTCGGCGTGCGCTGGTCGGTCATGACGCGCGTCGAGGACCTCTCGGAGGCGGAGAGCACGGCACGCATCGCCGAGTGGGCCGCCTCGTTCACCGCAACGGAGAGCTGAGCGCCGAAGCCGCGCGCCCGCCGACCGGATCCGCCGCGACCGGATCCGGACGTGTCCGCGATCGCCTCGTCACGCCGGAACGATCCCGCGACGGAACTCGGCGGTGTGGTGCGGCGGCGGCGCCGCGGCGACGTCCGTCAGGACAGCGGCTTGACCTCGAGCGAGCCCGCGGCGTCACCCGTGCGCACGCTCGCGAAGCCGGAGTAGCCGTCGGCCGCCGCGCGCTCCAGCAGCGCCTTGAGGTTCTTGGTGCGCCGCTCCAGGCGCACCCTGGAGCCGCCGGCGATGAGCGCGGCCTTGTGTGCGACGAGCTCGGCCACCGGCACGTCACCGTCGTGCACGAGCACCACCGACCGGCCCGCCGTGTCATCGGCGGATTCCAGCAGGTCGACGATCCGCTCGAAGCCGATCGAGAACCCGACCGCGGGAACCTGCTGGCCGAGGAAGCGCCCGATCATGCCGTCGTAGCGGCCTCCGCCGCCGAGCGAGTACGACACCGAGGGGTGGGCGAGTTCCATGATCGTGCCCGTGTAGTAGCCCATCCCGCGCACGAGGAACGGGTCGAACTGCAGCGGGATGGCATCGATGCCCGAGGCTTCGGGACGGGCCGCCGCGACGGCCTCGCCGAGACCGACGAGGTGTGCGACGAGTTCGTCGGGGGCGTTCTCCGGGAGTGCCTTGCGGATCTGCCGCTCGCCATAGGGGTTGTACTCGAGCGTCTGGGGGCGACGCAGGAAGGCCTGGAACGCGTCGACCGCCGCGGCCGTGGCCCCCCGCTCGCGCAGCTCCGCGACGATGCCGTCCGCACCGATCTTGTCGAGCTTGTCGATCGTGATCAGCACCCCGGGGCGCTCGTCCGCGGTGAAGCCGAACGCGTCGAGCATCCAGTCCAGGGCGCGACGGTCGTTCACACGCACCATGCCGCCGGTGAGGCCGAGCGCGTCGATCGTGTCGAGCGAGGCGACGATGAGCTCGGCCTCGGCGCGCGCCGAGTCGTCGCCGATGATGTCGATGTCGCACTGCACGAACTGGCGGTAGCGGCCCTTCTGCGGCCGCTCGGCGCGCCAGACCGGCCCGATCTGGATCGAGCGGAACACACCGGGCAGCTGTCCGCGGTTGGTCGCGTAGAAGCGCGCGAGCGGGACCGTCAGGTCGTAGCGCAGGCCCAGATCGCTGAGCTCGGCGGGATCCTCCGCGGCCGCACGGATGCCGTCGGCGTCGAGTCCGCGGCGCAGGATGTTGAAGGACAGCTTCTCGTTGTCGCCGCCGATCCCCGCGTGCAGCCGGTCGTACTCCTCGACGACGGGCGTCTCGATCTCGTCGAAGCCGTGCGCGCGGTAGCGCTCGCGGATGACGGAGAGCACGCGCTCACGACGCGCCTTGTCGGCGGGGAGGAAGTCGCGCATCCCGCGCGGAGGATTGACCGTTGCCACGGATCCATTCTTCCAGGTCCGTCAGGCGGGCTCTGATCCCTCGGCGGCTCGGACGTCGTCCTCGAGGGTGCGGATCCGCTCACGCAGGGCCCGCTCGGCGTCCCAGCCGCGGGCGCGGGCCGTCACGACCAGGGCGAGCAGCGCCTCGCCGAGCTCGGCCTCGGACGCCACGGACGGCGACCCGGGCCCTTCGGCCACGATCCCCGCCTTCTCCGCGCGGCCCAGCACCTTCTGCGCGCGGGCGAGCGCGGGCATGCCGGGCGGGATGCCGTCCAGCACGCTGCGGCGCTCGCGCTTCTCCGCTGCCTTCGCCGCGTTCCAGTGCACGAGCACCTCCTCCGGGGTGCGCGCGATCGCGTCGCCGAACACGTGCGGATGCCGCCGGGTCATCTTCTCGGCGAGCGTGCGGGCGACGTCGTCGATGTCGAACGGATCCTCGGTGTCCTGCGCCGCGATCGCTGCGTGGAACAGCACCTGCCAGAGCAGATCGCCCAGCTCCTCGCGCATCTCCGCGCGGTCGCCGCGCTCGACGGCGTCGATGAGCTCGGCCGATTCCTCGACGAGGTACGGCACGAGCTCGCGATGCGTCATCGCCTGCGACCAGACGCAGCGCGCACGCACCTGGCGCATGACCTCCGCCGCCTGCCGCAGCGGATCCGCCTCAGCGCTCATCCCAGTCCTCCGCCTCGTCTCCTTCGTCCTCTTCGTCGTCCTCATCCTCCGCATCCCCGGCCATCCGGTGCGCGCGGGCCCGCCAGGACACCAGCGCGGCGGCGAGCAGCAGCGCAATCACCGATCCGAGCAGCACGGCGAGGATCGCCTGGTCGCGCACGTCCGGGTGCGCGGCGAAGGCGAGGTTCGCCAGCAGCAGCGACACGGTGAACCCGATCCCGCCGAGCGCGCCCGCCGCGAGCAGGTCGGGGAACCGGATCGCGGGCGGCGTTCCCGGCGGACGGATGCGCTGCGCGACCGCACCGAACGCGGCGATGCCGATCAGCTTGCCCACCGGCAGCGCGACCAGGATCCCGAAGAACGCCGGCGACAGCTCGTTCAGCGGCACCTGCGGGATCACCACGAACGCGGCGACGAACGCGAACAACGGCAGCACGAGCCCGTTCACCCATGGCTCGAGTGCGTGTCGCACCGGGTCTGCGACACGCGGCGCCATGACGAGGCCCAGCATCACGCCGGCGATCGTGGCGTGCACGCCGGAGGCCGCGAACAGGGCCCACGCCACGATGCCGACGACGATCATCAGCACGGCGACGACCGGGGTGGCGGGCCCGCGCAGGCGACGGCTGAGCACCGCGAACACGATGACCGCGACGAGGCCGAGGCCGAGCAGCAGCAGGTTCAGTCCGTGCGCGAACAGCACCGCGATGAACACGATGCCGACGATGTCGTCGAGGATCGCGAGCGCGAGCAGGAACGCGCGCACGGCCGACGGCAGACCGCGCCCGAACACGGCGAGCACGCCGAGGGCGAAGGCGATGTCGGTCGCGGTCGGGATGGGCCAGCCTGTGGCGGTGGGTCCCGACCCGGCGAACAGGAGGTAGATCGCGATCGGCACCAGGATGCCGCCGGCCGCCGCGATCGCCGGCTGGATCGCGGCGCGCACGCTGTTCAGCTCGCCGCGGGTGAGCTCGTACTGCAGTTCGAGCGCGACGACGAAGAAGAACAGCGCCAGCACGCCGTCGGAGACCCAGTGCGACACGGACAGGTCCAGGCCCGGCAGCGACAGATGAGTATCCAGGATCCCGGCGAGCACGTCGTGCGTGGGCAGGTTGGCCAGCAGCAGCCCCAGCCCGGCAGCGGCGAGCAGCAGGATCGCAGGGAACTGGGCGGAACGCAGAAGGCGGGACGAACGGCTCATCCCCTTCACCGTATCGCGCGTGCTCCCCCGCATCGGGGCGTCACGCGGCCCGGACCGCGCCGGAAGCCGGTCTACTCTCGAGAGGTGACCCCCGACACGACCCCCACAGAAGCCATCCGGATCGCCGGTCGGTTCGAAGCCGGCAGGGAGCTGCCCGAGGCGATGCGCGCCGATGTGCGCATGCTCGGCGCCCTGCTCGGCCAGGTGCTGCGCGAATCCGGCGGCGACGACCTGTTCGACGACGTCGAGCGGCTGCGCCAGGCCACGATCGAGGCCTACACCGACGAGTCCGCCGAGGCCTTCGATCGCGCCACACGCGTCGCCGAGGAGTTCTCGGTGTCGCGCGCCGACGAGGTCGCCCGTGCGTTCACCGCGTACTTCCACCTGGTGAACCTCGCCGAGGAGCACCAGCGCGTACGCGTGCTGCGCGAGCGCTCCGACGACACCGCGACAGCGGCCGGTGCGCGCACAGACACGGTCGCCGGCGCCTATGCGCAGCTCGCCGCCGAGGTCGGCGAGGATGAGGCGCGGCGTCGCCTGTCGGCACTGCGGTTCCACCCGGTGTTCACCGCTCACCCCACCGAGGCACGGCGGCGCGCGGTGTCCTCGAGCATCCGGCGGCTGTCGGATCTGCTGAGCGCGCACGACCAGGCCACGCCCGGCAGCGCCGAGGAGCACCGGGCCCGCCGGCGCATGCTGGAGGAGGTCGACACGCTCTGGCGCACCGCGCCGCTTCGCGCGCAGAAGCCC
Source organism: Actinomycetota bacterium (assembly GCA_018268455.1). Taxonomy (GTDB): domain Bacteria; phylum Actinomycetota; class Actinomycetes; order Actinomycetales; family Microbacteriaceae; genus Microbacterium. Next base: position 35,178 of record JAFDWM010000002.1, on the reverse strand, counting down.
GCACCCACCGACGAGGTGCGCACGGTCATGAGCGTCTTCGACGAGACGCTGTTCACGACGATCCCGCACGTGTACCGCCGCCTCGACGACGCGCTGCGCGGGGAGCTGTCCGGGTCATCCGCGCCGATCGTTCCCGCCTTCGTGCGGATCGGATCCTGGGTGGGCGGCGACAGGGACGGCAACCCGTTCGTCACCGCCGCAGTCACCCGCGAGGCCGCTGCCATCGCCGCGGACCACGTGCTGCGCGGGCTCGAGCGCGCGCTCGAGCGCATCGGCCGCACGCTCACACTCGACGCCGAGGGGACGCCGCCGTCGCCCGAGGCGGAGGCGCTGTGGGAGGCGCTGCACGCCGCCTACCCGCTGACCGCCGCGGAGATCGCGACCCGCTCCCCCGCCGAGCCGCACCGCCGGATCCTGCTCCTGCTCGCACACCGGGTCGGCGCAACCCGTCGCGTGGACGAGGGCGGATACACGGATCCGGAGCAGCTCGTCGCCGATCTGCGCACCGTGCAGTCCTCGCTCGAGGCGGCGGGTGCGCACCGGCACGCCTTCGGCGGCGTGCAGCACCTCATCTGGCAGGTGCAGACATACGGCTTCCACCTCGCCGAGCTCGAGGTGCGCCAGCACTCGCAGGTGCACGCCCGCGCCCTCGCCGAGCTCGACGCTGGCGATGCGGAGGCAGGGCTCAGCGCGGAGACCGAGGAGGTGCTCGCGGTCTTCCGCACCATCCGCGAGATCCAGCGCGCCCGCGGCCCTCGCGCGGCCGGCCGCTACGTCGTCTCTTTCACCAGGTCGGCGCAGGATCTCGCGAACGTGCACCGGCTCGCCGCCTACGCCTGCGGCGACGACGTGCCCGTGCTCGACGTCGTGCCGCTGTTCGAGACCTTCGCCGATCTGCAGGCCGCCCCGGCGATCCTCGCCGAGATCGTGCGGCACCCCGCCTTCGCCGCGCGCCTGGCCGAGACCGACCGCCGCCTGGAGGTCATGCTGGGCTACTCCGACTCGTCGAAGGACGTCGGACCGGTCGCCGCGAACCTCGCCCTGTACGAGGCGCAGGCCGAGATCTCGGCGTGGGCGCAGCGCGAGCACATCGAGCTCACCCTGTTCCACGGCCGCGGCGGAGCGCTCGGCCGTGGCGGCGGGCCTGCGAACTCCGCGATCCTCGCCCAGCCGCCGCATTCGGTCGACGGACGCTTCAAGCTCACCGAGCAGGGCGAGGTGATCTTCGCGCGCTACGGCGAGCCCGCGATCGCCATGCGCCACATCGATCAGGTCACCGCAGCGACGCTGCTCGCCTCGTCGCCCAGCGTCGAGCAGCGCAACAGCGCGGCGGCCGAACGGTTCGCCGAGGTCGCGACAGTGCTGGACCGGGCCTCCCGGGAGCGCTTCTTCTCCCTTGTCAAGGCGGAGGGATTCGCCCCGTGGTTCGCCCGCGTCACCCCGATGGAGGAGGTGGGGCTGCTCGCGCTCGGATCCCGCCCGGCGCGCCGTGGCTTGTCGGTCGAGTCTCTCGAGGATCTTCGCGCGATCCCGTGGGTGTTCGCCTGGACGCAGGCACGCATCAACCTCGCCGGCTGGTTCGGGCTGGGCAGCGCCCTCGACGCCGTCGGTGACGAGCAGCTGCTCCGCGACGCCTACCGCGACTGGCCGCTGCTGCGCACGATGGTCGACAACGTGGCCATGAGCCTCGCCAAGACCGACCCGCGCATCGCGCGCCGCTACCTGGCACTCGGTGACCGCGACGATCTCGCCGCTCTCGTCCTGGACGAGCTCGAGCTCACCCGCGCCTGGGTGATCCGGCTCACCGGCGGCGAGCGGCTGCTGCAGAACAAGCCCGTCCTGCAGCGCGCCGTCGCCATGCGCAGCCCGTACGTCGATGCCCTGTCGCTGCTCCAGCTGCGGGCCCTGAAGGCGCTGCGCGACGCCGACGAGCAGGCGCCGGCACCGGATCCGGAGCTGCAGCGCCTGCTGCTGCTGTCGGTCAGCGGTGTCGCCGCCGGCCTGCAGAACACCGGCTGAGCCACCACCCGCGCCGTCTGCCACGGATCCGGTGGCGCCGTCAAGGGGGTTAGAGTGAAATCCCGCCCATCCGGCACGCCGCATCCGACACGATCGACAGCGCTCCTCCTCGTCATCTCGACAGAACCCGTCATTTCGCCAGAAAGCATCCCCGCGTGACCGAAACCACCACTGAAGACTTCCATCTGCTCTCCGCGACCGCCCAGCCGATCTTCGACAGCGTCCGCGCCCTGAACCCGAACGAGCCCGAGTTCCACCAGGCGGTGCACGAGGTGCTGCACTCGATCGGACCGGTGCTCGAGCGTCGTCCGGAGTTCGTCGAGCATGCGGTGCTGGAGCGGCTGGTCGAGCCCGAGCGCCAGGTCATCTTCCGCGTGCCGTGGATCGACGACAACGGCAAGCACCAGGTGAACCGCGGCTACCGCGTGCAGTACTCGTCCGTGCTGGGCCCGTACAAGGGCGGCCTGCGGTTCCACCCTTCGGTGAACATCTCGATCATCAAGTTCCTCGGCTTCGAGCAGATCTTCAAGAACGCGCTCACCGGCCAGGGCATCGGCGGCGGCAAGGGCGGCGCGAACTTCGACCCGCACGGCCGCAGCGACGCCGAGGTGATGCGCTTCTGCCAGTCGTTCATGAGCGAGCTGCACCGTCACATCGGCGAGCACACCGACGTCCCCGCGGGCGACATCGGCGTGGGCGGCCGTGAGATCGGCTATCTGTTCGGCATGTACCGCAAGATCACCAACCGCCACGAATCCGGCATCCTCACCGGCAAGGGCATCGGCTGGGGTGGTGCGCAGGTGCGCACCGAGGCCACCGGCTACGGCGCGGTGTTCTTCGTGCAGGAGATGCTCGACGTGCACGGCGAGAACCTCGAGGGCAAGCGCGTCGCGGTCTCCGGATCCGGCAACGTCGCGCTGTACGCGATCGAGAAGGCCACCCAGCTGGGTGCGAAGGCCCTCACCGCCTCCGACTCGTCGGGGTACGTCATCGACGAGAGCGGCATCGATCTCGGCCTGCTGCGCCAGATCAAGGAGGTCGAGCGCGGCCGCATCGTCGAGTACGCCAAGCGCCGCGCCAGCGCCCGCTTCGTCGAGGGCGGCAACGTGTGGGAGGTCCCGGCCGACATCGCGATCCCCTCCGCCACGCAGAACGAGCTGGACGAGGCCTCGGCGCAGGCCCTGGTCGCCAACGGCGTGCGGGCGGTCGCCGAGGGTGCCAACATGCCGTGCACCCCCGAGGCCGTCGCCGTGTTCCAGGCGGCGGGCGTGCTGTTCGCCCCCGGCAAGGCCGCGAACGCCGGTGGCGTGGCGACCTCCGCACTTGAGATGAGCCAGAACGCGTCCCGGCAGCGCTGGAACTTCGCCGACAGCGAGCAGAAGCTGCGCGACATCATGGCCGACATCCACCACGCCGCGTTCTACGCCGCCGAGCGCTACGACGTTCCCGGCGACTATGTCGCCGGAGCGAACATCGCCGGGTTCGAGCGGGTGGCGAACGCCATGCTCGCCCAGGGCGTGATCTGACCGGATCCGCTGCGCGTCTGACGAAAGCGCCGGCCCCTCGCGAGAGGGACCGGCGCTTTCGCGATGGCGCGCCCGTGTTCAGCCGCGGCCTGCCGGCTCCGGATCGAGGTCGTCATCGAGCGGCTTCCTGTCGGCGGCGCCCGACTCCGCACCCGGCACGACCTTGTTGTAGCCGGTGACGGCCTGGTTCTCGTCGAACGACGCGACCCGGCGACGGAATCCACGGGTGAGCACCGCGAGGTAGATCACGCCGATCACCGCCCAGACCGTGCCGCCGATCAGCGCGTCCTGGTGCAGGTTCGCCCAGAGCAGCCCGGTCAGGCCCATGCCGATCGCCGGCATCACGATGTAGCGGAACACATCGCGCGGCGTCTTGCGCAGCCCCTTGCGCACGGCGAACCACGCGATCACCGAGACGTTCACGAACGTGAACGCGATGAGGGCGCCGAAGTTGATCCACGCCGCGATGAGCTCGAGGGTGAACGGGATCGCGAGCAGGCAGATCGCGCCGACGAGGACGATGTTGAACGTCGGCGTGTGCGTGCGCGGGTTGATGTAGCCGAACACCTTCCCCGGCAGCACGTTGTTGCGGCCCATCACCAGCAGCATGCGCGACACGGAGGCGTGCGAGGCGAGACCGGACGCGAGCGTCGCGCAGAATCCGGCGGCGGTCAGCACCGCCCGCAGCACGTCGCCGCCGACGATGTGCCCGATGATCGGCAGCGTGGAGTCCTCGACGTACTGCATGTCGCCGCCGGGGGCGAACTCGTTCCAGTCCGGGAAGCGCAACTGCGTGAAGTACGCCGCGACGAGGAAGATCGCGCCACCGAGGAGCACGGTGTAGAGGATCGCCTTCGGCATGATCTTCGGATCCTTCGCCTCCTCCGCGTACATCGTCACCGCGTCGAAGCCGATGAACGAGAAGCACACGATCGTGGCCCCCATGAGCACCGCACCCAGCGTCACGCCGTCGTGCAGGAACGGAGCGATCGAGGCGACGGTGCCCGCGCCGTGGCCCTGTGCCAGCTGCGCGATCACCATGACGACGAAGACCGCCATCACGATGATCGAGAACACCAGCAGCACCATGTTCGCGTTCGACGTGCCGCGCATCGTGATGTAGATGATCGCCGTCACGAGCACGCAGTAGATGACCACCCAGATCCAGCCGGGGATGTCGGGGAAGAGCGCCTCGAGGTAGCTGCGGATGATCAGGCAGTTCACCATCGGCAGCAGCACGTAGTCGATGAGCGAGGTCCAGCCGACCATGAAGCCGAGGTTCGGGTGGATCGATTCGCGGACGTAGGTGTACGCGGATCCGGCGCTCGGGATCGCGCTGGCGATCTTTCCGTAGCTGATCGCCGTGAACACCATCACGACCAGCGCGACGAGATACGCCGCCGGCACCACGTTCGCCGTGTCGCGCCCGACCATGCCGAACGTGTCGAACACGACGGTCGGCGTCATGTACCCCAGTCCCAGGCCGACAATGGCCCACAGGCCGAGATTGCGCTTGAGCGTGCCGCCGCCCTGGGCGAGGGGCTTCGTCTTCATCGACATTCGTCCTCCTTCGGATCGCGCGCCGTCGATGCTCGGGTCACAGACGGCTCGCTGCGCTGCACTGCGCATTCGATTGGAGAACATTATGCACGTCGGCGGGAATCCTCGCGAGAGTGCATTTGCGCGATGGATTTCGTACTGGATCGAGAATTCCACCGCGATTTCCGCATCGTCGGTCTTCCCGCTCCTGCCCGGCGCCGTGCCGGACTCACCAGCCTTCGGCGAGTACCCGATCCAGCGCGGCGACGACGGCATCGGCGCTGGCGGCCGTCAGGCACAGCGGAGGCTTGATCTTGAGCACGTTGGAGCGCTCGGAGGTGGTCAGCACGATCACGCCCAGCTCGCGCAGCCGCTCGCAGATCGCGGCGGCCTCGGCCGAGGCCGGTTCCATGCTGTCCCGGTCGCGCACCAGCTCCACACCGAGGTAGAGCCCCTCGCCGTGCACAGGGCCGACGATCCGGTGCTGCTCGGCGAGCGCGCGCAATCCGCTCGCGAGGCGCGCACCGACGACGCGGGCGTTCTCCTGCAGGCCCTCCTCCGCCATCGCGTCCAGCACGGAGATGCCCACCCGGCAACTGAGCGGGTTGCCGCCGGCGGAGGAGAAGAACTGACCCTGGTCCGCCAGCGCGTCGGCGATCCGCTGCGACGTGATCACCCCGCCGATCGGGAAGCCGTTGCCCATGGGCTTGGCGATCGTGATGATGTCGGGCATGACGCCGGACTGTTCGAAGCCCCAGAACGAGGATCCCATCCGCCCGAAGCCCACCTGCACCTCGTCCGCGATGCACAGGCCGCCGGCGGCGCGCACCCGCGCGTAGACGTCGGCGAGGTAGCCGTCCGGCAGCAGCACGCCGCCCGCGTTACCCAGCACCGATTCGCAGAGGAACCCGGCCACCGGCCTGGCCTCGGCCGCGAGACGGTCGAGGTCGACACCGAGGTCGGCGGCGTACCGCGGCCCCGCACCCTCCCCGCGGTACGTGCCGCGGAACCGATTGGGCACGTCGGCGACGTGCACCCACGGCGGGCGCGTGGCGAGGGCGTCGGGGTTGTCGTATGCGCTGGTCGTGACGGCATCGCTGGCCATCGTCCAGCCGTGATAGGCCTCCCGCAGGGCGACGACCGTGCTGCGTCCGGTAGCGGCCTGCGCCAGCCGCAGCGCCAGGTCGACTGCCTCGGATCCGCTGTTCACGAGCAGCACCGTGTCGAGCCCGCTGCCCGCGGGCAGCAGCGCGAGGAGCCGCTCACTGTACTCGGCGAGCTCGCGGTAGAGGAACCGGGAGTTCGTGTTCAGGATCCGGATCTGCCGGTTCACCGCATCGGCCACGGCCGGGTGGCCGTGCCCGAGGCCCGCGACGTTGTTGACCATGTCGATGTATGCCCGGGCCGTGGTGTCGACGAGGTGATGCCGCCAGCCGCGTTCGATCTGCGGAGGACGCTCGTAGTACCGCTCCTGCGCACTCGCGAAGATGCGCTCACGGCGGGCGAGCTCGGCGGGCGCCTGATCCGACTGGGCGAGCGAGGGCAGTCCGAGCCACGGTGCCGGATCCGCACTGAACCGGCGCCATGCCGGCACCAGGTCCGGCACGACGAGGTGCGCGTCGTCGTGCGCGGAGCCGTGCGCACTCGGATCTGCGTCGCCGGGCGCGTCCCGGCGCAGGAGTGAAACCACGACGGTGCGCACGGCGGGGCCACCCGGGATCCGGCCGATCTCCTGCCCGGCGGCGACGTCCGCGCCGATCCCGAGCTCCTCGCCTGCTTCGGAGCGCGGCTGCGCACCGCGGATCTCGAACACCCAGCCGGAATCTGCGGCGATCCGCACGGTGCCGGGGGCGGCGGCCTCGATCCGACCCGCGACCGGGGCGGTGAGCACCAGCGGGCCGCCGGCGGGCAGGTGGATCGCGGTGCCGGTGGGCCAGGTCTCCGCCGCGTCCGGGGTGTCGACACGGGTGCGAGTGAGGCGGTACACGCCGTACGGCACGACGGCCGCCGCCGCTCCCCCGGCGAACGCGGCGCGGACGAGCGTCGCCTCGGCATCCGGTGCGAGCCAGGCCCCGGCCGCGAGCTCCTCCGACTCCACCCCGGCCTCGACGACCGTGACCGCGCCGTCGAGGCCGGGCAGGAGTGACGCGAGCGTCGCCTGCTCCGCTCCGCGCGGCGTCGGAGGCGCGTCGTCCGCGGCGAAGCCGAGCCGTTCCAGGACCAGCTCCCCCGCTGTGGCGAGATCGATCCGCGTGGCGGCATCGAAGATCGCCTGCTCCCCCGCGATGCGCTCGCGGGCGTAGTCGTTGCCGCCGTCGATCTCGAGCTGGCGCCAGCCGCTCGCCACGAGCAGCGCCGCCCGTAGCACGATCAGCGGCCACACGGCTCGCGCCTCGGGCTCGGCGAGCGGCGCGTCGGCGTGGAACGCGGCGATCGTCTCCAAGACGCGCAGCGGCCGCTCCGGCTCATGGTGCAGCATCGACGAGGCGCACACCGCGAGCTCGGCGACCCGCCAGCCGAGCGCGAGATCGCCGAGGTCGAGCACCGTGCGCGGGTGCAGCCGAGAATCCGCGCCGCGGACGCCGAATACGTTGTCATCGGTCAGGTCGCCGTGCACGGGCTGCACCGGAAGGTCCGACGCGACCGTCGCCAGCACCCCGTCGGCCTGTGCGATCGCCGTCTGCACGCGTGCGCGCAGTGCGGGATCCCCGATCGACGCGAGCAGACGCCGGGCCTCGTCGGCGGCGACCCGCATGTCCCACATCTGCGGCCGGTCGAGTCCCGGATGCTCCAGCCCGGCGAGCGCGTTGACGGAGGCGGCGGCGAGCGCGCCGAATTCGCGCAGCACCACAGGGGCGAAGTAACCGGCGTCGACCATCGGCTCGCCCTCGGCGAAACAGCTGCGGCGCACCGCGAGTCCGCGCCAGCGCTGCGTCAGCGCACCGTCGAGCCCTGGCAGCGCGGAAGGAGCCGCGACCCCGGCCGCACGGTACGCGTCGAGCGCGGCGTGCTGTGCGTCGCGCGCGCTGTCGGGAAAGACCGGGTTGTCGACGCGCAGCACGCTGCGGGATCCGTCCGGCTCGGTGAGCAGGAAGTTGCGGTCCTGATTGCTGCCGAGCTCGATCGCCGTGACCGCGATCCCCCAGTGCTCATGGGCGATGACGATCGCGTCGGACACGGTGACGTCGGGGCGCACGAGGCCCCCGGGCTGTGGTTCGAGCACAGCGTTCCCCTTCGTTCAGAGCGGGCGGTGGATCGATCAGAGCGCGTGGTCGTCCTGATGCCGGGCGAGGGAGCGGGCGTAGCGTTCGGTGAGCTGCACCATCAGATCCGGCGTGGAGCGGTCCACGCCGAACACGTAGCCGGGAAAGTCGAGCTCGTGCTGCGCCGCCCAGATCTCCTCGTGCTCGTGCGGCGGCAGGATGCGCAGCGGATCCCCCACCGCGACCCAGCCGATCGGCACCACGGTCTCCGGCGGCAGCGTCGTGCGCAGGTGCACGACCGCGTTGATGCGCACCTCACTGCGCGCTCCGATGATCGCGCCGTTGAAGATGCGGGTGCCTGTCGCGAGGAACACCTCCTCGGCGATCGTCGCGCCGGACACGCTCGCCATCGGCCCCACCAGCACATGGTCGGCGATGTGCACCGGGTTGGCGGATGTCGCGCGGATGAGGGCGTTCTCCATCACGATCACGTGCTCGCCGAGCGTGATCGGTCCGCCCTCAGCGGTGATCACGGCGCCGTGCAGCACCTGGCAGTTCTCCCCGATCGTGACGTCGCCGCTGATCACGGCGGACGGAGCCACGACGGCGGAGTCGTGGATGCGGGGCCGAGCCCCGAGGTGCTCGTACATCATGTGACGAGCGTAGTGCGGATGTCGCCAGGGACCGAGGTTCGGGCGCTGTCAGGCCCCGACCTGCGGGAGCAGCCCCTTCGCGGCTGCCATCATGCGGGCGACGAGCAGCGGCGAGTCGACGATCTCGCCCTGCATGATCAGGCTGTCCAGCTCGGCGAGCGGCATGCGCACGAGCCGCACGCGTTCGGCCGGAGTCTCCGGGATCCGCTGCCCCGCACCGCTCACACTGGCGATGAACAGGTGCGTGGGCCAGACGCTGCGACCCGGATTCTTGAAGAAGGTGTGCAGCGGGAGCAGCTCGCGGGCGTGCAGCCCGACCTCCTCCTGCAGCTCACGCCGGGCGGCGACGTCCGGCAGCTCGCCCGGGTTCCCGCCGCCGCCGGGGAGATCCAGGATCCATCGGTCGATCGCATACCGGTACTGCCGCCCCAGCAGCACGTCGCCGCCGTCGACGACCAGCGTCCCGACGGTGAACGGCACCGTGCGGTCCACCTCGAAGATGGTGCGCTCGCCGGTGGGCAGCACGACCTCGTCCGCGTCGATGCGCACCCAGCCGCGGTGCACCTCGCGCGTGGTGATCCAGCGCCAGCGTGGCTCGCCGGAGGCGTTCAGGCGCACCCGGGCGCGGCGGGTGAGCACGCCGTCGTGCGCGGTCATCGTGCGGATCCCGCGCCGACGGGAGCGGCGTCGGTGACTGTTCCCGCCGCGACCGGCTCGGGGAACAGCGCGGTGAGCAGCTGCGACGTCCACGCCAGCGGATCCGCCGTATCGGGCCCGGGCATGGGCACGACGAGTGCATCACCGGAGCCGATGATCTTCGCCTGCGGATAGAGACGCTGCAGTCGCACCTTCATGGAATCCTCGAATCGGGCGGGAGCGATGCGCAGGTTGGAGCCCATCGCGACGACATCGGTGAGGCCCGCCCGCGCGGCGCGGCGGCGCAGCCGGGCCACGGAGACGAGTCCCTCGACCTCGGCAGGCGGCGCGCCGTAGCGGTCGGCGAGCTCCTCGACGACCAGGTCGATCGCATCATCGGACGCCGTGGCCGTGGCCGCCGTGGAGAGCTTCTGGTAGGCCTCCAGGCGCAGCCGCTCGCTGTCGATGTACGCGTCGGGGATGCGTGCGTCGATCGGCAGCTCCAGGCGCAGCTCGGCCCCGGTCTCGGTCTCCTCGCCGCGGAACGTCGCCACGGCTTCGCCGATCATCCGCAGGTACAGGTCGAAGCCGACGCCGGCGATGTGGCCGGCCTGCTCGGCGCCGAGCAGGTTGCCCGCCCCGCGCAGCTCCAGGTCCTTCAGCGCCACCTGCATCCCGGATCCGAGGTCGTTGTTCACCGCGATCGTCTGCAGCCGGTCGGCGGCGGTCTCGCTGAGCGGCTTCATGTCGTCGTAGAGGAAGTACGCGTACGCGCGCTCGCGCCCGCGGCCCACGCGCCCGCGCAGCTGATGCAGCTGGCTCAGGCCGTACCGATCGGCGCGGTCGATGATGATCGTGTTGGCGTTGGAGATGTCCAGGCCGGTCTCGATGATGGTCGTCGAGACCAGCACGTCGTACTTGCGCTCCCAGAAGTCATCGACGACCTGCTCCAGCTGGTGCTCGCCCATCTTGCCGTGCGCGACGGCGATGCGCGCCTCGGGCACGAGCTCGGCGAGCTCGCTCGCGATCCGCTGGATCGACTGCACCCGATTGTGCACGTAGAACACCTGGCCCTCGCGCAGGATCTCGCGGCGGATCGCCGCGGCGACCTGCTTGTCGCTCTTCGGCCCCACGAACGAGAGGATCGGATGCCGGTCCTCCGGCGGGGTCTGCAGCGTCGACATCTCGCGGATGCCGGTGACCGCCATCTCGAGCGTGCGCGGGATCGGCGTGGCGCTCATCGCGAGGATGTCGACGTTCGTCTTCATCTTCTTGAGCGCGTCCTTGTGCTCGACGCCGAAGCGCTGCTCCTCGTCGATGATCATGAGACCCAGATCCTTGAACATCACCTGGTCGGTGAGGATCCGGTGCGTGCCGATCACCATGTCGACGGATCCCTCGAGCAGGCCGTCGAGCGTGAGCCGCGCCTCCTTGTCGGTCTGGAACCGCGAGAGCGGACGCACCTTGACCGGGAAGCCGGCGAAGCGCTCGCTGAACGTCTCCAGATGCTGCTTGACCAGCAGCGTGGTCGGAACCAGCATCGCCACCTGCTTGCCGTCCTGGATCGCCTTGAATGCGGCACGCACGGCGACCTCGGTCTTGCCGAAGCCGACGTCGCCCGACAGCAGCCGGTCCATCGGGATCGGCCGCTCCATGTCGGCCTTGATCTCGTCGATGGTCTGCAGCTGGTCGGGGGTCTCCGCGAACGGGAAAGCCTCCTCCAGCTCGCGCTGCCAGGGCGTGTCGGGTCCGAAGGAGTAGCCCTTGGCTGCCATCCGCGCGGAGTAGAGCTTCACCAGCTCGACGGCGATGTCGCGCACGGCCTTGCGCGCCTTGCCCTTCGCCGCGGCCCAGTCGCTGCCGCCCATCTTCGACAGCTGGGGCGCCTCGCCACCGACGTACTTGGAGAGCAGGTCGAGCTGATCCGTGGGCACGTAGAGCTTGTCGCCCGGGTATCCGCGTTTGGACGGCGCGTACTCGAGCACGAGGTAGTCGCGCAGCGTCTTCACCGCGTTGCGGCCGCCGGTGGAGACCTCGCGCTGCGTCATCTCCACGAAGCGCGCGATGCCGTGCGTCTGATGCACGACGAAATCGCCGGCCTTCAGCTGCATCGGATCCACGACGTTCTTGCGCCGGGACGCGAGCTTCTTGACGACCCGGGTGTCGCCGCCGATCGTGCGGCCGTAGAACTCGCTCTCGGTGAGCACGGCGAGCTTCGCGCCGGGCACCTGGAAGCCCGCCTCGATCGTGCCGGTGACGAGGGTCGCGACGCCCGCATCCGGGAGCGCCGGCAGCTGCTCGACAACGCGTGCCGCCACGCCGCGGTCGGCGAGCACATCCCTGGCGCGGTCGATCAGCCCCGGGCCGGAGGCGACGAGCACGACCCGCCAGCCGTCGGCCACCCGTCCGGCCGTGAACTCGATCGCGCCGTCGACGTTGCCGTGGAAGGAGGGGATCCCGGTGGCGGCGACGCCGTCGGATCCCTGGTCGAAGGCCGCGTCCTCGGATCCCGCGTCGAAGGCGCTGAGCCGCCACCACACGCCCCCGTTGCCGTGTACGGCGGTGCGAAGCTCGGCGATCGTGAGGAAGTCGCCGGTCTGCAGATCGATCGGCGCTGACGCGCCCGCCGTCGCCGCACTCCATGCTGCGTCGAGGAACTCGCGGTTGGTCTCCCCGAGGCTGGCCGCACGAGCCCCGCTGCGCTCGGGATCCACCAGCGCGACAGCAGCATGGGCGGGCAGGTAGTCGGTGAGCGGGACGACAGGGCCGGCGACGACGGGCAGGAGCGATTCCATGCCCTCGACGGGGATCCCCTCGGCCATCTTCTGCAGCATTCCGGCGATGCCGGGGAAGCCGTCGACCAATCTGGCGGCACGCTCTCGCACCTCGGCGGTGAGCAGCAGCTCGCGGCTCGCGGGCAGCGCGACCGAGGCGGGGGCGGTCGGCAGGGAACGCTGGTCGGCGACCGAGAACAGCCGGATCTGATCGACCTCGTCCCCGAAGAACTCGACGCGGGAGGGGTGCTCCGCCGTCGGCGGGAAGACGTCGAGGATGCCTCCGCGCACGGCGAACTCACCACGACGGGAGACCATGTCGACGCGCGAGTAGGCGCGTTCGACGAGAGACGCCGAGACCGTGTCGAGGTCGTAGCCGCGTCCCCCGACGACGAGCTCGAGCGGCTCCACGTCGCCGAGTCCGGCCGCGACCGGCTGCAGGGCGGCACGCACCGAGGCGACGACGATGATCGGGCGCTCCCCCGACCACACGTTCATCCGACGGAGCACCTCGAGACGGCGCCCGACGGTGTCGGGGCTCGGGCTGAGCCGCTCGTGCGGCAGCGTCTCCCAGGCCGGGAACGTGAGGATCTCGGCGTCGGGCAGGTAGGAGTCGAGGGCGGCTGCGAGAGATTCCGCGCGTCGACCGGTGGGCGCGACGACGAGCAGCGCGGCGGGTTTGCCGGCCGCGGAGCGCCGCTCGAGGAGTCCCGCGAGCATCGGCGCGTCCATGCCGTCGGCTGCCAGCAGGTCGGCGTCGGTCTGCGCCCAGCTCAGTGCGTCGCGAAATCCCGACGCCTCCGCCTCCAGAGCGCGGACGATTCCCTGCACAGTCACCGAAGAAGTCTACGCGGCGCGGCCGACATCGGACGCGCCGTCCCACCCAGGATCGCGTCGCCGTGCCACGCCGCGCTCACGATCGCGATCGGCGGGCCCGCTTGTGCGTGTCGCTATCCGGGTGGTGCTGCGGTGAGGGCGTCGGTGACGGCCCTGCGTGCGATGGGTGTGGGTCCGCCGCGGGGGCGAGGCCTGAACCAGGTGCCGATGCGGTCCCACCAGGTGGGGCCTCGCAGTTCCGGGACCCCGTGGCGCTTGACAGCCACGCGGATCCCGCCCGACGCGCGCCCTGATGACGAAACCGCGAGCGACGTCGGCCCCTCGGCCTAGGATGAGCGCGTGACCGATCCGCAGCAGCCCTGGCCCGTACCGCCGCGCGGCGCCTCCGGCGGGCACGCGGTGCCGCAGCCCGGGTCCGCGCCCGTCCCGCCGCCCGGTGCGCCGCAGACCGGTGCGCCCCTGCAGCCGCAATTCCCCACGAACTCCGCGTTCTCGCAGCGCCCGGCCGGGGCACCGCCGTACGCCCAGCCGCAGTACAGTCAACCGCCTTATGGCCAGGCCCCCCATGGCCGGCCGGCGGCTCCCGTGTATCAGGCGCCGCCGGGGGCCTACGCCGGGCCGGCCGGCGGCTACACCTCGCCGCTCGCTCCGGCGCCGGCGCCATCAGCGTCCCCGGCACTCGGACGCGTCGCGCTGTGGCTCGCGCTCGTCGCCTCGTTCGGCTTGACGATCGTCGGCGCGTTCTTCGCCTGGCAGATCGGCCACGGCGTCGGCGCCGCCTACGATGTGCCCGCCCTCGTCGAACGGCTCAGCGCAGATGACCTCTCGGTGCTGACGCCGGTGCGCGACATCGTGCTGTGGTGGGAGATCACGGCATGGGCGGGCACGGTCCTGGGCATCTGGGCCATCGTGCAGGGAATCGTGGCGATCGCCAAGCGACGCGGACGCGGATCCGGGATCGCGGCCATCGTCATCGCCGCGATCGGCCCATTCGTCTTCTTCATCGTCGGCTACGCGGTCGGCGCCATCGGCCTGGGCGTCGCCGCGGCCGGCGTCATGACGTGACCGACGCCCGGCGCCGCATCAGCGCGGCGCGTGATGCTTCTGCTGGGCCGCGAGCAGACCCTCCTCGATGAGCTGCTCGACGGCATCGGCGGCATCGGAGACGAGGATCGGCAGGTTCTGCCGTTCGGCGGATCCGAACGGCGAGAGCACCCAGTCCGCCGGATCCTGACGCCCCGGAGGGCGGCCGATCCCGACCCGCACGCGCGGGAAATCGGCCGTGGTGAGGGTGCGCGCCACGTCGCGGATGCCGTTGTGCCCGCCGTGCCCGCCGCCGACCTTGAGCTTGATGGTGTCGAACGGGATGTCGAGCTCGTCGTGCACCAGCACCACGTGCGCCGGATCCACCGAGTAGAACCGCGCCAGCGCCGCGACCGGAGTGCCGGACACGTTCATGTAGGTGTTCGGCTTCGCGAGCACGATCTTGTCGCCTCCCGGCCGCACCCAGGTCTCGACGACGCGCGCGCCGGCCTTGTGCTCCCGGAATGCCTCACCCCGCCGCGACGCCAGTTCGTCGACGACCATCTGACCGACGTTGTGCCGCGTGGCCGCGTACTTCGCGCCGGGATTGCCGAGCCCGACCACGAGCCATGTCTGCGCCATGGGGTGCATCCTTCCGGAAGAGGTGACGGCGGTGCAGCCGCCGGGAACGACGAAGGGGGCGCGAACCGGTCGCGCCCCCTTCAGAACGTTGCTGCGTCAGCATGCCGCAGCGTCGAGGATCACTCGGCGGCGGGAGCCTCGGCGGCGGGAGCCTCGGCCTCCTCGGCCTCCGGCTCGGCCACGGCCGCGGAGACCGCGACGACGAGCAGCTCGGCGTCCGCGGTCAGGCTCACGCCCTTCGGCAGGACGATCTCGCCGGCGGTGATGCGCGCACCGTCCTCGAGGCCCTCGATGGAGACCTCGACGTGCTCGGGAATGTGGGTGGCCTCCGCCTCGACCGACAGGTGCGTGGCGTCGAGGTTGACGATCGTGCCCGCGAACGCCTCACCGGTCAGCACGACGGGGAGCTCGACGGCGACCTTCTCGCCCTTCTTCACAACCAGCAGGTCGATGTGCTCGATGATCTGGTGCACCGGGTCCTTCTGCACGTCCTTGACGAGCGCGAGCTGGCTCTTGCCCTCGATGTCGAGCTCGAGCAGCGCGTTGGCACGGCGGATGATCAGCGAGACCTGGTGGCCCGGCAGGGCGACGTGCACCGGGTCGGTGCCGTGGCCGTAGATGACGGCGGGAATCTGACCGGCCGCGCGAAGGCGACGGGCGAAGCCCTTGCCGAAGCTGGTGCGAAGCTCGGCGGTGACCTTGGTGTCTTCCGACATGACTGCTCTCCTTGTTGACGTCGTTCTCGCGCTGAGGGCGCGGAAGTCTGGGATTGTCGCCTCGACATGACGCAGGAGGAGCACGGCGGTAACGCTCCGAGCTCGCCGCGTCGATCACGGATCCGCACGCACGCGCACGATCCCTCGCCGAGGACTCCCCTATGTTACCCGAGTTCGACGCACCGCACTGACGATAGGCTGTGGAACATGTTCGATGCCGCAATCATCTCCGAGGGGATCGCCTGGCTGATCGGCCTCATGGCGGTCGCCGCGACCGTGCTCACCTTCGGCGCGCTGTTCTCGCTCGGCCGCTCCGGCTACCGCAAGGACTGACGCCCTCACACGAAGAACCGCGCCGCCCGATGGACGACGCGGTTCTTCTCGTGTGCGGCAACGTCAGCCGACGCCGAGGTAGGCCTCCTTCACGGCCGGATCCGCGAGCAGCTCCTTGCCGGTGCCGGTGCGGGTGATCGCCCCGGTCTCCAGCACGAACGCCCGGTGCGCGCGGGCGAGCGCCTGATTGGCGTTCTGCTCGACGAGCAGCACGGTCGTGCCCTGCGCGTTGATCTCGGTGATGATCTTGAAGATCTGCCGGATGAACTGCGGCGCCAGACCCATCGAAGGCTCGTCCAGCAGCAGCACGCGCGGCTGCGACATGAGCGCCCTGCCGATGGCGAGCATCTGCTGCTCGCCGCCCGACATCGTGCCGCCGAGCTGCTTCTTGCGCTCGTCCAGACGCGGGAACAGCGAGAACACGCGCTCGTAGGACTCGGCGACGCCCGACTTGTTCTTCAAGCCGAACGTTCCCATGTCGAGGTTCTCCATCACCGTCATGCCCGGGAAGATCCCGCGGCCCTCCGGCGACTGGGAGATCCCGTTCACGACACGCAGGTGCGCCTTCATCTTGGTGATGTCCTGTCCGTCGAACAGGATCGATCCCCCGGACGGCTGCAGCAGCCCCGAGATCGTGCGCATCGTCGTCGTCTTCCCGGCACCGTTCGCACCGATCAGCGAGACGATCTCGCCCTCCTCGACCTTGAAGGAGATGTCGTGGATCGCCTTGATCCGCCCGTAGTGGACGGAGACGTCCTTCAGCTCAAGCAACGTCATCTTCGGGCACTCCCAGGTAGGCGGCGATCACGCGCGGGTCGTCACGGATGATCGAGGGCACGGCGTCGGCGATCTTCTTGCCGAACTCCAGCACCACGATGCGATCGGTGACGCCCATCACGAGCTTCATGTCGTGCTCGATGAGCAGGACGGTGTACCCCTCGTCGCGGATCGACCGGATGAGGGCCATCAGATCCTCCTTCTCCGCGGGGTTGAAGCCGGCGGCCGGCTCGTCCAGGCAGAGCAGCTTCGGATCCGTCGCGAGGGCTCGGGCGATCTCGAGGCGACGCTGGGAGCCGTAGGACAGGTCCCGCGATCGCTTCTGCGCATGCTGGGAGATGCCGACGAACTCGAGCAGCGCCATGGCGCGGTCGACCGACGACCTCTCCTCGCGCACGTGCCGGGGCAGGCGCAGGAGCGCCCCGGGCACCGACGTGCGGTGCCGGGCGTCGAGGCCGACCACGACGTTCTCCAGAGCCGTCATCTCGCCGAAGAGGCGGATGTTCTGGAACGTGCGGGCGAAGCCGAGACGAGTGATCTGGTGCTGCTTGCGCCCCTTGACCGACTGCCCCTCCAGCAGCACGTCGCCGCTGGTCGGCTTGTACACGCCCGTCATCGCGTTGAAGCACGTCGTCTTGCCCGCGCCGTTCGGCCCGATGAGGCCGAGGATCTCGCCGCGCTTGATGTCGAACGTCACATCATCGAGGGCCGTGAGGCCACCGAAGCGGATGGTGAGGTTCTTCACCTCGACGAGCTTCTCGCCGACCTCCACGTGGATCGCACGCTCGGACTCGGCACCCTCGACGAGGGGCGGCTCCGTGCCCGGCTCGATGTCCGGCTCAGCACCGTCCGGCAGGACGACGTCCGCCGGCTCGGACGGGTTCTGGGTCTCGTCGCTCACGATGCGCTCCCCTCGGCACTCGATGCGGATGTGGGCGGTGGTGACACCGGGACCTTCGGCGGTGCCACCCACTCCGCCGCCTTGCGGGCGTACGCCATGAGCCGCATCTTCGCCGGGATCAGACCCTGCGACCGGTAGATCATCAGAACGACGAGGGCGATGCCGAAGATCAGGTACTTGTAGTCCGCGATCGCGGTGAACCGCAGCGGGATGTACGCCACGATCGCGCCGCCCAGGATCGCCCCGACCTTGTTGCCGGTGCCGCCGAGCACGACCGCGGCGAGGAACAGGATCGAGGTCTGCACGTCGAACTTCTGGTTGTTCACGAAGCCGACCTGACCGGCGAACAGCGCACCCGAGAGTCCGCCGACGCTCGCACCGATCGCGAACGCCCACACCTTGTACTTGAAGGTGGGTACGCCCATCGTCTCGGCCGCGTCCTCGTCCTCGCGGATCGCGATCCATGCGCGCCCGACCCGCGAGCGCTCCAGGTTGCCCGCGAGAAGCAGCACGATGATCAGGATCGTGATCGTGAGCCAGTACCAGGGTGTGCCGTTCGAGTTCGCGAAGATCGGGATCCCGTTGGCCCCCTCGCCCGGCGGGCGCCCGACGTTCTGGAAGCCGACCTGGCCCTTCATCGCGGGGATGATGGTCGCCAGGATCCGCACGATCTCACCGAAGCCGAGTGTGACGATCGCGAGGTAGTCGCCGCGGAGCCGCAGCGTGGGCACGCCGAGGATGACGCCGAAGATCATCGCGATCACCATTGCCAGCGGAAGCGTCCACAGGTAGGGGATCTTCAGGTACGGCGAATCCGGGCTGGTGAAGATCGCCGCGGTGTAGGAACCGACCGCGAAGAATGCGACGTATCCGAGGTCGAGCAGTCCGGCGTAGCCGACCACGACGTTCAGGCCCACGGCCACGAGCGCGTAGACGGCCATCGCGAACAGCGACAGCGGCCAGTCGTTGCCCGGCGCGGTCGTCAGTGGGAAGAAGCCCAGGTAGGGCAGCGCGTAGGCGATCGCGACGACGATGAGCATCCAGCCCCACTGTGCGGGACGGGACAGCTGGTTCCAGCGTTCGCGGAGACCGCGGAACGGTCCGCGGCGCACCGTGACGATGGATTCGGTCTCGATCACTTCGCGCGCCGACTCCGCCGTGTGCAGCGGACGCGGGCCATCGGATGAGGTGCTCATGCCTTGCTCCTTCCGAGGGTGGTGCCGAGGATGCCGGTCGGACGCACCAGCAGCACGAGGACGAGGATCACGAACGCGACCACGTCGGCCCACTGTGCATCGCCCAGCAGGATCTGTCCGTAGTTGCCGACGATGCCCAGCAGGATGCCGCCGAGCAGCGCGCCGCGGACGTTGCCGATACCACCGAGCACGGCTGCCGCGAACGCCTTCACGCCGAGGATGAAGCCGCCGTTGTAGATGACGCCGGAGGGCACGAGCATCACATAGAACAGCGCGGCCGCACCGGCCAGCAGACCTCCGATGATGAACGTGATCACGATGGTGCGCTCCTTCGAGACGCCCATCAGGGTGGCGGTATCCGGATCCTGCGCGACCGCGCGGATCCCGCGACCGGTGCGGCTGCGCCGGATGAACATGTCGGTGCCGATCATGAGCACCAGCGCGGCCACCACGATGATGATCTGCTGGTTCGTGACCAGCGTTCCGAAGACGTCGAAGATCGGCGTCGGGATGAACATGGTCACCGCCGGCTGCGCGTTCGCCCCGCCGACGAACGGCAGGAAGATGATGTACTGGATCGCGAACGAGACGCCGATCGCGGTGATCAGGAACACCAGTCGGGGCGCGTTCCGCTTGCGCAGCGGTCTGTATGCGACGCGTTCGACGATGAACGCCGTCGCCGCCGAGAAGACCATGCCGACCACGAGCGCGAGCAGCAGATCCATGATGATCGCCATCGGACCGATCGTCGGCGCGCTGGGACCGAAGCCCAGCATGGTCAGGGTGATCACCACACCGTAGGCGCCGACGATGAACACCTCGGAATGGGCGAAGTTGATCAGGCTCAGCACGCCGTAGACGAGCGTGTAGCCGACGGCGATGAGGCCGTAGATGGCCCCGAAGGTGAGGCCGTCGAAGGTGGCGCTCCAGAAATTCTGGAACAGGGCATTGATATCGAAATTGATCCAGGACGAGTCCATGTGCACCACGGACTGGGCTACGAGATCCAGCATTCAGTTATTCGCTTCCACAGGGGGCGCGCCATCGCGCCCGGAAAGGGCAGGGAGGGAGAAGAAGGCCCCATGGCGGGTACGCCACGGGGCCTTCTGGTTACTTGCCGATCGGGCCGATGTAGGCGATCTTCCCGTCCTGCACGCGGTAGCCGTAGACGGTCGGAGCCTCGAGCTCGCCCGTCTTGTCCCACTTGAGGTGCTTCGCCAGGCCGTCCGCGTCGTACGAGGTGACCCAGGCCAGCAGATCGGCGCGCGTCTGCTTGCCCTTGTCGATGCCGCTCAGCAGCACGGTGGCCGCGTCGTAACCCTCGATCGAGTAGGTGCCGGGAGCGGCGCTGAACGCGTCGGTGTACTGCTTGGAGAAGTCCGTCAGCAGCTCACCCGGGATGCACGGGCAGGTGAAGAACGCGTTCTTGGATGCGTCGCCGGCCAGCTTGATGAACTGGTCGTCCTTCACACCATCGGGGCCGACGAAGGCGCCGGTGAAGCCCTTCGACACGAGCTGCTGCGCGAGCGGAGCAGCCTCGGCGTAGTAGCCCGAGTAGTAGACCGCGTCCGGCTTCGCGTTCATGATCTTCGAGATCGTGGCCGAGAAGTCCTTCTGACCGGTGGTCACCTTGTCGGTGCCGACCAGCGCGCTGCCGAGACCCTTCGAGGTGGTGCCGGCGAGGCCGATGCCGTAGTCCGAGTCATCCTGCACGAGGTAGACCTTCTTGGCCTTCAGGGTGTCCGTGAGGAACTTGGCGGCCGCGGGGCCCTGCTGAGCGTCGTTGCCCAGGCCGCGGAAGAACGTCGTCCACCCGTTCTGCGTCAGGCCGGGGTTGGTCGCGGACGGGGTGATGTGCACCAGGCCCTGCTGCTGGAAGATGTTGCCCGTCGCCTTCGACTCGCCGGAGAACGGCAGACCGACGACGCCGATGATGTCGGCCTCGCTCACGGCCTGGGTCACCGGGCCGGTCGCCTTGTTCGGGTCACCCTCGGTGTCGTACTTCTTGAACTGCACCTGGCAGCCGGGGTTGGCCTTGTTGTGCTGGTCGATGGCCAGCTGCACACCGTTGAAGATGTTGATGCCGAGCTGTGCGTTCGGGCCGGTCTCGGCGCCGATGTACGCGATGGTCGTGGTGGCCGGGCAGGTGCCCTTTCCGTCGCCGGCCGGAAGCACGGCGTTCTTCGGGGTCTCGACCGAGGTCACAGCGGGGATGTCGGGGATGCTTCCGCTGCTGCTGCCTGACGTGCTCGTGCCAGTGCTCGCCTGGTTCGCACAGCCGGCCAGCAGCAGCAGTGCGGCGGCTGCTGCCACACCCGCGACGGCTTTCTTTCGCATCATTGTGAGTTGCCTTCCGATTTCGGGTCATCGGCGGTCTGCCTCGAACGCCGATGTCATCAAGGGTGTGCTGAGCGTACCTCGCGTCCGACGCATGACGCACCACATTTGTTTCGGACATGTCCGGTTTCCGGGCGATAACGGGGGGCGCGTGCACGGATCGTTATCTGCGCGGCCCGCGCGTGTCGTCATCGGCGTCGACACACACCGGCGGCGACGGATCGACAGCGATACGCTGAAGGCATCCCCCACCGGACACACGAGGAGATCACCGTGCCCACTGCCGCCGCCAATATCGGAGTCGTCGGACTCGCTGTCATGGGTTCGAATCTGGCCCGTAACCTCGCCAGTCGTGAGGGCAATACCGTGGCGATCTTCAACCGGTCCTACGAGAAGACGCAGGGAGTGCTGGACGCGCACCCGGAGGCCGGGTTCATCCCCGCGGCGTCGTATCAGGAGTTCGCGGACAGTCTGCAGAAGCCGCGCACCGCGATCATCATGGTCAAGGCCGGTGCGGGCACGGACGCGGTGATCGATGAGCTGGTGAAGGTGTTCGAGCCGGGCGACATCATCGTCGATGGTGGCAACGCGTACTTCCCGGACACGATCCGCCGGGAGAAGGCGGTGCGTTCCAGCGGGATCAACTTCGTGGGTGCGGGGATCTCCGGTGGTGAGGAGGGTGCCCTCACCGGCCCCTCGATCATGCCGGGCGGGTCCGACGAGTCCTGGGTGACGCTCGGCCCGATCCTCAAGTCCATCGCCGCGATCGCGGAGGGTGAGCCGTGCGTGACGCACGTCGGCCATGACGGTGCCGGGCACTTCGTGAAGATGGTGCACAACGGCATCGAGTACGCCGACATGCAGCTCATCGCCGAGGCGTACGACCTGATCCGCCGGGGCACGGGCAAGACCCCGGCCGAGATCGCGGAGATCTTCGCGGTGTGGAACACGGGCGAGCTGGAGTCGTACCTGATCGAGATCACCGCGGAGGTGCTGCGTCAGGTCGACGCCGCGACCGGGCTGCCGCTCGTGGACGTGATCCTGGACCAGGCCGGCGCGAAGGGCACCGGCGCGTGGACCGTGCAGACCGCCCTGTCCCTGGGCGTCCCGGTGTCCGGGATCGCCGAGGCCACCTTCGCCCGTTCCCTGTCCAGCCACCCGGAGCAGCGTGCGGCCGCGCAGGCCCTGCCCGGTCCCTCCGAGGCGCTCACGGTGGCGGATCCGGACGCGTTCATCGAGGACGTGCGGCTGGCCCTGTACGCGTCGAAGATCGTCGCGTACTCGCAGGGCTTCGATGAGATCCGTGCGGGGGCTGCCGAGTACGACTGGAACATCGACCTCGGCCAGGTCAGCAAGATCTGGCGTGGCGGGTGCATCATCCGTGCGCAGTTCCTGAACCGCATCGCCGATGCCTACGCCGCCGAGCCCGGCCTGCCGGTGCTGATGACCGCACCCTATTTCGCCGAGGCGATCACCCGCGCCCAGGCCGCGTGGCGGCGCGTCGTGGTCGCCGCCGCGCAGGCCGGGATCCCCGCCCCCGCGTTCTCCTCGTCGCTGTCGTACTACGACGGGATCCGCGCCGACCGGCTCCCCGCCGCGCTCGTGCAGGGCCAGCGCGACTTCTTCGGCGCCCACACCTACAAGCGCACCGACAAGGAAGGCACCTTCCACACCCAGTGGTCCGGCGACCGCACCGAAATCGAAGCCGAAGACACCCACTGACGCCGTACTGACCGCGAGACTGCACCCCCGCCTCGAGACTGCGCGCCCCCGCTGCAGTCTCGAGGCCCCGGTGCAGTCTCGCGGTCAGGTCTGCCCAGCTCCGAGGAGCTCAGACCTCGAGGATCCGGCCGTCCTTGAGGCGCAGGCGGCGGTGCGCGCGCTTCGCGACGGCGGAGTCATGCGTGACCACGATGAGGGTCAGCCCCTCGGCGCAGAGCGATTCGAGCAGGCCCAGGATCTCGTCGCGCATCTCCTCGTCGAGGTTGCCGGTCGGCTCGTCAGCCAGCAGCACCTTCGGCGTCTTCACGATCGCGCGCGCGATCGCGACGCGCTGCTGCTGGCCGCCGCTGAGCTCGCCGGGAAGGTGATCGCCGCGGTCGGCGAGCCCGACGTGGGCGAGCGCCTGTTCGACGAGCCCCGCGCGTTCCGCGGTCGGGACGTCGCCCGGTACGAGCGCCATCGCCACGTTCTCGCGCGCGGTCAGCGTGGGGATCAGGTTGAAGCCCTGGAAGACGAAGCCGATGTCCTCGGCGCGGATCCGGCCGAGCTCCCGGTTCGAGGCCGACGATAGCTCGGTGCCGGCGAGCACCAGCGACCCGGCCGTGGGGCGATCCAGCGCGCCGAGCAGCTGCAGCAGCGTCGACTTGCCGCCGCCGGTCGGCCCCTGGATCGTGACGAACTCGCCCGCGGCGATATCGACCGTCACCCCGGTGAGCGGGGTGACGGTGCGGCCCTTGCCGCGGTAGGTGCGGGTGACGCCGGTGAGCCGGTACAGGGCCGACGTGTCGGCGGGCGCGGTCTCGATGGTGCTCATGTCGATGCTCCGTTCTCGGTCGTGAGTGTCAGGCGGCGGACCGCAGGGCTTCTGCGGGGCTCAGCCGCGCGGCGCGCCACCCGCCGATCGCACCGGCGATGAGGCCGCCGAGGATCGCGAGGCCGACCGCGGCGACGAGGATCCAGATGCTCAGCGGCGCGTGCAGCACCACATCCTGAACGCCCTGGCCCAGACGTCCGAAGCCGCCGCCTCCCCCGCCGAATCCTCCCCCGCCGAATCCGCCGCCGGTCGCGGCACCCGCGCCGCCGCCCGTGCCGCCCGCGGCAGCGCCGCGGCGAGCGATGCCGGCGGCGGACGCGCCGGAGATCGTGGGGTGCAGCACGTTCACGAGCAGGATCCCGACGAGCCCGAGCGCGAGCCCGGCCGCACCGCCGATCAGCCCCTGCACGAGCGACTCGCCCGCGACCTGGCGCACGATCCTGCCGTTCGACCATCCGATCGCCTTGAGTGTGCCGAACTCGCGCGTGCGGCGGGCCACGCCGGACAGCGTGAAGAGCACCGCCAGCAGCACCGCGACCACGAGCACGATGATCGACAGCCAGGTGCCCAGGCCCTCGATCATGCCGGCGGCGCTGGACAGCGATCCCGACACGGTGGCGGCGAGGTCTGCCTGCGAGCTCACCGTCGCGGTCGGCAGCGCCTTCGTGAGCGCGGTCTGCACAGTCGAGATGTCCGAGGCGGAGCCCGCCTTCACGTACACGGTCGAGACGACGTTCCCCGTGCCGGCGAGCTTCTGCGCCGTACTCAGCGGGAGGTAGACGTTCGCCGCGGTGTCGGCCGCGTCGGATGACGACGCCACGACGCCGACGATGGTGACGGCGGATCCGCCCACGTCGACCGTGCCGCCCAGTGCCAGGTTCTTCGAGGTCGCATACGTGCTGTCCACGAGCGCGACGAGCCGGCCGTCGTCGCCGGTTCCGAGGTTGCGCCCGGACGACACCTTCACCGAGGACAGCGGGCCCACCGCCGTCGTGGTCGGGTCGACGCCGAGCACGCTGAACGAGTTGATGCCGAAGCTGCCGCCGCCGAAGCGGGGCCGCTGCCCGGTGCCACCCTCGTCCTCTCCCGTGCCCCCGGTGCCGCCCTCGCCGGGTCCGCCGGTGGCTCCCTGGGCGCCCTGCACCTGTCCGTTGAACGTCACATTCGTCAGGCTCAGCGCGCCGGTGGACGCGGACACCCCGGACGTGCCGGCGATCGTGGTCACGGCGGCCGCGTCGAGGGTGCCGCGGGCCGGGGAGGCGCGCAGCACCGACCGGTCGAGCGTCGTGCCCGAGCCGCTGTCGGTGCCACCGCCGGCACCGAAGTCGAACCGCTGCCCGCCGGTGTCGCTGCCCCGCTGCGCGGGCGCGCCGGTCACGGTGAGGTCGGTGCCGACGCCGTAGACGCGCGAGAGTGCCTGGGTCTGCGCGTCGCGCACCCCGGCGGACAGTGCATTCACCACGATCACCAGGGCGATCGCGACCGCAAGCCCGACGGCGACGATCACCGTCTGCTTCTTGCGTCCGGCGAGCTCTCGGCGCAGATACGTCCCGTACATCAGCACTCCTTCGTCACGACGGCCATGTCAAGGCGTCGATGCGACGTTAGGAGCCGGTTCTAAGGGCGAGCGATGGCGATGCTATGCGGGCGCTAAGCAGACGGCATGACGATGCTCGACGCACCCATCGGCACGAACACTCCGCTCTTCATAGATCGTTCATAGGAAACTGAGGAGAATGGACCTCATGAACGATCACGCCACTGAGCTGCGTCGCCCCGATGGCTCTCCCCTGCGGATCCTCGCGGTCGACGACGAGCCGATGCTCACCGATCTGCTGTCCATGGCCCTGCGCATGGAGGGATGGGAGGTGCGCACGGCCGGATCCGGGCTCGAAGCCCTGCAGGTCGCGCGCGACTTCGGCCCCGACGCGCTGGTCCTCGACGTCATGATGCCCGATCTGGACGGGCTCGGCGTCCTCAAGCGCCTGCGCGAGCAGGGCAACATGGTGCCCGTCGTGTTCCTCACCGCCAAGGATGCGGTGAGCGACCGGATCGCGGGACTCACCGCGGGCGGCGACGACTACGTCACCAAGCCGTTCAGCCTCGAGGAGGTCGTCGCGCGCCTGCGCGCCGTGATCCGGCGATCCGGCGGCGCGACCACCGATGCCAGCGACTCGATCCTGCAGGTCGGCGACCTCACCCTCAACGAGGACAGCCACGAGGTCGTCCGCGGCAGCGACGAGATCGAGCTGACGGCCACCGAATTCGAGCTGCTGCGCTTCCTGATGCGCAATGAGCGCCGCGTGCTGTCGAAGGCGCAGATCCTCGATCGGGTGTGGAGCTACGACTTCGGCGGCCGCTCGAGCGTCGTCGAGCTGTACATCTCGTATCTGCGCAAGAAGCTCGACGCCGGCCGCGAGACCGCGCTCATCCACACCGTGCGCGGTGTCGGCTACATGATCAAGGCGCCGCAGCCTCAGGAAGCCCACGCGTGACGAAGGCCCGTCGTCCATGAGCCTGCTCAGTCCGCACTCGCGCGGCCCGCTCTCGCTGCAGACGCGGCTGATGGCCGCAGTGACCGGGTTCGTGTCGCTGATCCTGGTCGTGATCGCGATCACCACCAGCGTCGTGCTCGGCAACGTGCTCAACGGGCGGCTCCAGGATGAACTGGGCACCGCGGGCAAGGGCCTCGCGACGATGGCCGCACAGCGCTCGACGTTCGGCGGTGTGGTGCCGAAGGCGACGGAGCTGGTCGTGGGCCAGACGGGCGTGCAGACGGGCACGCTGGTGATGGTCGTGAGCGGATCCGGAGACGCGACAGGCACCTTCGTCAGCCCCGACCACACCGCACTCCCCCTCACCGACCTGCAGATGACGCAGATCGTGAACGCGCTCAGCCAGGGACGCTCCGCGGAGGAGATCGCCGGGCTCGGCAGCTACCAGCTGCAGCACACCAGCATCCGCGGCGCCCAGCCGTTCCAGCTCATCACCGGCCTGTCCCGCGCGTCCACCGAGGCGCAGATCACCACGCTGTTCTCGATGATCGCGATCACCACGATCGCCGGGCTCCTGCTGCTCGCCCTGTCCACGGCGATCACGATCCGGGTCGCGCTGCGTCCGCTGCGGGCGGTCGCGGCGACCGCGAACCGCGTGGCCAATCAGCCGCTGGACCGCGGCGACGTGTCGATCACCGAGCGCGTCCCCGCCGCGGAGGCGGATCCACGCACCGAGACCGGATCCGTGGGCGCCGCACTGAACACGCTGCTCGACCACGTGGACGCCTCGCTCGCCGTACGCCAGCGCAACGAGGAGCGGATGCGGCAGTTCGTCGCCGATGCCAGCCACGAGCTGCGCACACCGCTCTCCTCCATCCGCGGCTACTCGGAGCTCTCGCTGCGGGCGCTCGGCCGCTCCGGTGCGCCGGAGGATCCTGCGACGGCGTCCGCACACACCGCGCTCGAGCGGATCCAGGCGCAGTCGCTGCGCATGACGAGCCTGGTCGAGGATCTGCTGCTGCTCGCCCGCCTCGAGGAGGGGCGCGAGCTCACACTGTCGACCGTCGATCTGTCCCGGCTCGCGATCGAGGGCGTCGCGGATGCCAGGCCCACCGCGCCGGATCACGAGTGGGAGATCGACGTGCCCGAGGAGCCGGTCGAGCTGATCGGCGACCTCGGCAGGCTGCAGCAGGTCGTGACGAACCTGCTCGCCAACGCCCGCACGCACACTCCCGCCGGCACGCACATCACGATCGAAGTGGACCGCGACGGCTCGGAGGCGGTGCTGCGGGTGCGAGACGACGGTCCCGGCATCGACCCCGGCGTGCGGGAGGAGCTGTTCAGCCGGTTCGCCCGCGGCGACCGCTCGCGCAACCGCGCGACCGGCGGATCCGGCCTCGGCCTGTCGATCACGAAGGCGATCGTGGAGAGCCACGGCGGCACGGTCGCGGTGCAGAGCGAGCCGGGCGCGACCGTGTTCACCGTGCGCCTGCCGACGACGCCGCCCGTGCAGCCGCATCCGGCTGGGGCTGCCCAGCCCTCCCCCGCACACGCCGCACCCGACACCGATGTCCGCGGGGCTGCGTCTCCGGCACCCTCCCCTGCGGAACCGGCGTCGGCAGTGCCAGGCGGACACGAGATGGGTCACACGCTCGGCGGCCGCTGAACGTGCGGCCCGCACGGGCATCCGCCGGACTCAGTATCCGGCGAACGCGTCGGTCGTCACCCGATGCGCGCCGCGCAGCGCCGGGGCGAGCTCGGCGATCAGGCGCGGCGGACCGGAGATGTAGGCGTGACGCCGGCCGAGATCCGGGACCAGCTCGTTCAGCAGCGTCGCGTCGAGCCGTCCGCCACCGGCCCAGCGCACCGCATCGGGAAGCTCGGCCGGCTCATCGGGGGTGACCACGAGGATGCGCGCGCCTGTCGCGGCCAGCTCCCGCAGATAGGCGCACTCCGCCGCCGAGGAGGCGACGAGCACCACGACGGCATCGGCGCGGTCGGCCGCGCCGAGCTGCGACACGAACGGCGTCACCCCGATGCCCGCGGCGATGAGCAGCACGGGCGCCTCGCGCGCCGGCAGCACGAAATCGCCCCACACGCCGGTGGCGGTGAGCACGTCGTTGCTCTGCAGCGTTCCGAGGGCGCGCTTGAAGCTCGAGCCGTGCTCGGCCTCACGATAGGCGACCCGCAGGAAGGGCAGCTCGGCGGGCGGCGAGACGATGCTGAGCTCCCGGCGCGTGCCGCGGCTGTCCGGCCGGCGGTGCGGAACCTGCAGCTCGAGGTACTGCCCGGGCAGGAATCGCGTACGGCCTCGCACGCGGAAGGTCAGCTCGTGCACCGTCGGCGTCACCAGGCGCCGTCGCACGAGCGTGAGGCGCATCCCCGTCCGAGCGACGAGCACGGCCGCGAGCAGGTTGCCGATCAGCAGCGCGCGCTCCTGGCCGAGCGTGATGACGCCGAGGTTCAGCGGCCAGCCTGCCAGCACTCCGACGACCACGGCGACCAGCAGCTGCTGCCACCGCCGCGACGGGAGCGTCAGCGGCTCGCTGAGCATGAAGGCGCCGAGGAACAGCACCGGCGACTGCAGCAGCACGGCGGTGAGCATCTCGCCGGGTGCGACGGGCAGTCCGGCGGCCGAGGACTGCACCGCCATCCGCAGCATCGACACCGCGGCGTACACGACGACGAACAGCAGCACGACCCGGATCCGCTCGGTGCGCCACAGCACGAGCAGGCCGAGGAGGATCACGGGGATCGCCATCACCGGGGTGCCGATCCACCACGACGAGAAGCCGAGATTCGTCAGGGTGAGCACTGTGGCGCCGACCGCGGCCGGGTTCAGCAGGTGCCGGCCGCGCCAGGCCAGCGCGTACTTGGACAGCGCCGCCACGATGCCGGCGAGAGCGATCCCGGCGACCTGATCGGGGTTCGCGCCCGGCTGTACGACGAACAGCATGATGAGCGCGGTGATGAACGACGACTCGACGCGACGAGGAACGTGCAGCAGCGCCTGGGCGGCCGCGTCGGTGCAGAACACCGCGAGCGCCAGCACCGCGAGCGTCGCGACCAGTTCCAGCGGGGTGACCGCGATCGCGCCGAGAACAGACAGCAGCGTCGCGACCGCAGCGAGCGCCAGCAGGGCGTACAGAGTCAGCCGGTACATCGTGAACCGGCCCAGCCGCGCGAGGGCGCGTTCGCGCAGCCCGATCAGCGTCACGATCAGCATCACGATCACGCGAAGACCTCCATCCGATCGGATCCGGCGGAGCGCTGCACGCGCCCGTCGGTACTCATCCGCAGCCATTCCACACCGTGCCGATCCGCGAACTCGGCGCCACCCTCGAAGAACAGTGCGGTGGCGGCCGCATCGGCGAGCATCGCCACCTCGGCGATCGCCCAGGTCGCGGCCCAGGTGCGCACGGGCTCGCCCGTGCGGGCGTCCAGCACGTGGTGCAGGCCGGTGCCATCCGCGCCCGGCCACGCGCGACGATTCACGGCGGATCCGCACAGCGCGGCATCGCCCAGCGTCGCCACGCCGATCGCCCTGGTCGTGTCGAACGGGTGCTCGAGTCCGACCCGGATCGGTGCGCCGCTGAGCCGCAGATCCCCGCCGGCATCGACGAGGCGGGCGGCATGGCCGATGATGCCCAGCGCGTCGTGCACGATGTCGACGAGCCGTCCCTTGCCGAGCGCGCCGACGTCGATGAGCGCGGGATCGTGCAGTTCGAGCGCCGCCGCATCCCAGGTCAGCAGCTCGGTCCACGCGGCGGGGGCGGGGTGCGCGCCGCGGTCGTGCAGGGAGTACCCGGCGTCGTACCCACGCGCGGCCAGGCTCTCCCCGACCAGCGGCTGCACCGCACCCGCCGTCGCCGCGGAAAGCTCGCGGTACAGGTCCAGCATCACCGGCGCGTCATAGGGCACGGGTATCTCCTGCGGTTGCCGGAACAGCGCCGACACGAGGGAATCCTCCCGGAAGCGCGACCAGGTGCGGTCGAAGCCGTCGATCGCCGCGGTCACCACGGCACGCTCCCCCGCCGCGAGCGGGCGCTCCGTGCCGATCTCCCAGACAGTGCCGATCGCGTCGAAGCGCCAGCTGTCCATCAGCGCACGTCGTCCGCAGCGGGTCGCCGATCCGGCGCAGGCGCGTCCGGCACCGGTCAGCCCTTGGCTTCGGTGCGGATCGCGGCGATCGCCTTGTTGAAGCCACCGCTCGTGAGTGAGGATCCGGAGACCCGCGAGACGTTGATCTCGGCGAGCTTCTTGCCGACGACCTGCGCCGAGATGCCCTCGATGAACTGCGCCTGATAGTGCCGGGTCTCGGAGGCCTGAGGATCACCGGTCACCGTCACCGCGGTGACCTCGTCCTGTGCCACGGTCACCGTGACCGTGATCTTCTCGACCGTCTGCGGGGTCTGATACGAGCCCGAGGCCGTGTACGTGCCGTCCTTGTAGGCACCGCCCGCGGACGGATCCGCGGTGCCGGCGGCCGGCGTGGCCGCCGCCGTGCTCTGAGGCGCCGGCGTGCCGGTCTGGGTCGCCGCGGAGGACGTGTCAGACCCGCATCCGGCGAGGACCAGGGTCCCCGCGATGCCGACGAGGGCCGATCCGTGACGGACCGTGGGCGAAAGTCTCATGAGAACCAGCTTCAGCAATCCTTCTATGCGTCGTCTTTGAGAAGGCGCGGTGCGCCCGAAGCGTCCGCCCGGCAGAAGGAAGGCCGGCCGGCGACGTGCCGGTCGGCCCTTCGGCAGTGGGTCAGGCGGCGCCGTCGAACATGCTGGTGACGGATCCGTCTTCGAACACCTGCCGGATCGCTCTGGCCAGCAGCGGCGCGATCGGCAGGATCAGCAGTCCCGGGAAGCGGCGCTCGGCGGCGAGCGGGATCGTGTCGGTGACGACGACCTCATCGATCGCGGAGTCCTGCAGTCGCTCGCTGGCGGGATCCGAGAAGATCGCGTGGGTCGCGGCGACGATCACCTTGCGGGCGCCGTTGGCCTTGAGCGCCTGCGCGGCCTTCACGATCGTGCCACCGGTGTCGATCATGTCGTCGACGAGGAGGCAGGTGCGCCCCTCGACGGCGCCGACGATCTCGTGCACGGAGACCTGGTTGGCCACCATCGGGTCACGGCGCTTGTGGATGATCGCGAGCGGCGCGTCCAGGCTGTCGGACCAGGTGTCGGCCACGCGCACGCGACCCATGTCCGGCGAGACGATGGTGAGCGTCTCGCGGTCCTCGGCGGTGAGGGTGTCTTCGAAGTGCTTGAGCAGGACCGGCTTGGCGAAGAGGTGGTCGACCGGGCCGTCGAAGAAGCCCTGGATCTGCGCGGCGTGCAGGTCGACGCTCATGACACGGTCCGCGCCGGCCACCTTGAGCATGTCGGCGACGAGGCGGGCCGAGATCGGCTCGCGTCCGCGGCCCTTCTTGTCCTGACGGGAGTACGGGTAGTACGGCGCGACGACGGTGATGCGCTTCGCCGAGGCGCGCTTGGCGGCGTCGAGCATGATGAGCGTCTCCATGAGCCACTCGTTCACCGGCTCGCCGAACGACTGCACGATGAACAGGTCGCAGCCGCGGATCGACACCTCGAAGCGGGCGTAGATCTCGCCGGATGCGAACGTGCGGTGCTCGACCGGCGCGATCTCGGTGCCGAGGGCGGCGGCGACCTGCGCGGTCAGCTCGGGGTGTGAGCGTCCGCCGGCGACGACGAGCCTCTTCTTGGTCTTGGCGACCAGCCCCGGTGCGATGTCGTTGTCGCGGTCCAGCTCGACCGTCGTGTTCTTCTTGCGCCCCATCGGACCCGCCTATTCCGCCGAATCGGCACGCTTGGCGGCTTCCGCCGCCGCCGTGCCTGCCCTGTTCTTCTCGACCCACCCCTCGATGTTGCGCTGGGGTGCGACGCTCATGGCGAGAGACCCGGCGGGGACGTCCTTGCGGACGACGGCTCCAGCGCCGGTCTTCGCGCCGGCTCCAAGCCTAACGGGCGCGACGAGCACCGTGTGCGACCCGGTGTGCACCTCGTCGCCGATCTCGGTGCGGTGCTTGTTCACATCGTCGTAGTTGGCGGTGATCGTGGAGGCGCCGAGGTTCACCCCGCGACCGACGGTGGCATCGCCGACGTACGACAGGTGCGGCACCTTGCTGCCGTCGCCGATCTGCGCGTTCTTGACCTCGACGTAGGCGCCGATCTTCCCGTCGGCGCCGAGCGTGGTGCCCGCGCGCAGGTACGAGAACGGGCCGACGTCGGCACGGGCGCCGATCACCGCGAGCGTGGCCTCGGAGCGCCGCACGTGCGCATCCTCGCCGACCTCGGTGCTCACGAGCGTGGTGTCGGGGCCGATCGTGGCGCCGGCGGCGACGGTGCTCGCCCGCAGGATGTGCGTGTTCGGCAGGATCGTCACGTCGGGTGCGAGCGTCACGTCGTCGTCGATCCACGTCGTCGCCGGATCCTGGATCGTCACGCCGTCGCGCTGCCAGCGGCGCACGATGCGGTCGTTCAGCGTGCGGGCGGCCTCGGCGAGCTGGATCCGGTCGTTGATCCCGAACGTCGCGGCGGTGTCGGCGGCGACGGAGACGGCGACCTTCTCGTTCGCGTCGCGCAGCAGGCCGATCACGGTTGTCAGGTACATCTCGCGCTGGGCGTTGTCGGTGGTGACCTTGGCGAGCTCGCTGCGCAGCAGCCCGGAGCGGAACACGTACACGCCGGCGTTGATCTCGCGCGTGGCCTTCTCCGCGTCGTCGGCATCCTTCTGCTCGACGATGCGGGCGACATCGCCGGCCTCGTCGCGGATGATGCGCCCGTATCCGTTCGGGTCGTCCACGATCGCACTGAGCACGGTCGCGGCCGCGGCGGCGGCGCGGTGCCCGTCGATGAGCGCCCGCAGGGTCTCGGCCTCGAGAAGGGGAACATCGCCGGAGAGAACGAGCACATCGCCGTCGAAGCCGGCCGGCAGCGCATCCAGGGCGACCTGCACCGCGCGTCCAGTGCCCGGGATCTCGTCCTGATCGACGATGATCGCGTCGGGGTGCGCGGCGGACAGCGCCTCGACGACCAGATCGCGCTCGTGCCGCACGACGACCTCGATCGTGTCCGCTCCGAGCTGCGCGGCGGTGGCCAGCACATGGCCGACGAGCGTGCGGCCGGCGATCGGGTGCAGCACCTTGGGCAGACGGGACTTCATGCGGGTGCCCTGCCCTGCGGCGAGGACGACGATGGCGAGTGGGTTCTGCGTCATGCTCCGCCGCCAGGATTCGAACCTGAACCTCACAGCTCCAAAGGCTGTCGTGCTGCCGTTACACCACGGCGGACCGCGGCCGCCGCGCGCCCGCTTCTCAATTCTGCCATGCACCGTCCGGGTGATCCGGCCGGCATCGGTCGTCGTCGTAAGGCTCATCGCGGATCCGCCGGCCTGCGCTGCGGATCACGAGGCGGACGAGGCAGCGCGGATCCGCCGGGATAATGAACGGATGAGCATCGGCGAGGGATCCGCGAGCGACGAGGTCGACCGGATCGTCGCGGCCTGGAACACCCAGCGTCCCGACCTGGACTTCTCCCCGCTCGAGGTGTTCTCCCGTGTCGACCGGCTCTCCCGGCTGCTCGATCGCGCCCGCCGCGACGTGTTCCGCCGCAGCGATCTGGAACCGTGGGAGTGGGATGTGCTCTCGGCGCTGCGCCGCGCCGGGGCGCCGTACCGGCTGAGCCCGAAACAGCTGCTGCAGCAGACCCTGGTCTCCAGCGGCACGATGACGAACCGCATCGACCGCCTGGTGGGCCGCCGCCTGGTGCGCCGCGAGGCGGATCCCGACGACGGACGCAGCGTGCAGGTGTCCCTCACCGACGACGGGCGGGTGCGCGTCGATGCCGCGATCACCCGGCTTGTCGATGCCGAGGCCACGCTGCTGTCCGCGCTCCCGCGCGGCGATCGCGAGCGCCTGGCGGCGCTGCTGCGCAAGCTCAGCCTCGGCTTCGACGCCTGAGTCGCGCCGGCCGGGGCCTGTCGTCCAGAAGCGGCCCGCGGCGCGGCACGCCGTCACGCCTCCGGGTCGACGATCACCACCACCTTTCCGGTGGCCCGTCCCGTCTCCACGCGCTCCTGCGCGGCGACGAGGTCGTCGAGGGCGTATTCCGAGTCGAGGTGCACCGTGACGCGGCCGGCATCGGCGAGGTCGGCGACCTGCTGCAGCTGCCGGCCGTCGGCGACGACCAGGATCCGGCGCACCGTGCCGGCACCCCACTCGGCGAGCTGTGCCTCCTGCCCGGGTGTGAACCCGGTGATGGTGATGACGGCGGTGCCTTCGCGGACGGAGCCGCGAGGCGGCAGGGTGCCGTCGACCGTGACGATGACCGCATCGACCGCATCGATACGGTCCAGCGCTGCGCCGTCGCGGTAGTCCACGACCTCCGCCGCCCCCAGCGACGCGACAAGATCCGCCTTCGCCGGACTCGCCGTGGCGATCACGTGCGCACCGCGCGCCGCGGCCAGCTGCACGGCGAGATGGCCCACGCCGCCGGCCCCGCCGAGCACGAGCACCCGGTCCCCCTCCGCGACCCCCGCCGCGTCGAGCGCCTGCCACGCGGTCAGTGCGGCCAACGGCGTCGCGCCGGCCTGTGCCGCACTCCACGACCCAGGCACCCGGGCGAGGCCGGTCGCCGCGACCACGGCGTACTCGGCGAGCGTGTGAGCCGCATCGGGGAACCCGACCAGGGAGAACACCCGATCACCGACGGCCCATCCCTGCACGCCTTCGCCGACGGCGGAGATCGTCCCGCTGAGGTCCCACCCAGGCAGATCGGAGTACCGGATCACGCCGAAGTCGTGGGCGGCCTGGCGGATCTTCACGTCCACCGGGTTCATGCCGACCGCGGCGACACGGACGACGACCTGGCCCGCTCCGGGCTCAGGCGTGTCGACCTCGATGATGGAGATCACCTCGGCGGCGGATCCTGCTCCGGAGTACTTCGCTGAACGCATGTGCGGTGTGCCTTTCGCTGATGCGGCCGTCTCGGCCGTGATTCCATCGTCGGCGGACCCGCTCC